>CAZDLD010000044.1:0-12329 GCA_964506355.1 uncultured Hydromonas sp.
AAACGATACCAGGGATAAACGACAAGAACGCCACGGGTGCATCCCAGCCGCCCAAGAACATAATGGACGTCAATGCAGCAATCACGTACATATTGGTGTACTCAGCCAAGAAGAACAGAGCAAAACCCATACCCGAATACTCAGTCATGTGACCGGCCACAATCTCAGACTCACCCTCAACCACGTCAAATGGGTGGCGATTGGTCTCAGCAACGCCGGAAATCAAGTAGACCAAGAACATGGGCAACAAGGGCAGCCAGTTCCATGACATGAAGTTGATGCCCTTGTTATAAAACATGCCGTGCTGTTGCGTTTCAACAATGCTGGTCAAGTTCAAGCTGTTGGACACCATGAGCACGACCACAATGGCAAAACCCATAGAAATTTCATACGAAATCATTTGCGCAGAAGCGCGCATCGCGCCGAAGAATGCATACTTGGAGTTGGTCGCCCAACCTGCCAAAATCACACCATACACACCAATCGAAGCAATCGACATCACGTAGAGCAATGATGCATCGACATTGGCAACCACAAAATCTTTGGCCAATGGAATCACCGCCCATACCGCAAATGCTGGTACCAAGACCATCAAAGGTCCCAAGTAGTACAGGGGTTTGTCAGCGCGGGTCGGCGTAATGATTTCTTTGACCAACAATTTAACCACGTCGGCAATCGGCTGCAATAAACCGTAGGGACCGACCACTTGCGGGCCGACACGACCTTGCATCGCGCCAATGACTTTACGTTCGGCGAGTGTCAAATAAGCCACCGACAACAACACCGCAACCATCAGCGGTACGATGCGAATCAACGCCCAAATAACCGTCCACAAAGCACTGCCGAATGTAGCTGTGCCCCACTGTGTGAATTGATTAATTAACTCCATTATGCTCGCTCCACTGTGATGGGTGCAAATGCGTCACCCAAAGCCGATGCCAAGCGCGTACCAGCTTGAACATCCACGACATTGTCTGCCAAATCGGCGTTGAGTACGGCCTGCGCCTTGATGCTTGCGTCGCCTTGCTTCACAATCACCCACACGCCACCAGCCAAATCATCTGCCAAATCCAACTGCTGGTACACATTGGCTGCCAGCCCCACGGTCTGACCGCTTTGACCCCAGCGTGTTTGTTGCAAGCTTGCAGCGCGGCGCACGATGGCATCGACGCCATACGCATTGACTTTGGTGCTGCGTGTCAAACCTGCTTGCGTTGCCGCTGCCGTTGCGTTTGCATCAGATACATTAGATGCATTGTTCAATTGAGCAGGCAACTGAGCCAAGGCGTCAGCCACTGCTGCGCGCACATCAGTCAATTCATTGGCCGTAAACGCAGGTGCAGCAATACCCAAACGCTCGCCCAACACGCGCAATACTTTCCACGCTGGACGCGCTTGTCCCGCTGGCTTAACCACTGGGTTGAAGTTTTGTACCACGCCTTGAGCATTGACATAGGTGCCGCCCGTTTCGCTGAATGGCGCTGTTGGCAAAATCACATCCGCTGTATCGGCAACTGCTGAGAAATAAGGATTCAACGCCACCACAAATGCTGCGGCCATGGCTTTGCTCGCTTGTGCTGGATTGGCCACATCATGAGCTGGTTCAACATTCAAGGTCACGTAGGCTGCGCGTGGCTGAGCCAACATTTGCTGCGCACTCAAGCTACCATTGCGCGCAACAGCGCCGACTGCGTACGCACCCACGGTGTTGGCGCCTTCAGTCAAAACAGATACTTTTGCGCCCGTAGCGGCCGCGATGCGGTTGGCCACGGCTAAAATTTGTGCTGCTTGCGGGTGATTCATGGCCGCGTTACCGAGCATCACGACTTTGTTGGTCGCTTGAGCGTTGCTCAATTCTGCCGCCGCTTTCGCTGCAAATGTATCGCCCGTGTCTTTGCTGGCAATCGCCGCTTCAACCGCCAACAGTTCTGCGAGCCACGCATAGGCTGCGACTGCTTTTTGATTGGCGTGCATCAACAAATCAGAAGCAACATCGCTCAACACATGAATGCCTGCACGGTTCTTCGCTGCAGCACGCAAGCGTTGCGCCAACAATGGATGGTCTTCGCGCAAATGCGCGCCGATGACCAGACCCACGTGAAGCTGACTAAATTCTGTGATGGCTTGACCCAAATGCGGGATGCCTTGCAATGCTGTGCTCAAGCTGTCATCGGTACGGCGCAAATTCACATCGATGTGCGCGCTGCCCAGACCATTGACCAAAGCTTTTAATGAATACAATTCTTCAACTGTCGACTGATTGCCCGCCAGTGCGCCAACCATATCAGCACCCGCCACACCTTTGGCTTTTTGGATGCCTTCAACGGCGAATGCAAAAGCCTCATCCCATGACACTGATTTCCAAGTGCCGTTGGTTTTAATCATCGGTTCGGTGACGCGGTCGTCTGAGTTCAAACCTTCGTAAGAGAAGCGGTCACGATCCGAAATCCATTCGTCGTTAATCTCATCGTTGGTCAAGGCAACCACGCGTTTAACTTGCGCGTCTTTGACGTGCACCGCGATGCTGCTGCCCCATGAATCATGTGGGCTGACTGATTTACGACGTGACAATTCCCATGAGCGGGCGCTGTAACGGACTGGCTTGGACAAAATTGCGCCCACTGGACATAAATCAATCATATTACCTGACAACTCTGAATCAACGGTTTGACCCACAAAGGTGGTGATTTCCGAGTGCTCGCCACGGCCAATCATACCCAACTCCATCACGCCAGCGATTTCTTGACCAAAGCGAACGCAACGCGTGCAGTGAATACAACGCGACATTTCTTTCATCGAAATCAATGAACCTGGATCTTTGGGTGCGACGGCGTGCTTGGGCTCGTTGTAACGCGACTTGCCTTTACCATAACCCATAGACAAATCTTGCAATTGGCATTCACCGCCCTGATCACAAATTGGACAGTCCAATGGGTGATTGAGCAACAAGAATTCCATCACGTCCGATTGGGCATTTTTGGCCTTTTCTGACACCACTTGCGTGCGCACCACCATATTGGGTGTAATCGGTGTGGCGCAAGCTGGCAAAGGTTTGGGCGCTTTTTCAACTTCAACCAAACACATGCGGCACGACGCCGCCACTGAGAGTTTTTCGTGATAGCAAAAATGGGGTACGTATTTACCCATTTTTTTCACGGCATCCATGACCATACTGCCCTCGGGCATTTCGATCTTGATACCATCAATTTCTAATTCAAGCATACGTCACCTTCAATTAACGATATTCGGGCACAGTACAAGACTTGTGCTCAATGTGATGAGCGAACTCAGCACGGAAGTGTTTGACAAACGAGCGCACCGGCATAGCCGCTGCATCGCCCAAGGCGCAAATGGTGCGTCCCATGATGTTGCCAGCCACAGAGTCCAATAAATCCAAATCTTCTGGACGACCTTGACCTTTTTCAATTCGATCCACCATGCGCCACAACCAGCCAGTGCCTTCACGACACGGCGTACATTGACCGCATGATTCTTCATAATAGAAGTACGACAAACGTTGCAATGATTTAACCATGCAGCGCGTGTCATTCATAACTATCACTGCACCCGAGCCCAACATCGAGCCCGCTTTTGAAATTGAATCGTAATCCAAGGTACATTCCATGATGATGTCCGCAGGCAATACTGGCGCGGATGAACCCCCTGGAATCACGGCTTTGAGCTTGCCGCCTTTAACGCCGCCAGCCAATTCCAACAGCTTGGCAAATGGCGTACCCATAGGCACTTCATAGTTCCCTGGCAAATTCACATCGCCAGAGATAGAGAAAATTTTGGTGCCGCCGTTGTTGGGTTTACCAATGTCCAAATACGCCTGACCGCCCATTTTCAACAAGAACGGCACAGCGGCAAAGGTCTCAGTGTTGTTGATGGTGGTGGGCTTGCCGTACAAACCGAAGCTCGCTGGAAATGGCGGTTTGAAACGCGGTTGACCCTTTTTGCCTTCCAAAGATTCCAACAAAGCCGTTTCTTCGCCGCAAATATAAGCGCCATAACCATGGTGCGCAAACAAGTCGAACTCAAAACCTGAACCCAAGATATTCTCGCCCAAGTAGCCTGCTGCACGCGCTTGCGCCAAAGCCTGTTCGAAAATTTCATAGGCCTCAAAAATTTCACCGTGAATATAGTTGTAACCACGGCTGATGCCCATGGTGTACGCGGCAATTGTCATGCCTTCAATCAGCGCGTGTGGGTTGTAACGGATGATGTCGCGGTCTTTGAACGTACCAGGCTCGCCCTCATCGGTGTTGCACACCAAATATTTTTGCCCCGGATACTGACGCGGCATGAAGCTCCACTTCAAACCCGTTGGGAAACCCGCACCACCACGTCCACGCAAGGCTGAGAGTTTCATCTCGGCAATGATGTCATCGGGATTGGTTTTTTCGGTGAGGATTTTTTTCAAAACCGAATAACCACCGCGAGCGACATAGTCGTCCAAGCCCCAGTTGTTTCCATCCAAACCCGCGAGAATCACAGGGTCAATGTGTCGATTGTGCAAGCTGGTCATTATTTTGACTCCTTGGCTAACTCACCGAGAAGTGCATCGATTTTCTCTGTACTCATATGGCTACACATGCTGTGGTTGTTGTGCAAAATAACAGGCGCATCACCGCAAGCACCCATACATTCGCCTTCTTTGAGGGTAAACACACCATCGGCAGTGGTTTCATTGAAATCAATGCCGAGCTTTTGTTTGATGTAATCAGCCGCTTGAACGCCACCGCCAAGGACACACGGCAAATTGGTGCACACTGTGATTTTGTGCTTGCCCACGGGTTTGGTGTCGTACATATTGTAAAAAGTAGCCACTTCACGCACCGCGATTGCAGGCATGTCCAATACTTTGGCGACCGCCGTCATCACCTCAGGCGAACACCAACCGTGCTCAACCTGTGCAATGCGCAACGCACCCATCACAGCAGACTGCTTCTGGTCTGCTGGGTACTTCGCCACTTCGATAGCGATTTTCTGTAATGCTTGTTCTGATAACATCTTTGAGTGCCCCTTGTTCTATGACTCTCTAAAATTACGTCTATAAATTTGAACTTCTGTCTTGCTGCTGAGTACTGGCGCTAAAACCGTTGAGTTAGCGATCAATCTCACCAAACACGATGTCTTGCGTACCGATGATGGTCACCACGTCGGCGAGCATATGGCCGCGGCTCATTTCATCCAAGGCCTGCAAATGCGCATAGCCTGGCGCGCGGATTTTCAAGCGGTACGGTTTGTTCGCACCATCTGACACCATATAAATGCCGAACTCACCTTTTGGATGCTCCACAGCCGCATACGCTTCTGATGGCGGAATGTGCATGCCCTCAGTAAACAATTTGAAGTGATGAATCAAGGCTTCCATGTTTGACTTCATGTCCGCACGGCTTGGTGGTGCAACTTTTTGATCGTCAACCATGACAGGACCTGGATTGGCTTTGAGCCAATGGATACACTGTGCCATGATTTTGTTAGATTCACGCATCTCTTGCACACGCACCAAATAACGGTCATACGAGTCGCCATTTTTGCCAATAGGCACTGCGAAATCCACTTGATCGTACACTTCGTAGGGTTGGTTTTTACGCAAATCCCAAGCCACGCCCGAGCCACGCAACATTGGACCTGAGAATCCCCATGCTTTTGCACGCTCTGGGGTCACGATACCCACATCGACCAAACGTTGTTTCCAAATACGATTGTCGGTCAACAGTGTTTCGTACTCATCCACGTAATGTGGGAAGCGGCGGGTAAAGTCTTCCAAGAAGTCCAACAAGCCACCTTGACGGTTGGCATTCAGACGATTGACCGAGCTTTTTGAGCGCACTTTGGTTTGTTTCATTTGCGGCATGGTGTCTGGCAAATCACGCGACACACCACCTGGGCGATAGTAAGCCGCATGCATACGCGCACCCGATACCGCCTCATACGCATCCATCAAATCTTCGCGATCACGGAAGGCGTACAAGAACGGCGTCATCGCACCCACGTCCAATGCGTGTGCGCCAATCCACATCAAGTGGTTCAGAATGCGGGTGATTTCATCGAACAACACGCGGATGTACTGTGCGCGCACGGGCACCGTGAGGTTGAGCATTTTTTCAATCGCCATTACATAGGCGTGCTCGTTGCTCATCATAGACACGTAATCCAAGCGATCCATATAGGGCAAGGCTTGGATATAAGTTTTGTGTTCTGCCAATTTTTCTGTCGCACGGTGCAGCAAACCAATGTGCGGATCAGCGCGTTGAACCACCTCGCCGTCCAGCTCCAGCACCAAACGCAATACCCCGTGAGCCGCAGGATGCTGCGGACCGAAGTTCAATGTATAGTTTTTTAATTCTGCCATGATGTACTCGATTTACCCGATAGTTCGATTGTTCGATGATTCGATTAGTCGTTCGATTTAGTTTTGCCCAAAGCCTGTTTCACGCACGATGCGTGGCGTGATTTCACGCGGCTCAATGGTCACTGGTTGATAAATCACACGTTTTTGTTCAGAGTCATAACGCATTTCCACATGACCTGACACGGGGAAGTCCTTGCGCAATGGGTGACCGATGAAACCATAGTCGGTCAAAATACGGCGCAAATCATTGTGGCCTTCAAACACGATGCCATACATATCAAACGCTTCGCGCTCGAACCAGTCCGCCGCGCTCCAAACACCCGTCACCGACGGCAACACAGGAAAATCATCGTTGGTCGCAAACACACGCAGACGCAGGCGCTGATTGTGCGTCACTGACAACAAATGCACCACCACCGCAAAACGATGGGCAAAGCCACCGCCGTTGTATTCAGAATAATCCATCCCGCACAAGTCCATCATGCAGTCCAACTGCAAATCAGCATGGTCGTGCAATGTGCGCGCCACTTGTGTGTATTGATCCGCTGGTACTTCTACAGTCACTTCACCGCATGCATCGACATACGTGAATGCATCGCCCAAAATCGCTTTCAACTCATGGGCAAATTGCGCACTGCGCGTCAGCGGCGCAGCCACTTCAGCCACCACTTCTGGGGTTGTCACTTCGCTCATACGGCACCTCGCGTCAATAACACGGTATTTTGAGATTTTTGTTTGCGCAAAATTTTATTTTGCAATTGGAATATGCCATAAATCAAGGCTTCCGCAGTCGGCGGGCAACCTGGCACATAAATATCGACAGGCACAATGCGGTCACACCCACGCACGACTGAATAAGAATAGTGGTAATAACCACCGCCATTGGCACATGAACCCATAGAAATCACCCAGCGTGGCTCAGCCATTTGGTCATATACTTTACGCAAGGCAGGTGCCATTTTATTGGTCAAAGTACCTGCCACAATCATCACGTCCGAGTGACGCGGACTTGGGCGGAAAATCACACCAAAACGATCCAAGTCATAACGCGCCGCACCGGCCTGCATCATTTCAACCGCGCAACAGGCCAGACCAAAGGTCATCGGCCATAAAGAGCCAGTTCGCGTCCAATTGACTAAATTTTCAGCAGTGGTTGTAATAAACCCTTGCTTTTCGACGGTAGTATCACTCATCAGTTAACCTCTTTGCAGGTTGCACACCTTGCATGACTTCAAAAAAATTCGAAACAAAAGACCAAAACCGAGACCCAGAACCAAATCGCAAACGAAAAAAAGCGCTTGCGAGATTATTCCCACTCAAGCGCGCCTTTTTTCCAAATATACACGTAGCCCAGAACCAACTCGGCCAAAAAGACCAACATCACCATCAGGCCATAAAATGGCGCCGCTGGCGTTGACAAGTCTTTCAAAGAAACCGCCCAAGGTACCAAAAAGGCCGTTTCCAAATCAAACAAAATAAACAAGATGGTGATCAAGTAGTAACGCACGTCAAAACGCATGCGGGCATCTTCGAACACTTCAAAACCACACTCATAGGGAGACAATTTAGCAGGGTCAGGCTTGCGCGGACCAAAGATAAAGCCAATCGCGACCACCAACAAACCCAGACCAGTCGCAGCCAAAATGAACAATAACACAGGAACGTAATTGGTTAAATTCATAGCGCTTTCTTCCTAAATAAGATGAATACTGCATTAATTGCTTGGCAGTGCCGCCTCAAACGCAATTTTGTAATCGTTTGCATTGCTTGCACTACCAGAACCACATATTGGTGCCGACGACGAGACTCGAACTCGTACAGCCTAAGGCCACTACCCCCTCAAGATAGCGTGTCTACCAATTTCACCACGTCGGCTTAAATATTCGCACCCTTACTGCGGGATGCCTTTTGTATTTCCTTGTTGCGCTGGCGCTGGAGCCGCAGGGGCTGCTGGTGTTTCTACTTTAACACCATTCAAATTCACACCACTGTCCACACGCGTGCTCGCTGGGCTGACCACAAAGGCCAGAACGATGGTGCACACCACAAAAACCGTTGCCAACCACGCTGTCGTGCGACTCAAGAAGTTCGCCGAGCCAGTCGCGCCAAACACCGTGCCCGATGCGCCCGAACCAAATGCCGCGCCTGCATCAGCGCCTTTACCCTGTTGCACCAGCACCAAGCCAATCACGCCCACGGCTGACAACACCTGCAACACGATCATCAATGTTTTTAAAAATTCCACTTTAGTTCCACTTTATTTCGATTCAATCGCTATATCTTAACGCTGCAGCATTAAGCCGACTGATAAATCGTTAAAAAATCCTCAGCAACCAGAGCCGCACCACCAATCAAGCCACCATCCACATCTGCTTGGGCAAATATTTCTGCCGCATTGCTGGCCTTGACACTGCCGCCGTACAAAATACTCATATTCTCAGCCATCGCCGCATCCAAATCTTTCAACGCGGCGCGCAGCCATGCGTGGACTTCTTGCGCTTGCTCTGGACTGGCGGTTTTGCCCGTACCAATCGCCCAAACTGGCTCATAAGCCAAGATACTACGCGACAAACCTGACACGCCGATGACATCACTCACCGCTTTGAGCTGACGCAACACCACCGCTTGCGCTTGACCTGACTCACGCTCATCCAAGGTCTCGCCCACACAAATCACTGGCGTCAAGCCCGCATCCAATGCCACGCGTGATTTCTCCGCCACCAGCGCATCGGTCTCGCCATAAATGCTGCGGCGTTCCGAGTGACCCACAATGACCAAAGTCACACCAAAATCTTTCAGCATGGACGCACTGACTTCGCCTGTATATGCGCCGCTGTCTTTATCCGACATATTCTGCGCACCCACAGCAATTTGGGTCGCGCCCAAGGCTCGGTGCGCCTGAGCCAAATAAGGGAAAGGCACGCACACGCCCATAGACACTGGACACTCCGTGGCGCACGCGCCATCGGTCTTAGAAGAACATGCAGGGCAAGCGGTTTGCATACCCGCAACCAAATCATTGAGCAAAATGGCGTTATCGCTCAAATTGCCGTTCATTTTCCAGTTGCCAACCACCCATTTGCTACGCATATGCTCTCCACTGAAGGACTATATAAGGCAAAACCACGGAATTAACCACGATTTGCACAATTTTCGAATTATACGCAGTTGCGCGTATTAGGTCAATCTTAGCGCGGCGCTTTATGACGATTTATCGCTTGCGCGTGCCGAACAATCGGCCCATCTGATGAGCCGCCTTGATTCTAAACAGCTTTTTCATCCGACCACTGCAACACCAATTTGCCCACATGCTGATTTGAGGCCATGTATTCGTGCGCCTGTACCACCGCACTCATGTCAAACACCTGATCAATCACGGGTTTAATCGCGCCGCTGTTCAAATGTGGCAGTATTTGAGCGCGCAAGTCTTGGGCAATTTTTGCTTTTAAATCAACCGATTGCGGACGCAAAAACGCACCGCTGATCTGCGCCTGCTTGCCCATGACCTCATGCACCTTGAGCTCAACCTTGCTGCCCGTCAAAAACGCAATCCACGACAGACGACCACCGCGTGCCAGTGCTTGCATATCGCCCGCCGCTGTCGCCGTGCCGAGCATATCCAAAATCACGTCCGCGCCCTTGCCTGCGGTTTTTTCCGTCACTGTTTTTGCCCAATTATCATCGAGCAACACCACCTCATCAGCGCCCAAGTCGGTGCAAATTGGCGCTTTGGTCATTTGACGCAGGGTCACGATGACCTTGTTGCCCAAAGCCTTGGCCATCTGAATGGCCGCCACACCGATGCCACTCGCACCCGCGTGAACCAACAAAGTCTCAGGGCTCGTCCCGCCCAAGCGCGCTGATTCAAACACATTGAGCCACACCGTGAAAAACGTTTCAGGAATGCTCGCCGCTTCAACCATGGTCCAACCGGTTGGGATCGGCAGGCAATGGCGCGCATCCACCCACACATATTCGGCGTAACCGCCGCCATGAGTCAAAGCACAGACCGCATCGCCCACAGCCCACTCGCTCTGACCGTGCACCTGCACCACTTCGCCCGCAACCTCCAGCCCCAAATAAGGCGAGGCATCCGCTGGCGGCGCGTACAAACCCGCTCGTTGCAATAAATCGGGGCGGTTAATTCCCGCCGCACGCACTCTAATCAACACCTGATTCGCACTGGAGTCCGATGGCGCGGGCACCTCCACCTGCGCCATGCGCATGACATTTGCTTCGCCTGCGCCGTCACAGACGATGGCGCGCATTTGCATCTTTTCGTTCATAAAATTCACACCATTCAAAAAATTCAAAGCATACAATCAGTTCACCGAGCTCAAACAACCCAAAGGATTCATACAACTCAAAGAATTCAATTCATTCAAAACAATGGCGAATCAAACTCCGTTTTGGCTCAAAATATACTGCACCACCAACTTAATCCCAAACCCCATCACGCCCATCATCAGGGCGATGAGCAAAATCATCGTGCCAAACTTACCTGCCTTGTTCTCATGCGCGAGCTGAAACACGATAAAAAACATCAATGCTATCAAACCACCCACGCCCAAGCGCACCGCCCATGTGGCGAATTCTGCTTCAGCCATATTATTTCACCTTAATAACCATCTTTAACCCTGAGATTTTTTCAACCACGCCGCCAACATATGCGGCTGCAAAGCATCGTACGCCTCGAAAGGCTGGTGAATCCAAGGATTGTTCTCCAAGGTGTCCACGCAATAATCGGGCTCATAACCCTCGGTGCCTTCTAGCTGACCTGCATGGCCTTTTTGCCACAACACCGCCGAGCGCACATCAGTAATCGCAGGGTAAAATTCTTTCAAATGCGCCTTAACCGCGGCCAAGGTCACACCCGTGTCAATCAAATCATCAACCAGCAACACTTTGCCTGCCAGTTCGCCCTGTGTCATGGTGATGTTCTTCGCGATGTCCAGCGCCCCTTGCACCGTGCCGATGGCTTCGCGGTACGAACTGGTGGACAAAATCGCCAAAGGCTTGTCAAAAATACGGCACAGCACATTGCCCGCGACCAGACCGCCGCGCGCCAAGCACAACACCAAATCAAACTGCCAGCCCGACTCATAAATATCCAAAGCCAGACGCTCAATCATGCGGTGGTAGCCCTGCCAATCGACGTACAAATCTGTTTCTGTGCTGGTTTGTGTGCTCATGTATCTTCTCCGTGCCCATGCGGCTGCTAAAAATAATAAAGGCAAATTGTAAGCGATTTGGCGGCTGCCATGCTTACAATTTGCCTTAAGAGCTCGGCGAGTTATTGCGAGCGTGACCCACAATAACTTTACCTCAGTGGTACCGCATCAATCACAGCACGTCGTATGATTCAACCCAACACCAAAGTACCCGATTTATTGATCGTGTGCACACGGTCAGGACCCGTGGACACGATGTCAATCGGAATGCCGCAGACTTCTTCGATGCGGTTCAAGTACGCTTGCGCATTTGCAGGCAATGCATCCCACGAGGTCGCGCCAAAGGTTGATTCTGACCAGCCCGCAAATGTTTCGTACACCGGCACGCAGCGCGCCACTTCGTCCGCACCCCGTGGCAACAAATCCACGCGTTTGCCATCGACTTCATAACCCACGCACAGTTTGACCTCGGTCAGTCCATCGAGCACATCCAATTTCATCATTGACAAGCCTGTCACGCCGTTGATTTGAATCGAGCGTTTGAGCGCTGCCGCATCGAACCAACCACAACGACGCGCACGACCCGTGACCGAGCCAAATTCTTTACCCACGTCCGCCATGTGCTTGCCACTGGCGTCGTTCATGCCCTCAGCGTTGTACAGCTCGGTTGGGAATGGCCCTGCGCCCACGCGGGTGCAATACGCTTTGGTAATACCGAGGATGTAATTCAACTGCGTCGGGCCCACGCCCGCACCTGCTGCCGCCGCACCTGCCACGCAATTCGAGCTGGTCACGAA
>CAZDLD010000045.1:0-12233 GCA_964506355.1 uncultured Hydromonas sp.
ATAAAGTCCACCGCATAGTTGTCATGCTCGGCAATCCCCGTGGCAATCGCAAAAATATTCGGATCAAAAATAATGTCATCCGCAGGAAAACCCACCTGCTCAGTGAGGATGTCGTACGAGCGTTTGCAAATTTGCGTCTTGCGCTCGAAGGTGTCCGCCTGCCCATCCTCATCAAACGCCATCACGATGGCGGCCGCGCCGTAGCGCATGATTTTGTGCGCGTGCTCGATGAAGGCCGCTTCGCCCTCCTTGAGCGAAATCGAGTTGACCACGGGCTTGCCCTGCACACATTGCAGACCCGCCTCGATGACCCCCCATTTGGACGAGTCGAGCATAATTGGTACTCGGCTGATGTCAGGCTCAGACGCGATGAGGTTCAAAAATCGCACCATCGCGGCCTTTGAGTCCAGCATCGCCTCATCCATATTGATGTCGATAATCTGCGCGCCGTTCTCGACCTGCTGACGTGCGACCGAGAGCGCCTCGTCGAACTGGTTGTTCAGAATCATGCGGGCAAAGGCCTTGGAGCCAGTGACATTGGTGCGCTCACCGACATTGACAAATAAAGATTGGTCGTCGATAACGAAGGGTTCGAGGCCTGAGAGGCGGAGGTTGCGGTTGTTGGTTGTCATGTTTTATATTTCGGTTTAGGAATTAGCGGTTAAAGTCGCCCCAATTTTTGTTATTTAACTTTTTTGCAAGCTCTAATGATGTGTTGCAGTCTTTGGCGATATCCCAAAAATATTTTTTGGATTGCATCATACCGCCACTAGTGTCTTTAATGAATTTTGTTTCAGCCCCGTTCTCAAGTAAAAAAACTTGAATACCGTTATTTCCATGCTCTTTAGCACGGAACCGCAAGACTTGATTTTTAGCTTCCACAATTAAGCTATCTTCTGACTCTTTTGATATTTCAGGTTTTCTCCACACAACTTTGTTGTCATCGCTATTGATAATACCAATAACAACTACCGCCTTAATTTCAAAAATCTTATAAACTTTTTTGGCAGCGTATGCCCCAAAATATTTAGCTTTTCGATGGCTATAGGCGCCGCCAGTATCTGGACACATATAGACATTCTCACGAATTTCATCTTTTGTTCCTGCGCAATTGACCACATCTAGCAAATATTTCCATTTTGGGAGTCTATTGCTTCTGTCGAGATAAACTTTGAACTCTTCAAGCAAGGTAATCAAATGGTCAGATGTACAAACAGCCTCTAATGCCCCTACAAAATCTTCAAATGAAATAGGTTGAAGCACGACATCGTGTTTCTTTGCCTTATTAATCGATTCTGAAAATCGAGAATCTAGATCGTCTTCGTCAAAATTTGACAACAAGAACAATACCTTATAATCCACATTGTCGGGAAATCCCTTTAAATGGCTTTCAATTTGTGATTTATAAAACCAGTCTGTATTTTTCGTCTCAAACAATATAGAGAAAGATTTTTGTGTTATTGATAAATCTGGGACGCTTGCAACCATTTTAGTTTGTTGCGCAAATCTGGGGCCAACTGACAATGCTGAATCATTACTAACCAGCGCAGCAATCAAGTCCTCAAATCTTCTGGGGCTATCTTCATACAGCAATTTCATTAACAAACCACAATAGTTTGTCAGAGAGTTTTCCCCTTGTTTGTAGTCTGAAAATATCGAAATTTCTCTTCCCATTTTTCCCCCAGTCAAATATTGTATTTATTGGAAATGCAGCAATTTATGGCATTGAGCTGAGTATTTTTACTGCAGCTTAAATCCTGTCACTTCAACATCCCCACAAAATTCGCCCTGAGCTTGCTCAGTTTATTCGGTATGACCAGCTGACAATAGCCATTGTCTGGGTTGTGTTCGAAATATTCTTGATGCTCGTCCTCGGCGCGGGTGTACTGCTCGGGGATGAATGGGGCGATTTCGGTCACGACGGGCTGCTCGATGGCGCGCTCGACAAACTCTTTCATGCTCTGAGCCGCCGCGGTCTGCGCGTCGCTGTGGCAGTAAATTGCGCTGCGGTACTGCGTGCCGACGTCGTTGCCTTGGCGGTTGAGCGTGGTCGGGTCGTGCAGCACGAAAAACACCTTGAGCAAATCGTCATATGCAACCACCGCGGGGTCGAACAACACATGCACCACTTCAGCCAGATTGGTCTCGTCCGTGCACACCGCCTCGTAGCTCACAGGCGTGTACGCGCTGCCCGCGTAGCCCGACTCGACGTCGGTGACGCCGCGCAGCTCGTCAAAGGCGGCTTCAAGACACCAAAAACAACCACCTGCAAAGGTGGCCAATTCTAAGCCCTCGGGGGCAATTTGTGGAATGGGGGTGGCGCGGGACATGGGTGAGCGACTCATCAATTCGTTGTAATGCGCTATTTTACGTGAATTTAATGTATTTGTATTTATCTTTGCAATTCTTGCTGCGTATGGTCGTTTTGTACTTAAAAAAGGTGTCTGCAAATCGCAAATTTTAGCGACAAATAGATGATTTTCAGGTGGGGAAAAAGAACAGTTCAGCCCCTAAAATTGGACAAAACTGCTGTAAACGGTTATATTTATATATTCGTCAGGATTGATGATGATTTGACTTTGTGCGGTGTATTTTGTCCCCGACGGGTCGTGTGTGTTTGGTCTGCGCAACAATGATTACAACAACCACAGCAGTGTGCAGCGGAACCAATACCTAATATCGAATCAGAGCGATACAGAATTTATTTTAAAATTAAAGGAGTTCCCATGAGTTTCACAGTTAATCCCCCAGCGTTTGTTAAGAATCAAAAATTAATCGACTGGGTGGCCAGCATCGCCGAGTTGACCCAACCTGCCGCCATCCACTGGTGCGATGGTTCACAAGCAGAATACGATGCGCTGTGCGAACAATTGGTACAAGCAGGCACGTTCACCCGTTTGAACCCTGCCAAACGTCCAAACTCATTCCTCGCATGCTCAGATCCATCGGATGTGGCGCGTGTCGAAGACAAAACCTTCATCTGCTCTGAGAAAAAAGAAGACGCGGGTCCAACCAACAACTGGATGGCACCAGCAGAAATGCGCGCCACATTGAACCCATTGTTCTCAGGCTGTATGCGCGGTCGCACCATGTACGTGATTCCATTCTCTATGGGTCCTCTGGGCTCGGACATCGCGCACATCGGGATTGAATTGTCGGACAGCGCGTATGTGGCGGTCAATATGAAACACATGACCCGCATGGGTCAGGCGGTATATGACGTCCTTGGCACCGATGGCGAATTCGTGCCATGTATCCACACCGTGGGCGCACCTTTGGCCGAAGGCGAAACAGACAAAACCACTTGGCCATGTAACCCAGATGTGAAATACATCGTTCACTACCCAGAAACTCGCGAAATTTGGTCGTATGGCTCAGGCTACGGCGGCAACGCACTGCTCGGCAAAAAATGCTTCGCCCTGCGCATCGCATCAAACATGGGTCGCGACCAAGGCTGGTTGGCAGAGCACATGTTGATTCTCGGCGTGACCAGCCCAGAAGGCGTGAAAAAACACGTCGCAGCCGCATTCCCATCAGCCTGCGGCAAAACCAACTTCTCTATGCTGATTCCACCGAGCGTGGGCTTTGAAGGTTGGAAAGTCACCACCGTGGGTGACGACATTGCGTGGATCAAGCCGGGCAAAGACGGTCGCCTGTACGCGATTAACCCAGAATTTGGCTACTTCGGCGTGGCACCGGGCACGAACAACAAGTCAAACAAAAACTGCATGAACTCATTGCACAAAGACGTGATTTTCACCAACGTCGCATTGACCGATGATGGCGATGTGTGGTGGGAAGGCATGGACGGCGAAGCGCCAGCACACGCGATTGACTGGCAGGGCAACGACTGGACACCAGAATTGGGCAAGCAGGGCAAAAAAGCCGCGCACCCGAACTCACGCTTCACTGTACCTGCGACAAACAACCCAGCGATTGACCCAGAGTATGACAACCCAGCAGGCGTGGCGATTGACGCATTCTTGTTCGGTGGCCGTCGTTCAAGTACGATTCCATTGGTTACCGAAGCGCGCAACTGGACACAAGGCGTGTACATGGCCGCCACCATGGGCTCAGAAACCACCGCAGCGGCATTCGGCGCGCAGGGCGTGGTGCGTCGTGATCCGTTCGCGATGTTGCCATTTACGGGTTACAACATGAGCGACTACTTCGCACACTGGTTGAACGTGGGTGAGAAGTTGCAAGCCCAAGGCGCGAAATTGCCAAAAATGTACTATGTGAACTGGTTCCGCAAAAACGCCGAAGGCAAATTCGTATGGCCTGGCTTTGGCGACAATATGCGCGTGTTGCAATGGGTGTTGAGCCGTGCCGATGGCGCGACCGACAATGGCGTTGAGCACTTCTTCGGCATCAGCCCACGCTATGAAGATTTGAACTGGAAAGGTCTGGACTTCACCGCCGAGCAATTCGCCAGCGTGACCTCGATGGACAAAGCCGAATGGCAAACCGAAATGGGCCTGCACGCAGAACTGTTCGAAAAATTGAAAGACCGCATGCCAGCGTCATTGGAAGCCTATCGCCATGAGCTGGAAGCGAAAGTGAATGCGCTGTAAGGCTTGAATATCGGCACGGTTAAACACTGAAGCGAAGACAAAAGGCAGGGGATGAATATCCACCTGCCTTTTTTAACAGGGTGACAGTAATGAGGATTTAAGGTTTAATGCATAAGGTACAACCTAAAGATGATAAAATAATATCAATTTAATAAATATTTCGTGATTGTGGTGCTGACAAATTTAATTTTGATTTAGGTCAAATATACACCACAGTTGTTTTTTAAAGCCTTGAATTAATTGATTTATCTTTGTTGCAGGAGATGTTATGTGTCAATTTTTAAGAAACTTATGTGTTGATTTGATGCATAAGTATAGTTAGGAACTTCGTATGAAATTTGAGCTCGAAGATGCAATCAGAGGAGCTTCCGATGATGATATTCTTCAAGATCTTTGTCGGTGCGCCGAGTTGCTTGGAAAAAACACAATTACCTGCTCTGAATATCAACATTTAGGACGGGCATCTTCTGGAACATTAGTTCGTCGCTTTGGTACATGGAATAGCGCTTTGGAAAAAGCGGGCTTATCCGTGAAAACTCAAAGAGACATTTCTATTGAAAATCTCTTTGAGAACATTGAACAGATGTGGTGGGTAAAGCTTGGCCGCCAGCCAAGGTACGCAGAGGTCAAATTCCCATTTTCAAAATACTCGAACGTCACCTACGACAAGAGGTTTGGGAAGTATTCCGAAGCTTTAAAACAGTTTGTCGTGTGGGTGAATTCTGATGAAGAACCACAACAAGGAAACGACAAAAGTGTCGAATGCACTACATTAAAACCACTTACACAGGCCTTAACTCCCAAGCGTCGCACGCGCCGAGAAATTTCAGACCGTCAAAGATTCCGCATTCTTGTAAGAGACGGCTTTCGTTGCAAATCTTGTGGGGCAAGCCCACTTAAAGAGTCAGGTGTCGAGCTCCACGTTGACCATATTTTGCCGTGGTCAAAGGGTGGTGAGACGGTAGACGAAAATCTTGAATGCAAATGTAAGCAATGCAATTTGGGGAAAAGCAATGTATTCAATGTCTAACAAATAAATCAAAAGGGTCGGATCGAGTAGGGTGGGCAAAAGGCTTCACCTTGCCCACGCTGATTGTGCTATGTCACAGCGTGGGCAAACGATAACCCAGTTTGCCCACCCTACGCGCTGGGAAACAACGGACTGTGACGGTTGATATTTCTACCGTTCCAAATGAAAATGGCGAATGCGTTATCACTGGCATCTTTTTCGAGGGATTTAACATCCTTCGCCAGTTAGATGATCAGATGGAGTGTTTTTTAAAGACAAGCCATCTTTTTATCCAACTAGCCTCGATCGTCTAAAAGAGCAAATTCCAATGGAGATGGTCATACCTCTCTCCCGGCTTACCCTGAACCCCACACCGCCTATTCCATCCAATGGAATGCTATTTCCTTCCTACCATACCGTTTCAAAGTAGCAAGTAGGGGCGATTAGTGGGTTTTGCGTAATCGCCCGATCGTCTTGCACTTCGCAGTTGTGCTCTGGCAGATACCACGAACCTATGACAACTCCGACCGTATCGGTCAATGAAACGGATTCTTCAACCTATTTGCTCGCTTTAAACATTAGAGGGTATAAGACAATGCAACGAGTTCTCTTTATATGCAGTATGAACCGCTGGCGCAGCCCGACGGCTGAGCAGATTTTTTCTGATTACCCTGGAATTGAGTGCGCGTCGGCTGGGTTGAATCGTGGCGCTGAAAATCCCCTCACTGGCGAACTTGTCGAGTGGGCAGAGTTGATATTCGTGATGGAACGCGCCCACAAAGAAAAGCTGTCGAGGGAATTCAAACCATACCTACTTGGCAAGCGTGTCGTTTGTCTGAACATCCCAGACAATTATAAGTTCATGGAGCCAGCGCTCGTAAAGTTGCTTCATGCAAAAATTGACGGGTTTCTTCAGCACGTATAGGATGTCCTATCGAGCGCTCGGACTGAGTCGCGTTGGCGGTCAGCGCTATGGCTAGGCTTGAATGCGCTTAATTTAAACACGCTGATTCATTTGATTTTGTTTTCAATTTTGCGCTCAAGGATGATTTGCGCAAGGAGTTTCAAGCGATGAAGCTTTTATCCACGCTGTCTATACTAAACACCTATCGAATTTTGTGCGTCGCCTGCACACTGCTCTGGAGCACACTGAGCACAGCCGCCCCACCTAACTTGATGCTCGCCAATTCCTACCACAACGAAATCGACCTCACTCAGTACTGGGTGAGCGAGAAGCTCGATGGCGTGCGTGCATATTGGGATGGCGCGCAGCTGGTATCACGTCAGGGTACGGTATTCGCTGCGCCCGATTGGTTCATTGCGCAATTGCCGCCCGAGCCATTGGACGGCGAGTTGTGGATGGGGCGTGGGCAGTTTGAGCCGACTTCGGCCGCGGTGCGCAGACTCACGCCGCAGGACGATGAGTGGAGAATAATTCGTTTGATGGTGTTTGACATGCCGCAGGTCGGTGGAGATTTTGATCAGCGTTTGCAGCATATGCGCGCTTTGTTCGCCACGCTTAATCCCATCGATACGCCCAATCTGGCGCTCATCGAGCAGGAGAAACTACCGAATCAAACAATCCTGATGCAGCGACTGGACACCGTGGTGCGCGCTGGTGGTGAGGGTCTGATGCTGCATCTGGGCAGTGCGCCGTATCGAGGGTTGCGCAGTGATGATTTGCTCAAGCTCAAGCCTTTTGACGATGCCGAGGCGACGGTGCTGGCGCACATCGCTGGGCAGGGGAAATACCGTGGGATGCTGGGCGCGCTGCTGATGCAGACCGATGCGGGGGTGCAGTTCAAAATCGGCACAGGCCTGAGCGACGCCCAACGCCGCAATCCACCACCCATCGGCACGGTGATTACCTACCGCTATCGCGGTGTCACGGTCAATGGTGTGCCGAGGTTCGCGAGCTTCATGCGCGTTCGCAATTAGCGCAATTAGACCAATCAGACCACGCCGATGTGAATTTCGACAATTTTCAACCCGTCGGAATTTTTACCCAAGTAGGCTTCAAAGTCCGTTTGATAAGCACGGCGCAACTCAGGATGCGCTGCGAAATACGCCCAAACGTGCGCCCATGTGTCGATGACAGTTTGGGTGCGGTCAGCACCTTGAACGCGAAACACCGCATAGCGTCCTGCTGCGATGGCGATGGTCTCTATGCCTTCTTCTTCCACCGTCACTGCGACATTGGTCACGCCAACGCCAGCAGTCACGCTGTAGTCGCCATTCATGTCCGCCGCATAACGGTGATAGACGCCATAAATGGGCGAGTTGGACGTTTGATTGATGATGTCATTGGCCACCGCATCGACATTGAACAATGTCCAGAGCAATGGAATTTGCGCGGTGTGCGGGTTGGCTTCGTTGGCGTTGTTGGTGCGCGTGCTCACGCCCGCGACCAAAAATGTGTCGTGTTCAATCAGCTCTATCTGGTTAGGCGTGGCTGTGCTCGTGTTCATCATGGCTGTGCACCTCTCGTGGTTTGAATTGTGAGACTGCTTGGGCAATCGCAGCGATGTGATCGGGCGTGGTGCCGCAGCAGCCGCCGACCAAGTTGAGCAGACCATCTTTGGCAAAATCTGCCACCAGACTTGATGTGATTTCGGGCGTTTCGTCAAAGCCCGTGTCGCTCATAGGATTCGGCAGGCCTGCATTCGGGTAGCACGACACGCCGCAGTCGCAAATTTTTGCCAACTCAGCGATGTACGGGCGCATCAGAGACGCGCCGAGCGCGCAGTTCAGACCGAATGTGAGTGGTTTTGCATGGCGCAGGCTGTACCAAAATGCTTCGACCGTTTGCCCTGACAGGATGCGACCCGATGCATCGGTCACCGTGCCCGAGACCAATACGGGCAGGCGCTCGCCCGTCTCCTCAAACAATTGTTCAATCGCGAACAAGCAGGCCTTGGCATTGAGCGTGTCAAAAATCGTTTCGACCAAGAACACATCCGCACCGCCGTCCATCAAGCCTTTGCCCTGTTCATAATACGCCGCACGCAGTTGCTCATAATTGGTGTTGCGCGCACCGGGGTCATTCACATCGGGCGAAATACTCGCGGTGCGTGGCTGTGGACCGAATGCGCCTGCGACGAAGCGAGGTTTCTCGGGCGTGGCGTATTTATCACAGGCTTTTTTCGCCAACTGCGCCGAGACCAAATTCATCTCATACGCCAATTCGGGCAGATGGTAGTCGTCCTGCGCGATGCTGGTCGCGCCAAAGGTGTTGGTCTCGATGATGTCCGCACCTGCGGCCAAGTATTGCTCGTGAATCTCAGAGATGATATCAGGGCGCGTGAGGGTGAGCAGCTCGTTGTTGCCCTTGACGTCGGTGCCGTGCTCGGCAAAGCGCGTGCCGCGATAATCGGACTCAGAGAGTTTGTAGCGCTGAATCATGGTGCCCATCGCGCCATCGAGTATCACGATGCGTTGCTTGAGTATCTCGGGCAGTTGTTGTGCGCGGGTGTAAGGGCGGGGGGCAAAGTGGCTCATAAATTTCCAATAAAAAACGGGATTACACTGTAATCCCGTCATTGTACCAAACTTGGCAAGCGTTCGACAGATTAAGCCATCTGCACCGCTTGCTCAAAGCTCAGGCGAGGGCCGCGTGGGTAGTTCGCGCTCGCATCGCCATAACCGATGTTGACAATGAAGTTGGATTTGAAACGACCATCAGGGAAGAACGCCGCATCCACCGCCGCGTTGTCAAATCCGCTCATAGGACCACAGTCCAAGCCCAAGGCACGCGCCGCCAAAATCAAATAGCCGCCTTGCATGCTGCCGTTGCGAAATGCTGCGGTGGCGGTCAGTTCAGGATTCGAATCGAATAGACCTTTGACATCCATTGCAGGGAACTGCTCGGGCAAGTGTTCTTGAAAATTTGTGTCGTAGGCGACGATGACGGTCAAGGGCGCTTGCATGGTTTTGGCTTGGTTGCCTTCCATCAATGTGGGCTTGAGCTTTTCTTTACCTGCAGTGGTGGTGATGAATACAAATCGCGCAGGCTGCGCGTTGAACGCAGTGGGTCCCATTTTGGCGGCGTCATACAGGGCGTGCATCTGCTCGGTGGTGAGCGCTTGCTCGGTAAATGCGTTGACCGTGCGGGCGTTGTTGAATAATTGGTCAAATACGGCTGGGGTCAGTGCAGAATTCATGAAAAACTCCTTGAGGGTGAGGTAGAGGTTGAAAGGGATAGCTCGAAGCATATCAAATAGCACGAATAGCACGAATAGCACGAATAGCGTGAATACCGATGCATTCTATTCTTATTGAATGCAACAATAAATAGACAGTTAAACAAATAACTTTATTGATTACAACAACAATGGCAACTCAAATCCCCGCAAGTTGCGAGTACGACCACTGCGCTTGCTCGGCCAATATTGGGTTCGCGTGAGTCACAAACTCGCTCAGCGCTGCGAACACCTCGACATCAACACCGACAGCATCAAGATTGCCCAAGGCCAGCAGGATGTTGCGCTGCCATTGCGCGTGACCGATGCGGCGGATGGCCGAACCTGCGGTTTTGTCATTGAATTCGGACTCATCCCATGCGAGTAAATCGAGCAAACTTGAGCTATCCAGCGAATATCTGACTTTAAAATCATCCAACACGCTCGATTGTGCAAATTTATTCCACGGACACGCGAGCTGACAATCGTCACAACCATAAATTCGATTGCCGATGGCGGCGCGAAACTCATGCGGGATGACACCTGCGTATTCGATGGTGAGATACGAAATACAACGACGCGCATCGACCTGATAAGGCGCGACGATGGCCTGCGTGGGGCAGACATCGATGCAGGCTGTGCAACTGCCGCAGTGCGACTCGTGCGCAGGACTGGTGGCTAAATCAATATTCACATACAGCTCGCCGAGAAAGAACATCGAGCCGAGCGTGCGGTTGAGCAGCAGTGAGTGCTTGCCACGCCAGCCCATGGCCGACTGCGCAGCAATCGCCACCTCGGGCACGGGCGCAGAGTCGGAGAACACGCGGTAGAGCAAAGGCGCGACAGTGGTGTGCTTCGCAAGATGGTCGGCGAGCTGGTCGGCGAGTTTTTGTAGTCGGCCGCGCACCACCTTGTGGTAGTCGCGTCCGTGCGCGTAGCGCGAGATGTAAGCTTGATCGGTTTTTTGCAAACGTTGCCACGAAATGGCCTGCCATTCTTCGTCTAAAGGCGCGGGCAAATACGGCAGGGCGACACTGATCACAGACACCGTACCCGCAACCAGAGCGGCAGGGTCAAAGCGCTTGTCCGCATTGCGCGCCATGTAGTCCATCTCACCGTGAAAGCCCGCTTGTATCCAGTCGCCGTAGTGACGCTGTGCCTCAGCTAAATTCGGCTGGCTAATCGACAGCGCCGCAAAGCCGAGTTCTCGGGCGGTGTTGCTGAGCCAATCGACGGTTGCGGCAGGGTTCATGGGGTCTCGGTGCTGAGAAAATAGCCCAATTGCTTAAAAATGGACTGAGTGGTGTTTAGTCTTGGGTTTGTTTGACTGTCACGCGCAGCATGCGGTCGGGTTTGGCTACGCTGCCGTTGTCATCGGCTGAGCCGCGTTTAATTTTGTCCACCTTTTCCATGCCCGAGATGACCTTGCCGACCACGGTGTATTGACTGTTGAGAAACGAACCGGGGGCGAACATGATGAAAAACTGTGAATTGGCTGAATGCGGGCTGGCAGAGCGTGCCATGCCGACCGTACCGCGCTCAAATGGAAAGTAGGAGAACTCAGCGGGCAAGTCAGGCGCGTCCGAGCCGCCAGTGCCGACGCGCTGGGCATTGTAACCAGTGCGTAAATTGCCAAACTGCACGTCGCCCGTCTGCGCCATAAAACCATCAATCACGCGATGAAACGCCACGTTGTCGTACTTACCTACTTTGGCCAATTCCGCCACGCGTGCGACATTCTGCGGTGCGATTTGTGGATACAGCTCGATGACCACGGGGCCGTCTTTGAGCTGTATGGTGAGCAAATCCGCAGCCGCAGCACTGATGCTGGTGAGCGTGGTGGCAAAAGTGGCAAGGGTGACGGCGAAGGCCATGTGAACGCGTTTCATAGAAGTCCTATAATAAAGTGATTGCTGCAAGATGAAGGGCATGACAATGAACAACACCGCTGCGGTGCATTAGGATGACAGCTGGTTTTTGAGCTGATACAACACATCCAAGGCCTGACGCGGCGTGAGCTCGTCCACATTGAGCTCCGACAATTCGCTCAACACAGGGTGGGGCAAAAATTCAGGTGTGGCATCAGCCACGTCATCAAAAAACACATCGTCGCTCGTTGAAACAACCTGAGTCACGCTGAATAAATCAGGCTGCGGCGTGGTCGCATTCGCGTGTTGGGTTTCTAACTCGTGCAGGTATTTGCGCGCCGAAGTCACCACCGACTTGGGCACGCCTGCGAGTTGCGCCACTTGCAGACCGTAGCTTTTGCTCGCCGCGCCCGCTTGAACTTGATGTAGAAACACGATGGAGTCGCGCTCCTCGATGGCGGATAGATGGACGTTTTTGACATGCGCTGACTGCGTGGCCAAATCGGTCAACTCGAAGTAATGCGTGGCAAACAGGGTCAAGCTCTGCTGCTGCGTGATGAGCGAGCGCGCAATCGCCAGCGCCAAGGCCAGACCCAGCAGGGCC
>CAZDLD010000046.1:0-2302 GCA_964506355.1 uncultured Hydromonas sp.
CTCGGCGTGCTGTGGATTGCGTTTTCAAACCAAAATTATGCTTGGGTGTTTACATCTCTGATGCTGTTGTCAATTGCGTTTTGGCTATTCTTGGTGCCGATGTGGTTGTTCCGAGGCTGGCGCATTGAAAACCCATGGTTTTTGGCGCTGTGCGGCGCATGGGTGCTGCTGCCAACGGGGTTGGCATTTTTGTATATTCGTCAGTCTGCCGATCAAGCGTGGTTGTTGGTCGGGTTGCTGATGGTGGTTTGGATTGCCGATGTGGCGGCTTATTTCACAGGGCGAGCCTTTGGTAAGGTCAAATTAGCACCCTCGATTAGCCCAGGGAAAACGCGTGAAGGTGCGCTGGGCGCGTGGTTGGGCGTGGCGATTTATATGTCGGTGCTGCTGCTGTGGCTCAAACCCGGTAGCATCTCTGTGCTGCATTTGACCGTGTGGCAAGTGCTGTTCTTTGCATTTTTCTTGACCTATCAAAGCATCATGGGTGATTTGTTTGAGTCTTGGCTTAAGCGCTGTGCAGGGGTCAAAGACAGCGGCACATCATTGCCAGGACATGGCGGCATATTGGACCGCATTGACGCGATTTTGCCCGTGCTGCCATTGCAGGTGGTCATGCTCAATTGGATCATGCACGGAGTTAAATGATGACCACCCACACAACCATTTCAAAAAACACACCCAAACAAGTCATCACCGTACTCGGTGCAACTGGCTCAATCGGCTGTTCCACCCTCGATGTGGTGGCGCGTCATCCAGATTTATTCTCTGTCTACGCGTTGACGGGGCACAGTCAAACAGAGTTATTGGCGCAGCAGTGCGCTCAGTTTGCCCCCGAGTTTGCAGTGGTCTTGACAGAATCGGTGGCGGTGGCGCTGCGTGCGCGTCTGCAAGCGCTCAAATGCAGCACCGAGGTTTTGGTCGGCGAATCTGCACTGTGTGAGGTGTCCAGTGCGGCACCAGTGACCACGGTGATGGCGGCGATTGTCGGTGCGGCGGGCTTGCTGCCTACCATGGCTGCGGCGCGTGCGGGTAAAAAAATTCTTTTGGCCAACAAAGAATCTTTGGTGATGGCGGGTGCATTGATGACCGAGACCATCGCGCGTCATGGCGCGACTCTGTTGCCTATCGACAGCGAGCACAATGCTTTGTACCAGTGTTTGCCACCGTGCACGCAAACCGTGACCGGTGTGAATACCAAAGGCGTGGTGAGCATGACCTTGACCGCATCAGGCGGGCCGTTCTTGCACACGCCGATGGCTGAATTGGTCGGCATCACCCCTGAGCAGGCGTGCGCACATCCACGCTGGAGCATGGGGCGTAAAATTTCAGTGGACTCATCAACGATGATGAATAAAGGATTGGAAGTCATCGAGGCGCATTGGCTGTTCAATGTGGCGCCCGAACACATCAATGTGGTGATTCATCCGCAAAGTGTGATTCACTCGATGGTCAATTATGTTGATGGTTCAAGTTTGGCTCAGCTGGGCAACGCCGATATGCGCGTGCCGATTGCTCATGCGCTGGCCTATCCCGAACGCTTTGCCTCGGGTGTGGATGTGATGAGTTTGGCGAAAATTGGGTCTTTGAACTTTTTTGAGCCTGATATGAGCAAATTTGTGAATTTGCGTTTGGCGTTTGATGCTTTGAAAGCGGGTGGTGCAGCATCCATCGTGCTCAACGCCAGTAATGAAGTGGCTGTGCAAGCATTTTTGGACGAGCGAATCGCCTACTTGGACATCGCGCGCGTCAACGAGATGGCACTGGCAGCGTTAAATCCTGCAACGCCGAATAACTTAGATGATATTTGCGCGGTTGATTTTGAGGTGCGCGCGTGGGTGAGCGAGCGCCTCGCTTACTTATAATGCTCAATACTATGGTTGAAATTCTCTCTTTTTTGGTTGCAATTTTACTGCTGGTGACCATACACGAATGGGGTCACTACTGGGTGGCCAAACGCTGCGGTGTGGCGATTGAGAAATTTTCAATTGGCTTTGGCAAAACCCTGTACTCATGGAAAAATGCCGAAGGCACTGAGTTTTGCCTCTCGATGATTCCACTGGGCGGCTATGTCAAAATGCGCGGCGAATACGACATCGCCACTTCAGAAGCACAAGACCAAGCGCAACAAGGCAGCTTTGCTGCTTGCACAGTGTGGCAGCGCATGGCGATTGTGGTGGCGGGGCCGCTGGTGAATTTAATATTCGCGGTTCTGGTGTTTGCTGGTTTGCAATACGGCCATGCACAACTGCCAGCAGCCGTGTTAGCCGCACCCGCGCAGTCCTCAATTTTGGCGCCATTGGGT
>CAZDLD010000046.1:2312-11985 GCA_964506355.1 uncultured Hydromonas sp.
GGGTATACGCGATGGCGACACGCTGCTCTCCATCAATCAAACCCCGATTCAAAACTACCCCCAAGCACAACGCACCCTGATTAAATCTTTGTTGGATCAGGATGCCGTGCAGCTGCAATGGCGCGATGCGCAAGGCCTCACCCATCAAGGTGTGCCAGTGGCCGTCCATGACATCAGCTTGGATCAGCCCGATTGGGAAGAGCGTGTCGGTATGGCACTGTACCAACCTTCAGCACGCATTGCCCAAGTTCAAGCCAACTCGGTGGCAGAAAAAGCGGGGATGGCTGCCAATGACGAACTTATTGGAATCAATGGCCAAA
Source organism: uncultured Hydromonas sp. (assembly GCA_964506355.1). Classification (GTDB taxonomy): domain Bacteria; phylum Pseudomonadota; class Gammaproteobacteria; order Burkholderiales; family Burkholderiaceae; genus CTSOIL-112. The sequence goes on from CAZDLD010000046.1 coordinate 2,633, forward strand.
AAATGTCTGGCAACGCCATACTCAGAACCATATACGCCAGCGCCAATACGCCTGTGCGCCTAATGGTGCAGCGCGGCGCTACGCAATTCTCGATCGATGTGGTGCCCCAAGCTCAAGCACTGCCCGTGACTCAACCAGGGCGCGAAGCCGTGGTGATTGGGCGCATCGGTGTGCAGATTGCAGCCAATTTTCAGATGGTTCAAGAGCGTCGCGGCGTGTTGAAAGCGCTGTATCTGGGCGTCAATACCACGGTTGAGCAAGTCATCCTGAATCTAAAAGGCCTGTGGAAGGTTCTGACGGGACAGTTGAGTGTCAAAAACATTGGTGGACCTGTGACCATCGCGAAACAAGCGGGCAGCAGTGCGCAGGATGGTTTGACACAATTTCTCGGTTTTTTGGCCGTACTATCAGCCAGTCTGGGGACGTTAAATTTATTGCCAATTCCTGTATTAGACGGTGGGCATTTGATATACTACGCAGCAGAATTGTTGCGGGGGAAACCCTTGCCAGAACGGATATTGGTGGTGGGACAAAAACTGGGCTTTATTTTACTGATGATGTTGATGGGCATTGCATTGTTAAATGATTTGCGGTGGTTTACCTAAGGGCTAACTGTACAAGCAAAAATTAAAACACACACAATTAAATAGGATGATTATGTCTGATAAACCGAACTTTCTACGCTTGGCGCCCGCTTACGTTGCTGTGATGCTGGCAGGCACCGTGCTTGCAAACGCAGCTTGGGCCCAAACCACAGTGACAAGCACAGGCAAACCAAGTGCATCGAGCAATGCGACCGCGGCTAAAAAAGCCCTTGCACTGCCATCGGTGGTTCTATCTGATATCGTGGTAGAAGGCGTACAGCGCAGCGATCCGGCGACAGTGTTCAATTATCTACCTGTGAAAATTGGTGACCGCTTCACCACCGAATCGGCGCAACAAGTGACCAAAGCCCTATATGCATCTGGTCTGTACGAAAGTGTTGATGTTGCGCTTAACGGCACAGTGCTCAAATTAAAAATCAGTGAACGCCCAGTTATTTCAGAGTTCAGCATCACGGGCATGAAACAATTTGATAAAAAAGCCATCATTACGGGATTAAAAGCCAATGGCACCGCTCAAGGTTTGCCGTATGACCCTGCAAAAATTGAACAGATTAAAGGCGAATTGACCCGCATGTACCAAGAAGCGGGCTTGATGGCAGCTAAAATCACCACCGAAGTCACCCCACAAGATCGCAATCAAGTGAGCGTGGTCATCAAAGTGGATGAGGGAAAAACGGTTAAAGTTCGCAACATCACTATTGATGGCAACACCCATGTGTCAGATTTTGCTCTGCGCACTGTGATGGATGTGGATACCAATGGGCTGTTTTCGTGGTACACCAAAGACAGCTTGTACACAGAAGAGCGTCTAAAAACCGATATTGAGAACATTCGTGCTTACTATTATGATCGTGGCTATTTGGATTTTGAAATACTCAATGCCAGTGTGAAACCTACGGCGAGTGCCGACACGGGCGTGGACATTGCCATGACCCTCAAAGAGGGTGAACAGTACCGTGTGAGCAGCATTGCTTTGGTGGGCGACACAAAAGGCACGCCGAAAGATGAAGTCCAAAAACTGGTTCAGTACAACATAGGCTCAGTTTACTCGCGCGACAAAATCAGCAAAATTGTCGAAAAAGTTCAAGCGCGTTTGGGTGTGGATGGCTATGCCCTCGCTCAAGTGGATGTACAACCTAAATTGAATACCTTAAAGCACACTGTGGACGTGCAAATTGCCGTTAATCCAGTGGAACGTGTGTATGTGCGACATGTCAATATCACGGGCAATGGCCGCACCAAGGATGAGGTGATTCGCCGTGAGGTGCGTCAGATGGAAAGTGCATTGTTCAACGCAGACAAGGTACAGGTTTCGCGTGACCGCATTGACCGTCTGGGCTATTTCGACAGTGTTTCAGTTGATATCACCCCTGTGGAAGGCACGAACAACCAAGTGGATGTCAATTACACTGTGAGCGAAGTACCAACGGGCGACCTCAAACTAGCAGTGGGTTACAACACCAGCAACAATGTGACTCTGTCGGGCTCGTTCAGCGAAAATAATTTCTTGGGCTCGGGTAATTCCCTATCGATTGAGGCAGACACCAGCAAAGCCACTCGGAATTTGAGTGTATCAACAGGCAATCCATACTTTACGAAGAGCGGTGTTAGTCAAAATATGGCACTGTACTATCGCAAAACCGATTACTCAGAACAAGATTTGTCAGACACGATTTATGAGAAACTGGGCTTTAAATTGATGTACGGTATCCCTGTATCGGAGAAACACAAGGTATATTTGGGCATCAATCCAGAATACAATAAAATCACTTTGGACAAAAACGAAAGTCCTGTGAGCTTCTTGAAATTTATGGATACACACGGCAAAGGCAAAAATAGCTTTACGACCTATGGTCTGAATTTGGGCTGGAGTTTTGATACGCGTGATTCGTTGATGATGCCAAGTCGAGGCCAATACCAGCGCTTAGTAGGTGAGGTGGTGCCGTTCGGGAGTGTGAAGTATTACCACTTGTCGTATCAATATCAGCACTATGTACCTCTGGGTAAACGCTTTACAGTTGCTTTGAATACCGAGTTTGACTACGGCAAGGGATTGTCGGGGTCAGCTTATCCGTTTTACAATAATCTGTATGCAGGTGGTTTGGGTTCGTTGCGTGGTTATCAAGGTGGTAAGTTGGGGCCGCGTGAAGCTGCCAACCCGTTGGCCACCAAGTCAACCGATGACAACTACACTGGCGGCAACAAACGTGCGATTGCCAATTTGGAATTTCAATTTCCGATTCCTGGTATGACCAAGAGTAAGCAGGCGCGCCTGTTCTTATTCACCGACGCGGCTGGTTTGTGGGGCGCTTCCAACGCCAACACCATCGCTGGAAGTGAGGGTGCACGTTACTCCTACGGTATGGGACTCTTGTGGAATTCTCCGATTGGGCCGCTGAAATTTAGCTATGGTCTGCCCATCAATAAAAAATCTGGCGATGCCTTGCAAAAGTTCCAATTCCAAATGGGAACATCGTTTTAATCGAATTATTTAAGTAGTGTTTGGCATGGGTCGGCCTGAATGCAGGCGACAAAAGGAAATAAAAATGAATGCAAAAAAATTGGCTCTTACGATGTTGTTGTGTGCTTCGGGTCTATTTGGCACAGCTCAAGCAAGTGAAAGCTGCAAAATTGGTTATGTCAGTTTGGATCGCTTAATCGCTGAGTCAGCCCCTGCCAAAAAAGCCCGTGCAACTCTGGATAAAGACTTTAAATCTCGTGAGCATGCACTCGACAAGAGCGCTGCCAAATTGCGCGAAGCACAACAAAAATATGAAAAAGAGTTCCCAAATTTGAGTGATGATCAGCGCACAGCCCGTGAATCAGCCATCACAAAGGATATTGAACGATTTGAGTCTGAGCGCACCAGCTTCGAGACAGAACTTGCGGATGCGCAAAATGCGTTGCTGCAAGATTTACTCAAAAAAGCCGATGAAGTGGTATTCAAAATGGCGCAAAACTTAGGATTGGATGCGGTCGTGAGAGAAGCAGTGTTCATTCGACCAGAATGTGATTTGACCCAACGCGTTATTCAACAACTCAAGTAACCCTAAATTAAGGAAGTTATGAGCGCCGTATCTTATAAGCCAGTGGTGGTAGAGGCAAGCGATTTGAATGATCTGTTTGATGCGGTTCAAGCGCAACTTCGAGTTGCCGATGGTGTTGAGCGTCAGCAGGTTCGAGTGACCCACATTGCCCCTTTGGATTTGGCTCGCACTGGGGCTTTTGCCTTCTTAAGCAATCCCAAATTTCGCGAGCAATTACTATACTGTCAAGCTGACGTGGTTGCATTGACACCCGCCGACTACGATTGGTTGGCAACGCAATCGGTCGATTTAACCAAACGCACATACGTGTTGTGCGCGCAACCCTACGCGTTATTTGCAATGGTTGCGCAGCGTTTGTATCTGCCCAGCGCACCGAGCCAAACCACGATACATCCAAGTGCGGTTATTGCAGCTTCTGCCAAAATTGGTCAAAATGTGCGCATTGATGCGCATGTGACGGTGGACGAACATGCCCAGATTGGCGATAATGTCGTACTCGAGGCGGGTGTTAGCGTGGGCAGAAACGCAACGATTGGTCAAAACACACATCTGTATCCAAGAGTCACCGTTTATCTTGACTGCGAAGTGGGTGAGCACTGTATTATTCACGCGGGCGCAGTGATAGGCTCAGATGGTTTTGGATTTGCTCCAACGCCAGCAGGGTGGCATAAAATTCCACAGGTCGGTCGTGTATTGGTCGGTAATCGAGTCGAAATTGGCGCGAATACAGCGATAGACCGCGGTGCATTAACCGACACTGTGATTCGTGATGGTGTTAAAATTGACAACTTAGTGCACATTGCGCACAACTGCGTGATTGGTTCACACACTGCAATCGCTGCGCTGGTGGGTATGGCTGGCAGCACCGTGTTGGGCGAATCGTGTATGGTGGGCGGCGGTGCGCTGTTTGCAGGGCATATGCACATTGCGGACAAGACCATTGTGTCGGGCGGTACGACCATCATTTCAGAAATAAAAACAGCTGGACAATACACCGGTATTTTCCCAGCAAGCACACATCGCGACTGGGAACGAAATGCGCCAATCATTCGGCATTTGGCCGATTTACGTAAGCGAATTCGTGGTTTAGAAAAAAAAGCGGATATTAAAATTGAAGCAGAATGATTTAGAGGATTTAAATGACTTTACCTATGACTGACTCAGGCTATGACATTAATGAAGTGATGCGACGTTTGCCGCACCGCTATCCATTTTTGTTGATTGATCGTGTGATTGAATTTGTATCACAGGACTATTTGATTGCCATCAAAAATGTGACCATGAACGAGGAGTTTTTCCAAGGTCATTTCCCCAAGCGCCCTGTGATGCCGGGTGTTTTGATTATGGAAGCTTTGGCACAGGCTTCAGCCTTGCTGTGGGTGACTGATTTGCATCCTGATGCGATGTACTATTTCGTTGGTATGGATAAAGTGCGTTTTAAACGCCAAGTGGAACCGGGTGATCAGTTGGTATTGGAAGCGCGTTTGAGCAAAGTGGCGCGCGGTTTTGCCTACTTCTCATGTGTTGCAAAAGTGGATGGTCAAGTGGCCGCTGAAGCTGAATTGATTTGTACCTACCGCATCGAGACCAAAGACGAAGTGATTAAACCGAGCAAGTGAACTCAATGACTTTAAATATTCATCCCACCGCCCTAATCGACCCGCAAGCCCAGTTGGCTGACGGAGTGATGGTAGGCGCATACAGTGTCATCGGCCCGAATGTGGTCATTGGTAAAGACACACAAATAGGTTCGCATACATTGATTGAAGGCCACACACGCATTGGCGAAGGCAATCAAATTGGTCACCACATCCTACTCGGTGGCGCGCCGCAAGACAAAAAATATGCAGGCGAGCCAACGCAATTGATTATCGGTGACCGCAACACCATCCGCGAGTTCACCAGTGTACACACAGGTACGGCGCAAGATGAAGGCATCACCCAAATCGGCAGCGACAACTGGATTATGGGCTATGTGCATATTGCTCACGATTGCCGCGTGGGTGACAAAACCATCTTGGCCAGCAACGCGCAATTGGCCGGTCACGTCCATGTCCATGATTGGGCGATTGTTGGCGGTATGACAGGCGTGCATCAATTTGTCAAAATTGGCGCACATGCCATGGTGGGCGGCGGCACGGTGTTGCACAAGGATGTGGTGCCGTATGTGTTGATTTCAGGTAATCCTGGTGCGGCCTTTGGCATCAATTCGGAAGGTCTAAAACGCCGTGGCTATACGCCTGAGCAAATCATGGCAATTAAACGTGCGTATAAGATGATTTTCCGCCAGGAGTTGACCATTGAACAAGCCAAAGAAGCGATTGAATCCGCAGCGGCACAGGATGAATTGAGTGCAGAAGCGTTGCAAGTGATGTCCAAATTTTTGGGGCTGGCAGATCGAGGCATTGTTCGCTAATGTGTGGATGGATGTGCCGCGTTACTGTCAAGAATGCCTGTGTTCACAGGCATTTTTCACACTTAGTTTTGACACTAAGTTTCACAATTGAATCAGATGGGTTGGCAGCATGAATTCCAAGGACTCGAATAATTTGCGTCTGGTGATGGTCGCAGGAGAATCATCAGGGGATCAACTCGCTGCGGTGCTGTTACAGGGCGCGCATGCACATTACCCTCATCTTGAGAGTGCGGGCATAGTGGGGCCTGCGATGCAGGCTCAAGGCGCGCAGCCATGGTGGCCATCGCAGTATTTGGCCGTGCGTGGGTACTTCGAGCCACTTAAACACCTACCCCGTATTCTGAAAATGCGACGTGAGTTGATACAGCGCACGGTGGCGGCTCAGACCGATGTGTTTATCGGCATCGATGCCCCAGATTTTAACTTGGGCGTTGAAAAACAATTGCGGACACAAGGTGTGCGCACCATGCATTATGTGAGCCCGTCCATCTGGGCATGGCGCCCCAAACGGATTGAGAAAATCCGTCAGGCGGTCAATCACATGCTGCTGATTTTTCCGTTTGAGTCACAAATTTACCAAGAAGCAGGTATAGACGCGACCTATGTAGGTCATCCTTTTGCGCAACAAATCCCGCTTCAGTCCAATAGCGCGCAGGCCAAACAGGCCTTGGGCTTGAGTCAAGATGCTTTTGCACTGGCTTTATTGCCCGGCTCACGCGCATCCGAAATCAGCTACAACGCAGCCAGCTTCTTTAAAGCGGCTCAGCTGGTGACTGAGCGCATGGGTGCACAGGCTAAAGTGGTTTGTTTGGTGCCGATTGCGCACGAGAACTTGCGTGGCGAGCTGCTGCGCATACAGCAAGAATCCGCCCCGAATCTAAATGTTCGCTGGTTTGATGGGCAGGCCAGAGCGGTGATGGCGGCAGCTGACGCGACCATCGTGGCCAGTGGCACGGCGAGCTTGGAAGTGGCCCTGTACAAAAACCCCAGCATCATTTCGTATCAGACTTCATGGCTGTCTGCGCACATTTATCACAAGGTTGCATTGCAACCGTGGATCGGTTTGCCCAATATTTTGCTGCGCGAGCATTTTATTCCCGAAGTGTTGCAGGATGCGGCCACGCCAGTGGGATTGGCGGATGCGTTGCTGGGTGAAATCGACCGTTATGCGCGCAATAGCAGCGTGCAGGAGCAATTGCTGGTGATGCACCACAGTTTAATCGCAGACACTCCGAATCTGTGCGTGCAGGCCATAGAGCAAGTGCGTGCGCGCCCACCGAAATAACACACACTATGGCGCGAACATCATCCAAACAACTGCCTTTGCTGGACACGGTACACACTTCCTTTGAGACCGCTCAGTGGGTCTGCGGCACGGACGAAGCGGGTCGTGGTCCTTTGGCAGGTTCGGTGTTTGCTGCTGCGGTGATTTTGGATGCGCCTATAGAGGGTTTGGCCGATTCAAAGAAACTCAGCGCCAGCACTCGCGAGCGGCTGTCAGATCAGATTAAACAGCGCGCCCATGCTTGGGCCATTGCCAGTGCGAGTGTTGCTGAGATTGACGAATTAAACATCTTGCAAGCGAGTATGCTGGCCATGACACGTGCGGTGCAGGCTTTGAGTACACGCCCTGATTGGGTGTGGGTGGATGGCAATCATTTCCCGAAGGGCTTGATTGCCGCACAATACGATGGCCAGCCCATGGTCAAAGGCGATGCAAAAGAACCTGCGATATCCGCCGCATCGATATTGGCCAAAGTGGCGCGTGATGCGGACTGTTTGCGTTTACATGCTGTGTACCCAGAATATGGCTTTGCCCAGCACAAGGGCTATCCCACCGTGATGCACCTTGCCGCATTGCGCGCACATGGCCCGACCCCCGAACACAGAATGAGTTTTGCACCCGTTAAAACCCTGCACTATAAAGCGAATAAACCATGATTAGCTCCAAGGACAATCCTCAGGTCAAAGCCTTGAATAAACTCATTCATCAACCCAAGCGCAACGATATGCGGATGGCAGTTGAGGGCGTACACGCCTGTCAATTGCTGCTTGACCATCAAGCACAACATGGATTGATCATCGAAAAAATTTGGGTGGGCGAGTCGGCGCTGGCTAATCCAGAAATTCAAGAGCTGTTGGCGCAAGCGGCGCGACAGTCGATTGCAGTGGTGCAATTGGCCAACGGGGTGTTTCGAACGATTAGCAGTTTGGAGCAGGGGGTATCGATAATTTTTGAAGTGCAGCGTCCGCAGTTGCGATCGGTTGACGGCTATGATGCGAGTGGTAATTTCGTACTCTTGGATGGTGTGCAAGATCCTGGCAATTTGGGCTCGATTTTGCGTAGTGCCGCTGCGGCGGGGATCCATGAAGTATGGCTCAGTCCCGCCTGCGTCAATCCCTATTCGGCCAAGGTCTTGCGCGCAGGTGTGGGCGCACACTTTGGCATTCGAATTCGTGAGAATATTGATTTAACCGAGGCGGTCAAAAGCCTGCAATCTCAAGGCGTGACAGTATGCGCCACCAGTTCACACACCGAACAGAGCATTTATCGATGCCAACTCAACCGTCCGATTGCGTGGTTGATGGGTAATGAAGGCGCTGGTCTGAGCGCGGATTTATTGCCATTGTCTGACGAGCAGGTCACCATCCCCATGCAGGTGGGCGAATCGTTGAATGTGGCGGCTGCCAGCGCAGTGTGCATGTTTGAAATGCTACGACAGCAGACACAGTAATGTGCCACTGAAATAAAAAAATCCCGAAAATGCTTCGGGATTTTTATTGGTCAAATGACCTATGGGGATTTAGAACAGTCGTGACACCAGCCACCAAGAAACAGCAGCAATGGTCGCAGAAGCAGGAATGGTGAAAATCCAAGCCCAGACGATGTTGCCCGCTAAGCCCCAACGCACAGATGACGCTTTCATGGTTGAGCCCGCGCCCATAATCGCACCTGTGATGGTGTGCGTGGTGGACACAGGAATGCCCATGGCGGTTGCTGTGAACAATGTAATCGCGCCGCCTGTCTCTGCTGCGAAACCACTGACAGGTTTGAGTTTGGCGAGCTTTTGACCCATGGTTTTGACAATGCGCCACCCCCCAAACAAAGTACCCAGAGCAATGGCGCCGAAACACGCATAGCCCACCCAGCCAGGCAAAGCATCATTGGTGCCGACCACACCGCCAGCGACCAAAATCAGCCAAATAATCCCCATGGTTTTTTGCGCATCGTTGCCGCCGTGCCCCAAACTGTAGGCACCAGCAGATAGTAGTTGGAGACGGCGA
>CAZDLD010000047.1:0-11423 GCA_964506355.1 uncultured Hydromonas sp.
GGAGTGGTAGCTCAGTTGGTTAGAGTATCGGCCTGTCACGCCGAGGGTCGCGGGTTCGAGCCCCGTCCGCTCCGCCAATAATATGGTAACATCAAGCAGTACCCAAAAGCCTCGCGCAAGCGAGGCTTTTTTCATGCGCGAATGATTCACTGTTGCGGTTCCTGTGTCTGCATTGCGCATTTGTGAGCGAGATTGTGCACTCTTATTCGCCTTTTTGGGCGCAGTCATCTATAATGTTGCTTTGGCGCTATTGGCGCGATTTTATTGTGCGTATCTGCTTTTTAAAGCGGATGGGCAAACGGTATTTGGCAGGATGATTTCTGCATTTAAAGGATGGATATGTTTGATTTTGTGCGCACGCATCAACGATGGTTGCAATTTTTTCTATTACTTTTGATTTTGCCTGCTTTTGTATTGACTGGGGTGGCTTCATTTAGCAGCGGTTCGAGTAGTGCCGATGTGTTGGCACAGGTGGGTAAGCGTCAGATTACGCAGCGTGAGTTCAGCGCGCGTTATCAAAGCATGGTCGAGACTGCACGTGCACAAGCGGGCGAGCGTTTTGATGCGGCGACGTACCAAAAGCCCGAAACACAAGCGGTGTTCTTGACCCAAATGGTCAATGAAGCGGTGATTGATGAGTTGGCGGCCAATGGTGGTATGTATGCCAGCGACAACGAAGTCGCGCAAGCTTTGGCGAAGATGAAGGGCATGCCCAAGGACGCGCAAGGCAACATCGATGTGGCGGCGTACAAAGCGATTTTGGCGCAGCAAGGCATGAGCGAGGCGCAGCATCAACAAGGTGTGCGTGCTGATTTGGTGAAAGGCCAATTGATGCCTGCGTACAGCGCAATCAGTTTGCCAGTGAGCGATGACTTCATTAAAAAATTCTTCGCCCAGGCGCGCAGTGTCGAAATTAAACCCGTAGATTTGACCGCGTATATGGCCAAGGCCACAGTTACTCCCGCGCAAGTGCAGGCTTATTATGACCAAAACAAATCTCAATTTGCCACGCCCGATTGGTTTGATGTCGAATACGCATTGATTGCTGTGGGCGGCAGCAATGGCGCTGCGGTTAGCGACGATGACATCAAGTCGGTTTTTGGCAAAGACGCCACAGCAGTACAGTTGGATAAAGTGCGCAAAGACCCCACACAGATGAAAGTGGTCATCGATAAGGTGGTGGTGAAAAACCGCGCCGCGCAGATTGATGCACAGGTGAGCAAAGCACCTCAGGACATGAATGCATTGGCCAAAGCCTTCAACACAACCGTGCAAAAAGCCACGCATTTGACCCGCTCGGTTGATGCCAACACCCCAGCGGTGTTTAAAGACCCTAAAGTCCGTGAAGCGATTTTGAACGGCACTCAGGCGGACTCAAAAAATATTGCACCTGTGATGGCCTTGGAATCGGGCGAGTTGTTTGTGGCGCGTGTCAGCGCCTATCAAGCGGCAGGCGCACGCGCATTTGACACCGTAAAGGCTGAGATTGAACAGCAGCTGCGTCGCGAAGCGGCTGTGGCTGAAGCAACGCAAGAGACACAAAAATCCCTGAGCGGCATGAATGCGGCCAGCTCAATTGGTGCGGCGCAATTGGTCTCGTGGTTGGTCGATGGCAAGGTCTCGGAAGCGGTTGCGGTCAAGGCCATGACCTTAGCTGCGAACGCCTTACCCAATTTGGCTGTGGTCGCGGACAAGGACAGCGTGTCACTGATTCGTGTGGTGAAAGAGCAAGCAATGCCTGAAGCGCAAACGGCGATGTTGCTGGACTGGGCCAAGAGCAATTGGCAGGGTGCAGGCGACAGCTTAGCATTTGATGCCTACATGAAAGCCTTGCGTGAGCGCATGGGGGTGAAAATCTACCCTGAGCGCATTAAATCAGCAGCGCAATAAGCATTTCAAACACGCTCATTCCTCGAGCGTGTTTGTATTTTCAAGATGTTTGGGGTGCGGCGTGAATGGCGCCGCTTAAATCCTGACCTATAAAGTTAAATCACAAGCAGTAAAACTAAATCAATTGGAGTTCCAGTGTTATCAGCAGTCAATATTACTCAGCAGTTTGGTGCAAAACCATTGTTCGAAAACATCAACGTCAAATTTGGCGAAGGCAATCGCTACGGTCTGATTGGCGCGAATGGGTGTGGTAAATCCACCTTGATGAAAATCCTCGGTGGCGACTTAGAATCCACGGCAGGGCAGGTGGTGATTGAGCCCAATGTGCGTTTGGGTAAATTGCGTCAGGATCAATTTGCGTTCGAAGATGTGCGCGTATTGGATGTGGTGATGATGGGTCACACCGATATGTGGGCGGCGATGACCGAGCGCGATGCCATCTATGCGAATTTAGAAGCCAGTGAAGACGACTATATGCGTGCGGCTGAGCTCGAAGGTGTGTTTGCGCAGTACGACGGTTACACGGCTGAGGCGCGTGCCGGCGAATTGCTCTTGGGCGTGGGTTTGCCGATTGAGCTGCACCAAGGTCTGATGGAGGCGGTGGCGCCAGGTCTGAAAGTACGTGTTTTGCTCGCGCAAGCACTGTTCTCAAATCCAGATGTGTTGCTGCTCGATGAGCCAACCAATAACTTGGACATCGACACGATTCGTTGGCTCGAAGGCGTGATTAACGACCGTGATTCGACCATGATTATCATTTCGCATGATCGACATTTTTTGAATGCCGTGTGCACGCACATGGCCGATATGGATTACGGCACATTGACCGTGTATGCGGGCAATTACGATGACTACAGCTTGGCATCGGCTGAGGCGCGTGCGCGTCAAATGTCGGCCAACAGCAAGGCCAAAGAGCGCATCGCTGAGCTGCAAGAGTTTGTGGCACGATTCTCTGCGAATAAATCCAAAGCCTCGCAAGCAACTTCTCGCCAAAAAATGATTCAAAAAATTAAATCAGATACGGTGGAGATGAAACCATCGTCGCGTCAGAATCCGTATATTATTTTTGAGCAAAACAAAGTGTTGCACCGTTTGGCTTTGGAAGTCGAGCACATCAGCAAATCGTTTGACCGCCCTATCATTAGCAAATTTTCCACCATGGTGGATGCGGGCGACAAAATCGCCATCATTGGCGGCAATGGCGTGGGTAAGACCACACTGCTGCGCATCATGCAAGGTGAGCTTGCCCCTGATACGGGCGTGGTCAAGTGGTCTGAGAATGCCGATGTGGGCTATATGGCGCAGGATGTGGCCGAGCATTTTGACTCGGATGAAACCGTCATGGAATGGATGGGCAACCACCGTCAAGCGGGCGATGATGACCAAGCGATTCGTGGCGTGCTGGGCAAATTGCTGTTCGGTGGCGAAGACGTGGGTAAAGCGGTTCGCGTACTCTCCGGTGGTGAAAAGCACCGCATGAGTTTTGGCCGCTTGATTTTGGGTCGTCACAACGTGCTCATGCTCGATGAGCCGACCAATCACTTGGACATGGAATCGATTGAGTCCTTGCAGTTGGCGCTGGAAAAATTCAAGGGCACGGTGTTCATCGTATCGCACGATCGCCAATTCATTGACAACGTCGCCACACGCGTGATTGAAGTCAAGGCCGATGGCAGCATCGTCGACTTTAAAGGCGATTACGAAGAGTATTAGGACAGCCAAGGAATTGAGGGGTAGAATACCCCAACGTTCATACCTACAGGTTCAACATGCCAGTTATTCAACTCATTGCCCCATCGGGCAACCCACATGACCGCAACGCGGTGGCTCGTGGCGTGGATTATTTCACGCGCTTGGGCTGGCGCGTAACGGGTCAAGCCTGTGCACTGCGCCAAATGCAGCGATTTGCAGGCAGTGATGATGAACGCTTGGCTGAGATAAACAGCCTGACGCGTTTCATCGAGTCGACCGAAGAGTTAAAAGCCAAACGCCCTGACCTTGTGATGGCCTTGCGTGGTGGCTACGGGCTGTCGCGTTTGCTCGATCGCATCGACTTTAAAGAAATCGCCAAGGCCAAGCTAAGCTTCATGGGGCACAGCGATTTTACCGCCTTTAATTTGGCCTATTTGGCACAAGCCGGCATGCCTTCGTACAACGGCCCGATGATGAGTTATGATTTTGGCGCGGAAACACCGTCAAAATTCATGTTGCAGCATTTTTGGGATTTGCTCAACAATGGCAGCGACACCATAGAAGTTAAGGTGGCACAGCCCTATACGCTGGACATCAAGCAAACACTGTGGGGTGGCAATTTGACCATGATCAATCAGCTCATCGGCACGCCTTATTTGCCCAAGATTCAAGGCGGAATACTGTTTTTAGAAGACATCAATGAGCACCCATACCGCATAGAGCGCAATTTGTATCAGCTGCGTGATGCAGGGATACTGGAGCAGCAGTCGGCGATTTTGCTCGGTCAGTTCAATGGTTTTCAGCTTTATGACTCAGATGCGGGCTATGATTTTGCCGCCATGGTGGATCACTTCCGTTCACGCTGCGATGTGCCGATTTTGACGGGCTTGCCCTACGGTCATGTGCGCGACAAAGTCACCCTGCCCGTGGGTCAGCAGGCGCATTTGCGTGTGATGGCGGATGCTGGGTTTGAGCTGGTGGTGAATGCTTTGCAATTTGATGCTTGAGGTGTCGTATACACACTGAAACGAATCTATCTCCTTGGTAAAGTTCATACAAAACGCCCCGAATTTCGGGGCGTTTTGCTTGGTATTCGCAGGGCTTGGCGGTGGCGCTAAGTGGCTATTAACGCAGGTAATAATTGGTGCGTAGCATCTTGATGCGCGCAATGTAGTTCTGGGTTTCGGCGGGCATCTTGGTTAATCTAAATTTGGCGTAGTTGCTGTCATCATCAGAATTTTTCTTGCCTTTGACATAGGCGTCCACATTGCCCAAGCCCCAGTTGTACGCAGCCAAACTGAGCTCTAAATTCTTGTCGTAGCGTGCGTACAGCATACTCAGATATTTGGCGGCTGCCAGTGCAGAGTCCTGTGGGTGGCTGCGATCTTCCAATCCCATGTCTTTGGCTGTGGGGCGCATGAATTGAAACAATCCTTTTGCACCAGCGTGGCTCATCGCTTGTGGGTCGCCCGCAGACTCCTGATGCATCACGGCTGAGAGTAGGCCTTTGGGCAGTTTGTATTCTTGCTCGAGCGCTTCTAATTTGAGTTCGTTGCGCCAATCATATACGCGTAAAGCCACTGCGTCATCACCGGAACGGTAGCCCAGCTCTCGCAAGATGGGCCATAAGATAAAGACACTGCTGAGCAACAGGACCGCGATAATCAGCCACTGGGTGCGTTTTTTTGGTGTGTTGGTTTGAATACGTGTCATTAAAGGGCTATGTGGCGGCGCGATTGGCGTTTTGAATCTAAGCTGGTGCGTGCGTGTGAAATCAGGTTAAGGTGCGGTATTTTACCCAAAGCCCATCAAAAATTGGAATAAAAAAACCACCTGAATGATAGAGGTGGCCTTTTTATGAGAACGACAAAATCGATTACTTGATTTTGGTTTCTTTGTAGATGACGTGCTTACGCGCCACTGGATCAAATTTCTTGATTTCCATTTTTTCTGGCATGTTGCGTTTGTTTTTGTCTGTGGTATAGAAGTGACCAGTACCAGCAGTTGATTCGAGTTTGATTTTATCACGCATGTGAATTCTCCTTAGATTGCGCCACGGGCACGCATGTCAGCCAAGACTGCATCGATACCATTTTTGTCGATGGTGCGCAGAGCTGCGTTTGATACGCGCAAGCGCACGTAGCGGTTTTCAGACTCTACCCAAAAACGACGGTTCTGCAAGTTTGGCAAAAAGCGACGTTTGGTTTTGTTATTCGCATGAGAAACATTGTTCCCAGACATTGGGCGTTTACCCGTTACTTGACATACGCGTGCCATGTTATTCCTTTGATACTTTAGTAAATATAAAATAGACTCGAAAACCATCTTGCATATCAAGTCAAAGTGATTCGGTGCTGAACATCAGAACAAACCGCGGTGATGAGACTGCTGCGTTGCGGATGTGTTTTTAGAACTCAGGATTATACGAGTAAATTAATATTTATGCAAGGTGTTTGCGAGGGCTTTGTGCGCGTTGTCGGTTGCGGTGTGGTTTGATTGCCAATATTCAGTATTAAAACATAGGGCGCAATCAATCAAACTGCGCGATGAGCTGATGCTCGGCCATGCTAAACGGCGCGCTGCCGTCGGCAACGATGAAATGATCGATTAAATGCAGCCCCATGGGTAGGAGTTGATTTTGCATCGTGCGTGTGCTCAGGATGTCAGATTCTGAGGGCTGGTTGCTGCCGTTGGGGTGATTGTGTGCCAGTATCAAAGCATGGGCATTGACGGCCAAGGCGCTGCGAGTCAAAGCTCGCAAATCAATATCCAGCGTGGTCAGCGTGCCTTCAAACAGGGTGTCGATGTGGATTAAGCGCAGTGCTGGGTCTAAATACAAAACGATGCAGCGCTCGTGTGCGCAGTCACGAAAATGCAGTTGGATGAGGGTTTTGAGTGCGCTGAGGTCCTCGATGGCGGTGTTTTGAGAGGCGCTGTCGGCCAATGCGCGGCGACTCATCTCGAATACGGCTTGCAGTTGTGCGTATTTGGCACTGCCCATGCCTTTGATTTCGGTCAGCTCATTTTGAGGGGCGGCGAACAGACGCGACAGAGAGCCAAATTGACGGATGAGTGCGTGCGCCAAATCAACCGCGCTTTGCCCCTGTACGCCCACGCGCAAGAAAATGGCGAGCAATTCTGCATCGCTGAGCGAAGACGCGCCCATGTGCAAGAGTTTTTCGCGTGGTCGGTCGTGAACATCCCAGTTGGTAATGGACATAATCGTATATAATTCAAGCAGTTGAAATTTATCAATGATTTACAAGCGATTCATACGTTTTAAGGATTAAACACCAATGTCAGAGAATAATCAAGCCAGCAGCCCCATCATCAGCCCGCAATCCCACGTCACCTTGCATTACCGCATTGCGGTTTTGGATGCTCAGGGGCAGGCGGTGAGCGACTTTTTAACCACGTTCAACGGCAATCCCGCCACGGTGGCGATTGGTCAAGCGCAGCTCGCGCCATTCATGGAAGAAAAGTTGCTTGGTTTGACTGAAGGTTCGCATCAAAGTTTTGATTTGAGTGCAGACGAGGCTTTTGGCGACTACAACCCAGAGTTGCGTCAATTGGTCTCGCGTCAGTTGTTGTTAGAGGGTAACCCGCAAGCAGACAGCTTCGGCGAAGGCGATTTTGTTGAATTTGCCATGCCCAATGGCTACCGCATGTCGGGTCAATTCATGGGCTGGTCCGAAGCATCTGGCGATGCCAAGGCAGGCGCAGTGGTCGATTTTAACCACCCTCTGGCGGGCAAGCCGTTGCGTTTGGAAGTTCAAGTGATTGGGGTGCTGTGATGAGCGAAGTGTCTATCGTTTTGGCGCAACCGCGCGGATTTTGTGCTGGGGTCGATCGTGCGATTACCATCGTCGAGCGTGCGCTTGAGCAGTTTGGTGCGCCGATTTATGTGCGCCATGAAATTGTGCACAACAAATACGTGGTCGATGATTTGCGCAACAAAGGCGCGGTGTTTATTGAGGAGCTCAACGAAGCCCCTGATGGCAGCACTGTGATATTCTCCGCGCATGGCGTGTCACTTGCGGTGCGCGAAGAAGCACAACGCCGCAACCTGCATATTTTTGATGCCACCTGCCCCTTGGTAACCAAAGTGCACGTTGAGGTCAAGCGCATGCGCGAGCACGGTTACGAAATCATCATGATTGGGCACAAAGGGCACCCTGAGGTTGAGGGCACAATGGGACAGGTCAAGGACGGGATTTACTTGGTCGATACCGAAGCGGATGTGGCGAAATTGCAGGTCAATACGCCCGAGAGCTTGGCCTATGTGACGCAAACCACGCTGTCGGTGGACGACACCAAGGGCATTATTGCCACGCTCAAACAGCGTTTCCCACAAATTACCGAGCCGAAAAAAGCCGACATTTGCTACGCCACCCAAAATCGTCAAGACGCCGTGAAGGTGCTCGCGCCGCAAGTGGACGTGGTCATCGTGGTCGGTAGTCCAAACAGCTCAAATTCGAATCGCCTGCGCGAGTTGGCTGAAAAAATGGGCGTGTCCGCCTACATGGTCGACAATGCCGATGATGTGCAGGCCGAGTGGTTCGCCGATGCCCATAAAATCGGTGTGACCGCGGGCGCATCTGCACCTGAAGTGCTGGTGGAGTCTGTGCTCAATCGCATCAAAGAGCTGGGCGCAAGCTCGGTGAGCGTGCTCGAAGGTGTGGAAGAGTCGGTGAAGTTTCCGCTACCAAAAGGGTTGAGCGGACTGCAAAGCATCGAGGTCAAGGTTGAGTCTTTGTAACTTTTGTATTGGTAAACAATTGTTAACATTTGTTTACAATTGTTTGCATGTGCGCATGAGTGATTTGTGTAAGGAGGGATTATGGATGCAGTGAAATTCAATGCCGTGGTCAAAACGCCCTTTGGCGCCTTGGGCATACGCGTCAACTCAGCGCAGACCCACATTCAAGAATTCATCTATTTGCCTGCTGAGGTCCAATCTCAAAATGCAGATTGCGAACTGGCCGCCCTTGCCAGCGAGCAGGTGCAGCGCTTTATCGACGAGCCTGCGTTTAAGTTCGAATTACCACTGTTGCATCAGGGCACTGAGTTTCAAAACAAAGTTTGGCGTGTCATCGCCTCATTGGACGCAGGGCAAGTACTCACTTACAAGCAGGTGGGTCAAATCATCTCATGTGGTGCACCGCGTGCGGTCGGTGGCGCGTGTGGTGCGAATCCTTACCCGCTCATCGTGCCCTGTCATCGCGTGGTCGCGAGCAACGGCATCGGCGGTTTTGCGCGCAATGATGGCGGCTTTTATGTGGGCATCAAGCGTTGGTTGTTGGCGCGTGAGGGCATAATTATGCGTCTTGAGCGAGGGTTGAGCACATGACAGCAGCCGCAGGTGTGCCCGAGCAAGACAACCAACTCATCGACCAATTCACCAGTCAGCTCTGGTTGGCGCATGGCTTGAGTGAAAATACCTTGTCGTCCTATGGCTCGGACGTGCGCCAGTTGGCTAAGTTTTTGCACAGTCGCAACGCGCACTTACTCAGCGCCCAATTCGCCGACATCGAGGCCTATCTGGCGCACATCTATATCAATAAGTCGGTCAAAAAGTCAAGCTCCAGCAATCGCAAAATTGGCAGCTTCAAACGTTTTTATCAATGGGCAGTGAGCACTTACTTGCGCAATGATGACCCAACGGTCCATTTGGTCTTGGCCAAACCTTTGGCGCGGCTACCGAAAAACCTATCCGAGCAGCAAGTCGAAGATTTATTGAATGCGCCAGACGAGAGTGATTTGGGTGTGCGCAACCGCGCCATGCTCGAGCTGATGTATGCCAGCGGCCTTCGCGTAACTGAGCTGGTGGGCTTACGCATGCTGGACATCAGTCTGAGCGAAGGGGTGGTGCGCATCACGGGCAAGGGCAACAAAACGCGGCTGGTGCCCTTTGGTGAGGAGGCGGGCGCTGCGCTAATGGCTTATGTCGAGCAGGCGCGTGTGGCGCTGCTGCATGGGCGCGTGTGTGACGAGGTGTTTGTCACTGGGCGCGGCTCGGCGATGACGCGGCAGATGTTCTGGCACGTGATTAAGAAATACGCCGTGCAAGTGGGCATCCCGCTGAGCATCATTTCGCCACACACCTTGCGCCATGCCTTTGCGACGCATTTGCTGAACCACGGTGCTGATTTGCGCGTGGTGCAGATGTTGCTTGGACACGCCGACATATCGACCACGCAAATTTACACCCATGTCGCGAAAGAACGACTCAAGAGCCTACATGCGCAGCACCATCCGCGCGGCACGTAGACGCCTTGCAATTGAATACCCACTCAAGGTTTCGCCATGATTTTGCAACATCGCTGTGCTATGATGCGAGCACTTTTGGCCAGCGTGGGCGATGCCCATGGTCACGATAAATAATATACTCAAAGGATTTAAATTGAATTCGATTCAAGGTTTGTTGAATGTCATGCTGCACATTGATGAGCAGTTGCGCGATTTGGTCATTACTTATGGTCACTATATATATGGCTTATTGTTTGGGGTGGTGTTCAGTGAAACAGGTTTGGTGGTGTTTCCCTTTTTACCTGGAGACTCTTTGCTGTTTTTGGCGGGGGCGCTTTCGGCGGATGGCCTGCTCAATCCGTGGGTGTTGACCATCAGCTTGATTGCCGCTGCGGTGCTGGGCAATACGGTGAATTATTGGATAGGCAGCAAAATCGGCCACAAAGCCTATGAAATCGACACCCCGTGGTTCTCGCATGAGCACCTGCGCAAGACCCATAATTTTTATGAAAAACACGGGGGCAAGGCACTGGTGATGGCGCGCTTTCTGCCTGTGATTCGCACCTTTGTGCCATTCGTGGCGGGTATTTCAAATATGACCTTTGGCAAATTTCAAAAATGGAACATCCTAGGTGCGGTGTTGTGGGTGCTGCTGTTTGTGTGGGGCGGGTATTTCTTTGGGCAGTTTGAGTTCACGCTATTTGGCTATCGCATCGCCATCCGCGAGCATCTGAGCACGATTGCGCTGCTGGGGTTTGCGGCGGCGTTCGTGCCGGTGGTGCTAGGTCTGGCGTGGCGTTTAACCGCAAAAAAGAAAAGTTAAAGACTGCGCAGTACTAACTCCCGTAAAAACCGAAATCTCAGAATAGATTTCGGTTTTTTTTCATTTGCACTAATGAAAATGGCGAAAACTGACGAGCGCCCTGATTTGACACAAAATTGTGTTCGAAATGTGCGTTTAGTGCTTGCTTTTTGAATCACATCTGCATAATAATCGTGCCCATGTATCGTCGCTGTACTGGTTAATTGAGCACTACACTTTAAGGGTGCTTGATGAATGAATGCATTACTGGCAGGCGATGCTTAAATAAGAAAGCGGTATTTAGCTAAATAGACTCACAGAGTCTTCACATTTGGAGAAAGTATATGCACACAATTTTTAAATTAGTACCTTTGAGCGCAGCAATTGCATTGGCAGCTTGTGGTGGCGCTGGCGGTGAAAAAGCAGCAGACGCAGCATGTGGTAAATTAGAAGCGAATCAAATTTGCGTAAAAATCGGTAGTGGCGCACCAAAAACCGGTGGTATCGCTCACTTGGGTAAAGACAACGAAAACGGCGCACAATTGGCTGTGAACGAAATCAATGCCAAAGGCGGCGTTAAAGTTGGCGACAAAGTGGCAAAATTTGCTTTGGTTGGTGAAGATGATGCAGGCGATCCAAAACAAGGCCCAGTAGTGGCGCAAAAATTGGTAGACGCTAAAGTAGTTGGCGTTGTCGGTCACTTGAACTCAGGCGTGTCTATTCCAGCCAATGCAGTGTATGCAAAAGCAGGTTTGGTACAAATCTCTCCATCGTCAACCAACCCTGACTA
>CAZDLD010000048.1:0-2642 GCA_964506355.1 uncultured Hydromonas sp.
AAAATCCTGGGTTGCGAAAGCGGCGTGCCGGTTCGATTCCGGCCCTGGGCACCAACTAACAGTCAATAAACTCCTCGATGAGCAAACATTACCCCGCAAACACAGCGTTTACGGGGTTTTTTATTGCGCAAAATTCGCTCAATGGCGAGAGTCGCGTTAACCAGTGTTGCATTTGATAACAATCATAACGAATGGCATTGAGTGATTATCCGCAGCGGCCACTGGAGCGGATTGAAATTGACTGTTGATATCGACTATTGGTAGCGATTTGAAACGAGTGCTTAAAGACTGCGTAAGGCAACATCGATGCGCAGAACGCGCCAGAAATATAAAGGCCTGCATAAAATGCAGGCCTTTAATTTTATTTGGTAGGTCGTGCGTGATTCGAACACGCGACCATCGGATTAAAAGTCCGGTGCTCTACCAGCTGAGCTAACGACCCATAAAATTAGAACGAAATTATATCGTCTAAACTACCTTTGTGTCAACAGTATTTTTGAATTAAATAACAATGATGTCGAAGATGCTTGAATTAATGGGATTGCATGGTCGTTTAAGGGAGTGAATCGCGTGACGAAACTTTGCTTTTTTGACTGTGTCTAAGCCACTGATATTGCGAAAAAAACAGTACAATGTGGGGATAATTTTGCGCTTATTGGAACGCCTGTGTTCCGTAGGTTTGTAACAGCATTTAAATTGGTTTTGATATGAATAATATGGTGATGGGTGATGATTTGTCCTTGCTTCGCACGCCGCCGCACTCGGTTGAGGCGGAGCAGTCGGTGCTGGGCGGTTTGATGCTCGACAATCTGGCGTGGGATAAAATCAATGATATTGTTCATGAAGATGATTTTTATCGCTTTGACCATCGGGTGATTTTCAAGACCATCGTGACGTTGATGGAGAAAGAGCACCCTGCTGATGTGCTCACGGTTTTTGAGTCTTTACAAAATCAGGGGCGCTTGGATGATGTCGGCGGGATGTCGTATCTAAATGCGCTGGCGACGGGTGTGTCATCGGCGGTGAATATTCGCCGTTATGCGGAGATTATCCGTGACCGCAGTTTGCTGCGCAAATTGATTTCAGCTTCGGACAATATCGCCGAGTCGGCGCTCAGTCCTCAGGGGCGCGAGACCAATGAGATTATTGATTCTGCGGAAAAAGCAATTTTGCAAGTGTCGCAAGATGGTCAGCGTGGTAACAATGAATTTCTGGAGTTGCCCACGGTGTTGACCAGCGTGTTGCAAACCATTCACGAGTTGCATGAGCGTGAGCATTTGGACGACGTGACGGGTGTGAGTACGGGATTTGTGGCGCTCGATAAAATCACTTCTGGCTTGCAAAAAGGTGACTTGGTGATTGTGGCGGGTCGCCCATCGATGGGTAAAACCTCATTTGCCATGAATATGGCCGAGCATATTGCGATTGAGGAGGGTTTGCCTGTGGCGGTGTTCTCTATGGAGATGGGGGCGGAGCAGCTCGGTATGCGTGTGCTTGGATCGGTTGGGCGCATCAATCAGAATCATTTGCGTACGGGTAAACTGACCGATGAAGATTGGGAGCATTTGACTGTGGCGATTGAAAAAACGCGTGACACACAGTTGTTCATCGATGAATCTCCTGGTTTGACCGCGTTGGAGCTGCGCTCGCGTGCGCGGCGCTTGCACCGCACCTGCGGTGGACTCGGTATGATTATGGTCGATTATATTCAGTTGATGAGTGCGCCTTCGAACTTTGAGAATCGCCAAGCGCAGATTTCTGAAATTTCTCGTGGGCTAAAATCTTTGGCGCGTGAATTGGAATGCCCTGTAGTGGCGCTCTCACAGCTCTCACGTGCGGTTGAGAATCGACCCGATAAACGCCCTTTGATGTCAGATATTCGTGAATCAGGTGCGATTGAGCAGGATGCGGACATCATTATGTTTGTGTACCGCGAAGAATATTATTTGCAAAAAGACGGCGAGTCGGCCAATCAGGCCAAACTCGAAGAAGCCAAGGGCAAAGCGGATATCATTATCGGGAAACATCGTAATGGCGCGACGGGTGTGATTAAACTGGCGTTCCACGGTGAGTTCACACGATTTGATAATTTGGCCTATACGGGCGATTACTCTGATTATTAATATTTGAATTATGAAAAACATTTACCTCGGGTTGTTGATAGTTGTATTGCTTGCCACTGTCTGTGCTTTGTATGTGGGTCGTCGCATGATTGATAAAAAATGGTCAGAAGGGCTGCGGTTTTGGTCGTGGGCGGCACTGACTGCGATGGCGGGTAGCTTGCCACTGATGTTGGTTGCGCGTCCATATTTCCTCAGTCATGGCGATGCGATTTGGGTACAGCTGATGTTGTACGCCTTGGGCTTTTTTACAATTTTGGTGTTCATGACCTTGGCACGAGATGTGTTTTTAATGGTCGTGAATCTGATTGAAGCACTGGTGACTCATTGGGAAAAGTCAAAGAACAATTTGCAAACGTATGCGGGTTTTGAGCAGCAAGTGAAGCGACGAACCTTTATGGTGGAGGCTTCTCGACTGGGGGCGCTGGTGTGTACCACGGGTGTGTTTGGACGAGCAGCAATGGAAGTGCAGGACTTGCGCCCGACAGTGGTGAGTGCGGAATTGCTGATACAGAATCTGCC
>CAZDLD010000048.1:2652-11271 GCA_964506355.1 uncultured Hydromonas sp.
GATTTACACGTCGGTCAGATTCGCAACGCAACGCGCTTGATTCAAGATGTGGTGCACACCGTTGAATCGCTCAAAGCCGACATCATCACTCTGACAGGCGATATGACCGATGGCATGGTGACGCAACTCGCTCCTCAACTGGCGCCCTTGGCACAATTGAAGGGCAAGTACGGTCAATATTTCGTCACGGGCAATCATGAGTATTACACCGATACACCTGAGAATTGGATCGCGCACTGGTCGAAATTGGGTTACATTCCTTTGAGTAACCAGCATCAAGTTTTGAACATCAACGGAGCGACGCTGGTGGTGGCGGGCGTACATGATTTGCGCTCAGGTAAGCGCCATGCCACCCATGTGTGTAGCCCACAAGCCGCACTGAAAGGCGCGCCTGATGCGACCACAGTGCTGTTGGCGCACCACCCCGACACCGCAGAATTGACCGATGGCCTGCGTGTGGATGTGCAGCTCTCTGGACACACCCACGGTGGGCAATATTTCCCTGGCACTTGGTTGGTGCGTTGGGTGCATGCGTTTCAGGTGGGTTTGAACCGACATCGCAATACGTGGGTGTATGTGAACTCGGGTACAGGTTACTGGGGGCCTGCTTTGCGCTCGACCGATGTGGTCAGCGAAATTTCTTTGCTGACGTTGAAACGCGCGGTCTGAATCTGCCATTCACACCAACAAAAAGCCTGCATTTGAGCAGGCTTTTTGTTGGGTACGACTTTGAAGCTTATTTATTTTTGAGCTTCATAATGCCCATGGCTTCCAAAGCGGTTTTTTCGAAGAAGGTTTCCGAAGTGCCCTTTTTCATTTTGTACATGAAGTATTTTTCAAATGCGACTTTGGCGTAATGCACCCATTTGCCTTCGCCAAACCAGTTGGTGTTGCGCGGTGGGATTTGTGGCATCGCGACGAAGGCCGCGCCACGGTCGCCAAAGTCGGCCAAGCAAAATGCGTTCCATGTGGCCTCTTCGGTCGGCTCTTGACCATCGAGTTCCATACGGATGTTCTTCGCTGTGGTCAGCCCCATCGACTCAATCATAAAGCCTGTTTTGGGCGTGCCCACAGGCACAGGCGTCGCTTCCACTGGTGGGATGGCGACACAGACACCGATGGCATAGATGTTTTTGTAGGTTGGGTTGCGTTGTTTTTTGTCAATCAGGATAAAGCCACGTGGATTGGTTAGGCCTTCGATGCCAAACACCGCATCCACGCCCTTAAACGCGGGCAACATCATCGAGTAGTTGAATGGCAATTCATGTTCTTTTTTCACCGAGCCATCGTCGTTCACTTCGGTGACAAACATTTTGCCTGCTTCGACTTTACTGACTTTGGCATTGCAAATCCACTTGATGCTGCGGTTGCGGAAAATCGATTCAATCATACCTTTGGAGTCGCCGACACCACCCAAGCCCAAGTGCCCGATGTATGGTTCTGAGGTGACAAAGGTAATGGGTACTTGATCGCGAATCTTGCGGCGGCGCAAATCGGTTTCCATAATCATGCAGTACTCGTAGGCAGGGCCAAAGCACGATGCGCCTTGAACCGCGCCCACTACGATGGGGCCAGGTGCTTGCGTAAATTGCTCCCATGCTTGCGCCGATTCGGCGGCATGGTCAACGTGACAAATCGATTGGGTGTGGCCGCCATGTGGTCCAAAGCCTTCGATTTCTTCAAAGGCCAATTTAGGTCCCGTAGAAATGACGAGGTAGTCGTAGTTGACCGTGCTGCCGTCGTCCAATTCGAGTTGGTTTTTTTCTGGGTGGACGCGTTTTACACCGACGCCAATGAAGTCAATGTCTTTTTTCTTCAGGTAGGTGGCGGCGTCGAGTTCGATTTCTTCGCGCTTGCGCCAGCTTACCGCGACCCATGGATTGGACGGTGTGAAGTGGAATGTCGGGTTGTTCGATACCACGGTGATTTTGTCTTCTTTGCGCGCATAGTGACGCATGTCATACGCTTGAGTCATGCCGCCCAGACCTGAACCTACAATTACAATATGTGCCATTTGAATCTCCTTGTACACGTGCGAAAATCTGCGCTGATGCGGAGTTGAACGCCGTTATTTTTTATGATTTTGGATGAGTTGAGCCACATCCATGACATAAGAATATGCCAATAATGGAGAAAAACGCAAGGGTTATTTAATCAGAAGATTAAATAACCAATTAACTAAATGATTAAATGATTATATATTTGCTGGGTCGACTTCGATGAGCCAAGTCAGGCGCGACTTTTGGGCGATTAGCTCAACTTGCCATGTGGACAAAAAGCTTTGCAGGCGGTTGCGAGAAGGGCATTCAAGCAACACTTGAGCGCGCTCGCTGTGCTTGACCCGCATCATGTGCATGGGGACAGCGGCATTGATGGTGATGCTGGCAAATTGTGGGTGGGCGCGTTGAATGGATAGAGCGAGATCACGAGCGGTCTGAGCAAAGGCAAAGGCATCCTGATATGCATCTGCACCGACTTGTAGCAGCGCCGTTGCGCCAAATGGGGGTAAGCCCAATTGCTCGCGCACCATGAGCTCCTCTGCGGCGAAGGCTTCAAAGTCATGCGCCAGCAAGTAGGCCCACATGCTGTGCTCGACGAAACGACTTTGAATCAAAACATGACCCGCCACACGTCCGCGTCCCGCTCGACCGAGCACCTGCTGTAATTGCGCGAACAGTCGCTCAGGCGCTCGATAGTCTTGAGCAAACAGACCGCTGTCGACATCCAAGACCCCCACAACGGTTAAATTCGGCCAATCATGACCCTTGGCAAGGATTTGCGTGCCCACCACGATGTCGACTTCGCCCTCGGCTATTTGAGCCAGTTGGGTTTCGAGCGAGCCTTTTGCACGAGTAGAGTCAGCATCCAAGCGCAGTATCCGCGCTTGCGGCCAACGCTCTTGCAAGGATTCTTCCAAACGCTGAGTTCCCTGCCCTAAAGGCACGACATCACTGTTGCCACAGGTGGGGCATTGCTTGGGCACGGGGCGTTGCGCGCCGCAGTGGTGACAATGCAGGCGACGGGTGTTTTTGTGAAACACCATGTGCGCTGAGCACGCCGTACAATCGGCCATCCATGAACAGTGTGAACAATACACCACAGGTGCATAGCCACGGCGGTTTTGAAATATTAAACTCATCTGACCTCGGGACAAGGCGGTGTCGATGGCCTGTGCGAGCGGAGTGCTGATGCCTTCGTGGGAGAGCGTTTGTTGGAGATTGACCAGCTGCACCTTGGGCAGGAGCGCGCCCGATACTGCACGTTCGCGCAATAGGTGCAAGCCGTAACGACCCGATTGAGCGTTGAACCAAGTTTCAAAAGAAGGTGTGGCCGAGCCCAAAATGATGGGGACGCGCAATAAATTGGCGCGATAAATCGCCAAATCCCTTGCGGAATATCGAACCCCATCTTGTTGACGGTAGGAGGCATCGTGCTCTTCATCCACCACGATGGCTTTGAGCTTGGGCAACATCGCCAAAATCGACAAGCGCGTACCCAGCACAACCCGCGCATGCCCATAGGCAGCACGCCACCACGCGAGCAAGCGTTCACCCTCGTTAAGCCCACTGTGCAGTGACACAACGGCGTCCATGCCAAAGCGTGCGGTCAGGCGCTCGAAGAACTGCGGCGTTAAATTGATTTCAGGAACCAGTATCAGTACCTGCGAATCCGAGCCTTCAGAGAGAATCTGCGCCAAGTAATGCAAATAGACCTCGGTTTTGCCGCTTCCAGTGACGCCGAACAGCAACTGTGGGGCGTGGGCTTCACCGCGCGAGTTGTGAGCGTCACGGGCGCTTAGAAGGGCATTGAGTACCGATTGCTGTGCAGGGTTCAGGGTCAGGGGCGCGCTGGGATGTGCGGCGATGGGTGCAGGGGGCACTTGACTGAGTTTTTGCCACTTTTGCCACACCCGCTTGCCAGACTTGAGTTGATAGCGGCCTTGCTCATCGGGTTCGAAGTTATGCGCATTGCGCAGCTTGCTCGGCAGGGCGGGCAGTGCGACCTCGCCAAGACCGCGGTGGTAATAGCGCGCCATGAACTGCATTTGCTTGAGCCACTCGGAGCTGGCCGGTGGAATACAGGGCAAAGCGGTGATGATGGACTTGAGCTTGTGTGCGGGAACGTCGCTGCTGTGGGTGATATCAAATACCCAGCCGACGACCAAGGGTTGCGCCTTGAGCTTGCCAGCTCGACCGAAAGGGACGATGACCGCACGCCCCAACCATGCATCAGGCGAGTTCAAGCCCAGCTGCTCGCCATCGGCCAAGGTGCACTCGCAGGGCAGATAGTCAAACAGACCATCGGCCGCAACTGTCACAGGTACATCGCAAGCAATACGCAATAGCCAAGTCATGGGTTAGATAGGTCTTTATAAGTAAATTTTAAGATTGATAGACACAGCGTTGATTTTATTCGCTAATTTATGTTGCCCACAAAATCTGTGGATAACTATGTGGAAAAACCCTGTACAAAAGTGCTAAACCCGTGCCAAATCAGGCTTTCTAACAGAATGACTAAATATTACACATTTGTTAAAAATCAAATAAATCAATGGCTTACGTCAATTTATCAACAAAAAACACATTAATGGCGGCAAATACACGCCCAGCCTGAACGTACGCCAAATTGTGCGTAAGTCAAGCGAGAAACGGAAATTTATTCATAAATAATTATAAAAAAATCCAACATCTGACTTGACAAAAGATAAAGCCCGTCAGCAGTGGATAAATCAGTGGGATTTCGGTAAAAAATTGACCAACGCTGGTTTTGAGTGAAACTTGAGGACTGCGTCACATGGCTTTAGATTTACACGAATTAGGCCCCGCAATCTGAACCGAGATTGATATAGCACATCATTTCCACTAAGGCCATCCAAATCAAGTTTTAAATAAAGACTATATTAATCAAAAAGATAGAAAATCATACTCAGTTCACGAATAAATTAGGCCGTTGGTGGGAATGCCGCACAGAGTCTGAGCAGCCGTTTATTGTTTAATACACAGGGGGTACAAAAAACCCATGCGATCAACAGCTTAGGCTCATTTGCGTGCCTGTGGATAAGTTTGTGAACAACTGTAGGCATTTGCACAAAATTGAGGCAAAAAAAAGCTTAAATTTAGCCTAAAATCAAAGAAATACGCCTGATGATGTACGTCAGGCGAAAATCACAACATCGATATACTTATTTCGACAGACGCAACGTGCTGCTGTAGGTATGAACCTCATCGACCAAATAAGTCACCGAATCAGGGTTGGCAAATTGAGAAATACCGTGACCCAAATTGAACACATGGCCAGCGTCCGAACCGTATTCATCCAACACTTGACGTGCCGATTGACGAATCAACGCTTCGCTGCCAAATAATATGGATGGATCGATATTGCCTTGAAGCGCTACCTTTCCAGCAACGCGTTTTTTGGCTTCGGCCAAATTGGTCGTCCAATCCAATCCCAAAGCATCCGCGCCGATGTCGCACATGGTTTCTAACCATTGCCCACCGCCTTTGGTAAAGACCACCACGGGTATGGTTTCGCCATTCACCTGGCGTTTGAGCCCTGCAATGACTTGACGCATATACGCCAGTGAGAATTCTTTGTATGCGCTGTGTGACAATGAGCCGCCCCAAGTGTCAAAAATCATCACCGCTTGAGCGCCTGCGTCAATTTGTGCATTGAGGTACAACGTGGTGGCCTGCGCATTGACCGACAAAATATGATGCAAGAGGTCAGGGCGCGTGTACATCATGGTCTTGATGGTGCGAAAATCACTCGAGCTGCCACCCTCGACCATGTAGCAGCCGATGGTGTAAGGGCTGCCCGCAAAACCAATCAAAGGCACGCGGCCATTGAGCGTGGTGCGAATCTGTGTGACCGCATCAAATACGTATTGCAATTTCGCCATGTCGGGCACTTCGAGTCGATGCACTGCGAGCTCGTCTTGCAGTGGGCGCTCGAACTTGGGGCCTTCATTCTCAACAAAGCGCAAACCCAAGCCCATAGCGTCGGGCACTGTCAGAATATCGGAGAATAAAATCGCTGCATCCAGACCATAACGATCAATCGGCTGCACGGTGACTTCGGTGGCCAATTCTGGGTTTTGTGCCAGCTGCATGAAGCTGCCTGCTTGTGCGCGTGTGGCACGGTATTCGGGCAGATAGCGACCCGCTTGGCGCATCAGCCAAATCGGGGTGTATTCGGTGGGTTCGCGGCGCAAAGCGCGCAAGAAGGTGTCGTTTTGGAGTGGTGCAAATGCCATGATGAATGTGTGTCCCGTAGACGTGCAAAGACACTATTGTACCAATCTATGCAGCTGCTCAGCTAATTTTAAGCGAGATAAAACCATGGCCAAGCAAATGTCAGTACAATGACGACTTCAATGGTACTGATCCAAGAAGGAGCCCAAATGAGCCAGCAAACGTATATCGTGAATGGAATGACTTGTCAGCACTGCGTGCAAAATGTTCAGACCAAACTTTCAGCCGTCGCAGGGGTGAGCAGCGTGCGTGTCCAACTGATGCCGCCGCGTGCTGTGGTTGAAGGTGAGGGCGTTGCACTCGAAGCTTTGGCGCAGGCATTGAGCGATAGCAAGTTCACTATTGAGGCGATGGCCTAATACGCCGAATGGGCGGGCGCTCGATTTCAAACGAGCCCAAACAAAGCAAAATTTAAAACCAATTATTAGAAAGTCCGTTGTGGTCGAAATCTTTTTTTATCTCATCGAAAACTATCCTGGCATTGCTCAGTGTCCCGATGCGGCGACACTGGCGCGGCGTATGGCGTACGAAGGATTCGAAGACCATGAAGTGCAAGCGGCGGTGGTATGGGTGGAAGAATTGCGCAAACCTTTGGCAATTGAGTGGTTCAATGCCGCTGAATTGAGCAGCACGCGCGTGTTTCATGTGGTTGAACGTTTGCACGTGGGTGATGACAACCTCAATTTACTCTGTGGATTGGAACATGCTGGCTCCATCAGCGCCCAACAGCGCGAGCACATCATCGAGCGTTGCATGATGTTGCCACACGGTATTATTAATGCCGATACTTTCAAAGCCTTGATTCTGACCATCTTATGGGCGGACAATCAAGCCATCAACGATGCCCTGCTGCATGCTTTGATGGATGACTTCGGTTCAGAGATGTGTCATTAAACTGACAAACGCAGATTCACAACCGCGTCTCAGCGCGTTAAAAAGCACTAAATATCAATATTTTGCATCTAATTGCGCCATGCTGCGCATGACCTATTGAAATTCACCCACACACCCCAAGTTATATAGTATGAGCGGCAGAATGTAGCGCCGCAGTCAAAAAGGGGTAAGTCAAATGAATTTAGAAAAACTCACCAGCAGCTTCCAAAATGCCTTGCAACGCGCACAAAGCCTTGCCAGCGCACAGTCCAACGCGTC
Source organism: uncultured Hydromonas sp. (assembly GCA_964506355.1). Classification (GTDB taxonomy): domain Bacteria; phylum Pseudomonadota; class Gammaproteobacteria; order Burkholderiales; family Burkholderiaceae; genus CTSOIL-112. Next base: position 10,059 of record CAZDLD010000048.1, read on the forward strand.
CATAGACGCAGCCCATGTTTTTTCAGCCATGATAGACGACGTCGACAGCAGCGTGCCTGCGTTGATGCGCTATGCGGGGATGGATTTGGCACGCATACGTGCATTGATTAAAGATGCCTTGGGCAATTTGCCCACCGTTGGACAGGCATCAAACATGCCCATGCTCGCATCAGAGTTGGTGCAATTGATTCAACGCGCCGAGCAACACGCGCAGACTTATGGCGACAGCTATGTGGCTTCCGAAATGTTCTTACTGGCCTTGGTCGACGAGCACAGTCGCCACGCGCTGAAAAAATCACTCAACGGCTTGGGTTTGAATGAAAAAACTTTATTGGCCGCTATTGAAAGCATCCGAAAGGGGAAAATTGTGGATCATCCAAATGCAGAAAACACGCGCGAAGCGTTGAAAAAATACACCTTAGATTTGACCGCACGAGCGCGTGAAGGCAAGCTCGATCCAGTGATTGGGCGCGATGATGAGATACGTCGCACCATACAGATTTTGCAACGTCGCACCAAGAACAATCCAGTATTGATTGGCGAGCCAGGCGTGGGCAAGACCGCGATTATCGAAGGTCTGGCGCAGCGCATCGTCAATGGCGAAGTGCCTGATAGTTTGAACAACAAGCGCATCTTGGTGCTCGATATGGCTGCGCTGCTTGCGGGTGCGAAGTACCGTGGGGATTTTGAAGAACGGCTCAAAGCGGTGTTGAACGAAGTCGAGCAAGACGCGGGTCAAACCATCATGTTTATTGATGAAATCCACACCATGGTCGGTGCGGGCAAGGCCGAAGGCGCGATTGATGCGGGCAATATGCTCAAGCCTGCTCTGGCGCGCGGCGATTTGCACTGCATCGGCGCGACCACGCTCAACGAATACCGCGAGTCTTTGGAAAAAGACGCCGCGCTCGAGCGACGCTTCCAAAAAGTCATGGTCGAAGAACCCAGCGTCGAGTCCACCATCGCGATTTTGCGCGGTTTGCAAGAAAAGTACGAAGTCCATCATGGGGTGGAAATCACCGATCCGGCCATCGTGGCGGCAGCGACTTTGTCGCATCGCTACATCACCGATCGCTTTTTGCCCGATAAGGCAATTGATTTGATTGACGAGGCGGCGGCGCGCATCAAGATAGAAATCGATTCAAAACCAGAGCAGCTCGATAAACTCGATCGACGCTTGATTCAGCTCAAGATTGAGCGCGAAGCGGTCAAA
>CAZDLD010000049.1:0-10977 GCA_964506355.1 uncultured Hydromonas sp.
AAACAGCATTATTGTCGGTGTCTGACAAAACTGGCGTATTGGAACTGGCGCAGGCTCTGCATGCGCGTCAAGTGAAGCTGCTCTCAACGGGTGGCACAGCGAAGCTACTCGCAGATGCAGGCTTGCCAGTGGTGGAAGTGGCCAGCCACACAGGATTTCCTGAGATGCTTGATGGGCGTGTCAAAACCCTGCACCCCAAAATTCATGGCGGCTTGTTGGCGCGTCGTGATTTGCCCGAGCACATGGCGGCATTGGCCGAGCATGGGATTGAGACCATCGATATGCTGGTGGTGAATTTGTACCCGTTTGAGGCGACAGTGGCCAAGGCCGGTTGCACGCTCGAAGATGCGATTGAAAACATCGATATTGGCGGTCCTGCGATGGTGCGCAGCGCGGCGAAGAACTGGAAAGACGTGGTTGTGCTGACCGATGCGCAGCAATACGTGCAAGTGTTGAGCGAATTGAACGAGCAAGGCGATGTGTCTGACGCGACTAAGTTCAAATGTTCCGTAGCGGCGTTCAACCGCATCGCTCAGTACGATGCTGCCATCAGTAACTACCTGTCTACGCTCGATGCACAAACGCGCGATGTGGCGCAGCGTTTGGATTACCCAGAGCAACACAATGCCAACATGATTAAAGTGCAAGATTTGCGCTACGGTGAGAACTCGCACCAGTCGGCGGCCTTGTACCGCGATTTGTATCCAGCGCCTGGTTCGTTGGTGACCTCGGTGCAATTGCAGGGCAAAGAGTTGTCGTACAACAACATCGCCGATGCCGATGCGGCGTGGGAGTGCGTCAAGAGTTTTGACGTACCCGCTTGCGTCATCATCAAGCATGCCAACCCGTGCGGCGTCGCTGTGGGCGCAAATGCATTGGAAGCCTATGGCAAAGCCTTTAAGACCGATTCGACTTCGGCATTCGGCGGCATCATTGCGTTCAACACTGTGTGTGACGCAGCCGCTGCACAAGAGGTGTCCAAGCAGTTTGTGGAAGTGCTGATTGCGCCTGAATACACGCCGGAAGCCTTGGCAATTTTTGAAGCGAAAAAGAATGTGCGCGTGTTGAAAATCGACATGTCGCAAGTGAAAAAATCAGGCAGTGCGTGGGAACAAGGCCGCAATGCGCAGGACATCAAACGCGTAGGCTCGGGCATGTTGATTCAATCGTCGGACAACCATTTTTTGCAAGCGAGCGACCTCAAAGTGGTGACCAAAGTTCAGCCGACAGCGCAGCAGATGCAGGATTTGCTCTTCGCATGGCAAGTGGCTCAGTATGTCAAATCAAACGCGATTGTGTACTGCGCCGGCGGCATGACATTGGGCGTGGGCGCAGGTCAAATGAGTCGTTTGGACTCTGCCAAAATCGCCTCGATTAAGGCACAAGCCGCTGGATTGTCACTTGCGGGTTCTGCAGTGGCGTCGGATGCGTTTTTCCCGTTCCGCGATGGATTGGATGTGGTGATAGATTTTGGTGCGAGCAGCGTGATTCAGCCGGGCGGTTCAATGCGCGATGATGAAGTGATTGCAGCGGCGGATGAACGCGGGATTGCCATGGTGTTCACTGGTGTGCGTCATTTTAGACATTAATCTGCGCGAATCAAAACTGGAAAGCCGATAGTGAGCGGTCAAACTGAAAGCATCCGATTGCTGGGCATCGATCCAGGTCTGCGACTGACGGGCTTTGGTGTCATTGATGTGCGCGGGCACGATATGAAGTACGTGGCCAGTGGCGTGATTAAGGTGGGCGGCGAAACCCTGCCCGAACGCCTGCGCTCATTGATGGAGGGCATTCATCAGATCGTCGATGCTTATGCGCCACATGAATCGGTGATTGAAAAAGTATTTGTGAATGTCAATCCGCAATCGACTCTGTTGCTTGGTCAGGCACGTGGCGCGGCCATAGGCGCATTGGTGCTGAAAGACTTGCCCGTGCATGAGTACACCGCGTTGCAGCTGAAAAAAGCCGTGGTGGGACACGGCAAAGCCAAAAAAGAACAGGTGCAAGAAATGGTCGCACGGTTGCTGAGCCTACCCGCGAAGCCACAAGCCGATGCGGCGGATGCTTTGGCGGCCGCCATTTGTCACGCACAGAACCGCGCCCAACTGATGTTGATTGCGCAAAATTCAAATTTGGCTGGCCTGAGCACCAAAGGCGTGCGCATCAAAAACGGCCGACTGGTGTCCTTGTGAGCACTGCTGTGAATATAATCCACCATGCGATTCAAACCCCCGTTCGCTATATTTTAGACACCAATATTTGGCTGGACTGGTTTGTGTTCACGCACGAACCTGCCGCGCCGATGACGGCGTTAAAAAATACCCTCTTAGATAGTCAAAATAATCAAACACACCCGCACTGCGCCATCTTGATGACGCCCGCGATGTGGGAGGAGTGGGTGGATGTGCTCGGACGCCCACAGTTTAAAGTCGAAGCCGAACGTCAAGTCGAGATTCTCAATCAAACCCGTGCCATGGTGCAATGGGTGGAGACACCACCTGCACCGCACGAGCGCATTCGTTGCTCGGACAAGGACGACCAAATTTTCATCGATGGCGCCTTGGTGATGGGTGTGCAGTGGCTGCTGTCCAAAGATCGCCATTTACTCAAGCTGCGCAATCGAGCCCGACGCAGTGCAGTGAATATCGTGACTCCAGAACAATGGCATAAGCTGCAGCCGCAGCAACCTTCACGCGACGAGCTAAAAAATACAGGTGGGGCATGAGTGCATGGGGTAGAATATTCGGCATACTCAGAGGTAATTCGAAGTTGTTGCCGCTGACGGCGGTGTTATTGCTCAGCGCCTGTGCCAATACCCTGCCTGAATCTTTACAGAAAAACCCGCATCAGCCAAAGCGCGAAATGAGTTTGCCCATGCGCAAAGATTCACCGCTGGTCAAGGTGTTTGAACATGCACGATTAAATTCGCAGCACAGGAGCACATCGGCGCAAAAACGTCATTCGACACAAGCCCAAAGCCAACTCACTCAAATGGACACCACCATGCCGCATCGAAAGCGTGGTTTGCACGATTTGATGAACCAACATCTCAGGCAAACCCCAAGCAACAACTCACACAAAGACGCACATGATTCGGCGGTCTACCCCCTGTCCAACGGGGTGGAGGCGTTTGCTGCGCGCAGTGCGCTAATCAAACACGCCAAACACAGCTTGGATTTGCAGTACTACACCTTGCAAAGTGGTTTGAGCACACGCTTACTGCTGCGTGAAATCGTCGCTGCGGCTGACCGTGGTGTGCGCGTACGCATTATGCTCGATGACCGAGAGCAACTCGGACGGGATAAAGAAATGCTGATGCTCAATGCCCACCCCAACATTGAGGTGCGACTGTTCAATCCAGTCAAACGATTTCGCTCGAACGTAGTTACCCGCTGGCTGGTGTTTCTCTCCAACTTAGACATGCTCAGGCGGCGCATGCACATCAAAATGTGGCTGGCAGATGGGGTGCTGGGCATCACGGGTGGGCGAAACTTAGGTGATCGTTATTTCAATGCGGGCGACGAGGATAATTTTTCGGACATGGATGTATTGCTCGGAGGGGCTGTGGTCGGCAAGATGCAAGCTGGGTTTGACACCTATTGGAATTCTGAGCAGGTCATGTCGGTTGATGCATTTGACTCGAATCGCATCGAGCTGCGCCGCGAGCAAATTTCGAAAATGATACGCAGTACCAATCAACTGACCCAATCCGAACGTGTGATGCGCCACCCCTACTTGCAAGCCTTGGCCAAAGCTGAAAAATCGATGTTGTCAGATGCCTTGTCAAAAGCCACATGGGGCGGGGTCGAATTTTTGATGGATCCGCCCGATAAAATCGTGCACAACACATCCGATGGTTTGATTCATTTGGCGCCCAATCGCACGGTGCGTGAACACAGTCCAGTGTTCGACCATTTGACCAACGCTATGTCGCAAGCCAAAAAAGAATTGCTCATTGTGAGCCCGTACTTTTTGCCAGGCGACGAGCTGGTGAACCAACTGATTTCGTTGCATCGTTCGGGCGTGGCAGTCACCATTCTAAGCAATTCTTTGCAATCGAATGACGTTCCTGCGGTTCAGGGGCATTACGATCGCTATCGCGATGCCTTGCTGCTTGCGGGCATCCAAGTTTATGAATTGCGTGGCTTTCCCGATGTTTCTGAGCAGCCACAATGGCGGCACCCGATTTTTTCGATAAAGGGCTCACGAGCTGCCCTGCATTCCAAGGTGGTGGTGATTGATGGGGCGATCAGCTTCGTCGGGTCGATGAATTTGGATCCGTGCTCGGTGACGGGTAATACCGAGGCTGGCGTGCTGATTCATCAGATTGAATTGGCCAGCGAGCTACGCCAATTGTTCTTTACCCAAATACAACCGAAATACAGTTTTGAGCTGCGCAAGAATTCTGTTGGGCGCACCACCTGGTATCTGAATGCGGAACAAAACTTGGATGAAGCTGGCCAGATGCAAAACTCAAAAGGAGTGAGTTTGGACGTGGAGCCGGGCAGTTGGTGGCGCAAGTTGCAAAAACGTTTGGGCTCGTGGCTGCCTGAATATTATTTGTGACAATAATTTGCCAGATTTGAAATTTTATTTAGCGCGGAATAGCGTTAAATAGAAGCTTTTAGCGATATTTTCCGCATCTACTGAAATTTGAAATTCACATGCTTGATTTGGTGTGAGTCATACATCTTTTTAATCAGAATACTCGCTACCCGTGGGGTTTTGCTGTATGATTTTGTGTTTATAAAACATTTTTTCAGTGTTTTGTGCAGTTGGCGGGGCAATGGTGTAAATTTTGTTTTTTTTCAATGAGTTAGTTGCAAAGCAAACGGTTAAAAACTCAAGAGAGTAAGGGATAGATATGTTTAATTTTGTTCGCAAATATTTTTCTAATGATTTGGCGATTGATTTGGGAACCGCAAATACTTTGATTTATGCGCACGGTAAAGGCATTGTATTGGATCAACCTTCGGTGGTTGCGATTCAGCACGACACACGCACAGGTCGCCCTACAGTCAAAGCGGTGGGTACAGAAGCCAAACAAATGTTGGGTAAAGTGCCAGGAAACATCGAAGCGATACGCCCGATGAAAGATGGCGTGATTGCCAACTTCTCTATTACAGAAAAAATGTTGGAATACTTCATCCGTCAAGTGCATGAGTCCAACTTGTTTAAACCAAGCCCCCGTATTGTGATTTGTGTGCCCTGTGGTTCAACACAAGTTGAGCGTCGCGCGATTCGCGAATCTGCCGAAAATGCAGGCGCATCGGAAGCGCATTTGATTGAAGAGCCGATGGCGGCTGCCTTGGGTGCAGGATTGCCTGTATTTGAAGCACGCGGTTCAATGGTTGTGGATATTGGTGGTGGTACCACTGAAGTGGGTGTGATTTCTTTGGGTGGTATGGTTTACAAAAACAGCACTCGAGTGGGCGGTGATAAATTCGATGATGCGATTGTGAACTACATTCGCCGCAACTACGGGATGTTGATTGGTGAGCCGACGGCAGAATTGATTAAGAAAGAAATCGGCACTGCATTCCCAGGTTCTCAAGTTTTGGAAATGGAAGTTAAAGGTCGCAACTTGGCCGAAGGTGTGCCAAGAAGCTTCACAGTTAACTCCAACGAAATTTTGGAAGCGTTGTCTGAGCCTTTGAACGCCATTGTATCTACGGTGAAAATTGCTTTGGAACAAACGCCGCCAGAATTGAGCGCGGATATTGCAGAATCAGGCATTGTGCTCACTGGTGGTGGTGCGTTGTTGAACAACTTGGATCGCTTGTTGCAAGAAGAAACAGGTCTGCCAGTGTATTTGGCCGAAGATCCATTGCTGTGCGTGGTGCGCGGTTCTGGCATTGCGCTGGAATATTTGAATCGCTTTAGCGCGTTGTTTGTTCACGAATAATTGGGTGTGAAGGCTGTCCAGTATGGATGATAATTACCAGTTATTTCGAAAAACCACGCCGGATTGGGTGCGATTGGTTTTCGCCAGCGTGTGTGCGTTGATTATTATTGCGTTCAATGGGCCGCCGATGGTGCGAAATGCGATTGGCTTTGTGTTTGTAACGCCGATACAGCGCACAGTGCATGCGGCGCGCAGCTGGGTGTCAGATAAGCTGATACATAGCTACAGCATTTCAAGTTTGGCACAACGCAATCAGGAATTGATTGAGAAAAATCAAGCCGCTGAAATTCGACTTCAGGCCATGGCCAAGGACGAGCAGGACAATAAAGCCCTGCGTGCGCAATTGGGTTTGAAAGATAAAACGCCTTATCCGATGATTTCGGCTGAGGCTTTGTATCAAGTGGTCGATCCATATATGCGCAAACTGGTGTTGAGCGCAGGCAGCAACGAAGGGGTGAAGTTGGGTCAGCCCGTGGTCGCGGCTGAGGGTTTGGTCGGACAGATTACCGATGTCAAAGCCAACAGCTCGGAAGTGACCCTGGTCACCGATACCAAAATCAATATTCCGATTAAGGTTCAGCGCAACCCCGGCGTGCGCGGATTTATTAATGGAGCGAAAAGCGAAGGTCTGCTTGAATTGCGGATTTTCAATCAAGAACGTACCGATTTGCAGCCGAATGATACGTTGGTCACATCAGGATTGGATGGCCTGTATCCCGCAGAATTGATGGTGGCTAAAGTGCTCGATATTGCCCCTGCAGGGCCAGATGGGCGGTCAGAGACTACTATCGTGCCGGCCATACAGCCCGCTCAAGTTCGCTATGTGGGGATTTTACAAATCGCTGACTTGGATGAGATGAAAAAGCGCAGCGATGCACAAGCTGAAATGGCTCGCGACAATCCTGTGCCAACCACTTTGGGCGCACGCACACGTGAGCAATACACCAAAAAATAATGACTCAAAGTTGAAACGACTACTGTTAGGGAGTTTACCAAATGCGATTTGAACAATGGTTGGCGTTGGTACGCACACGAATTGTATTGCTCAGTCTGTGCTTTGCATGGGCTTTGTCGTTTTTGACGGTCCGTCAAACCATATGGCTGGATTGGATGGCTTTGATTTTGTTGTTCTGGACGGTGTATCAACCGAAAAAAATCTCCCTGTTGATAGTGTTTTTCATTGGTATCTTGGTTGATGTGCAGCAATCTTCGCGCATGGGCGAACACGCTTTGATGTATGTATGGCTGGTATATGGCATGCGTATGTTGATTCCACGCCTGCAGTTCGCATCGGTATTTATCCATGCGATTTATGCCACGGCGATGGTCTTCGTCATTCAACTGTTACGCGCACTGGCGCATCTTGTTCTGTTGGGAAGTCCGACCAAATTATCGACTATGTTGTGGCTGCTGTTGGCCATTCCGGCTTGGCTGATTTTGGCAATCACCTTGACGCGCGGCGCACAATCACGCAAAGTTGGCGAATGGATGACGAACTAACCATGGACAATCTTTTATGAAATTAGCACCACGCGCAACCTTCGCTCAAGGGCAAGGGTTTAAACAAAGGGTCATTACAGCACAGTCATTCGTGCTTTTTTGCTTTGCGCTACTGGTGGCACGATTTGTCTATCTGCAAGTTTTTCAGCACGACACCCTGAGCCTGCAAGCGCAACAAAATCGCACGGCGATGGTTCCAATCGAACCCGCACGTGGTTTGATTATGGATCGAAACAACTTTATTTTTGCGCGCGATAACCCAGGATTTGCACTGGAAATCATACCCAACGAGCAAGAAGACATGGACGAGACCATAGAGAAAGTCCGTAAAATCGTTCCCGTAACTGATACGGACATCAAGCGATTCAACAAAATGCGCGCCGAAGGCGACAAATACGACAGCTTCCCCATTCGCAGCAAACTCAATGAAGAAGAAATTGCCAAGTTCTCCGTGCAACAGTTCAACTTCAAGGGTGTGTCGATTGCCAAGCGCAGTTTCCGCGAGTACCCAGAGGGTGATTTGGGCGTGCATGTGGTCGGCTATGTGGGACGAGTCAATCAGCGTGACAAAGAGCGTATCAAGAAAAACGGTCAAGAAGAAATCTACAAGGGCAGCACACACATGGGTAAGTTGGGCATCGAGCAAAGCTACGAGTCCTTGCTGCACGGTAAAAATGGCTATGAACGATTAGAAGTCATGGCTTCAGGCAAGCAAGTTGGCGGTCTGGGTGAAAAAGCCGCCGTTCCTGGTTTTAACCTACAATTGACCATTGATGCCTACATTCAATCACAAGTTGAAAAGGCATTCAAAGGGCGGCGTGGCGCTTTGGTCGCGATCGAACCAGCCACTGGCCAAGTTCTGGCCTTTGTCAGCGCACCGACGTACGACGCGAATCAATTTGTCGACGGCATTTCAGAAGTGGCTTGGAAAGAGTTGAACGAGTCGAAAAATCGCCCATTGTTCAATCGAGCATTGCAGGGCGCTTACCCTCCCGGATCGACGTATAAGCCTTTTATGGCTTTAGCAGCATTGCACTCCGGTGCACGCTCGCGCGATGAGGTGATTCAAGATGGCGGGATTTATTACTTCGGCAATCACAAATACCGCGACAGTACAGGCGGGCGCGGTCACGGCGCGGTCAATATGTTCACATCGATTGCGGTGTCGTCTGACGTGTATTATTACAGTTTGGCGCATCAAATGGGCGTGGACTTAATGCATCAAGAAATTTCACGTTTTGGCTTTGGTCAAAAAACGGGAATCGATTTGTTGGGCGAAACCGAAGGTCTGTTGCCCTCCAAAGAATGGTACACCCGCAAAACGGGTAAAGAATGGGGTGAAGGTCAAACCATTAGTTTGGGGATTGGTCAGGGAGAGAACACTTTTTCGATTCTGCAGCTTGCCAGTGCTGTATCGACGATTGCCAACAAGGGTGTGCGCATGCAGCCTTACTTGCTCAAATCAAAAATCGATCCAATCACAGGGCAGGGCACAGAAACTCAACCGAAAATGCTGGCCGATTTACAAATTCCACTGGCTGATATTGAACTGATTACCAAGGCCATGGTGCAAGTGAATATCACAGGCACCGGAAGTGGCATATTCAATAATTTGCCGGGGCAAGTCGCGGGTAAAACAGGCACGGCTCAGGTGTTCAGTGTGGGACAGAACTCCACCTATGCCCAAAGTGCACGCGGCGAGTTCATGAAAGATCACTCCTTGTACATTGCCTTTTTCCCAGCAGATAAACCGCAAATCGCTATAGCGGCGATTGTCGAGAATGGTGGCTTTGGGGCGTCTGCCGCCGCGCCACTGGTGCGACAAGCGATTGATGCATTCGTTGCCTCGCAAAATGGGCAGCGTTTGACCACCCGAGGCGCAGCCGCTCTTCACAACCAAGATGCCGACAAAGCACTGGCAAATGGACAAGAATCGAGCACGGGAGCCAAGCCATGATACGCACGCACAAAATTGGCGAGAAAATCAAAAAACTCCTCGCCCCCCTTGACCCAGTGATGGTGGTGATATTGTTGCTGATTAGCATCGTGAGTGTGGTCACGATGTACAGCGCGTCAACAGATAGACCCGATCGATTTATGGCGCATTTGCGTAATTTGGCGCTGTGCTGGGCAGTGATTGTGTCAGTGGCTTACACCCCTCCGAATGTGTTTATGCGCATGGCAGTGCCAGTTTATGTCGCTGGCGTGGTGCTGTTGGTCATGGTGGCTTTGTTCGGAGATGTGCGCTTGGGTGCGCGCCGCTGGATATTTGGCTTTCAACCATCAGAAATGTTGAAAATCGGCGTGCCGATGATGGTGGCATTTTATTTCCAAGCCGCTGGCAATGCACAAGGTCGGGAGTTATTAAAAGTGTTTGGCGCAGCGACCTTGATGTTTGTGGTGCCGTTTTTGCTGATTGCACGCCAACCCGACTTGGGTACAGGGCTGCTGGTTGCGGCTGCGGGCGCATATGTTATTTTTTACGCGGGGCTGAGCTGGAAAATCATCGGTGCGATGGTGGGGTTGGCAGTGGTCAGTTTGCCAATTGTCTATAACTTTCTATTGCATGATTATCAGCGCAAGCGTATTGACACCCTCATAGACCCGAGCAAAGACCCACGCGGAACGGGCTTTCACATCCTGCAGGCCAAAACTGCCATTGGTTCAGGCGGCTTTTTGGGCAAAGGCTGGATGGATGGAACACAAGCACAATTGCAGTTCATTCCCGAGCGCTCGACCGACTTTTTGCTGGCCGTGTATGCCGAAGAATTTGGCTTCGTGGGTGTGATTTTGCTACTTGTGTTATACTTCATTCTCATATCTCGTGGTTTGTCGATTGCACAACAGGCCCAAACGAGATTTGATCGTCTGCTGGCTGGCGCTTTGTCCATGATTATTTTCACGTATGTATTTGTGAATATGGGTATGGTCGCTGGGATTTTGCCAGTAGTAGGTGTGCCACTGCCGTTTATGAGTTATGGCGGCACCGCGCTGATTACCTTGGGCGTGGCCTGTGGCATGTTAATGAGCATTCGTCATCATCGAATCAGATAGGCAATGCTCAATGGGTTAGACCGCTCCGATACTAATAACTAAATCTGGTCAAATGCCCGTCTAAATGGAGTAAGACGGTATGATTCGTATTAAACAAAAGCAAAGCAAGCTGATGCTTGCACTGGGTTTGAGCTTGGTTGTATTGAGCACGAATTCTGTTGCGAAAGAGATGTCCAAGCCATCAACGGCCAAAAAGCCCGCAGTCATCAAAACTGCAGCCAAAAAAGCCAATGAGAGCAAAACATCAAAAAACAAAGTAGTACTCGCAGCCCGCCAACCGAGTAAAACAGCAATTTCGGGGAAAGTGATTAAAGTAAGTTATTCACCGACCAGCGCGAAAACGGTGTTTTTAAACTCTGGGGTCGCATCATACTACGGTCCTGGGTTCCACGGCCGACGCACCGCAAATGGCGAAACATTTAACCAAAATGCCATGACCGCTGCCCATCGCACCTTGCCGTTTGGAACCAAACTAAAGGTCACTAATCTCGCTAATGGTCAAAGTGCCATCGTTCGAG
>CAZDLD010000050.1:0-10964 GCA_964506355.1 uncultured Hydromonas sp.
AGAAGCATCGATTCAAAAAGGCACGGTGCGCCTGCGCAACCCCGAGACCGACAGCCGCAACGCCGCGCAAGCAGTGACCCTGCTCGAGACCATTGCTGAGCACGAGTTCGACGCCTGTATCGGTGGTGCGCGCCGTGATGAGGAGAAAGCCCGTGCCAAAGAGCGCATTTTCTCGTTCCGCGATGATTTTGGTCAATGGGATCCCAAGGCACAACGCCCAGAACTCTGGTCGATCTACAACGCACGCATCCACAAGGGCGAGAACATGCGCGTGTTCCCAATTTCCAACTGGACCGAAATCGATATTTGGCAGTACATCGCACGCGAGCAACTCGAATTGCCGCCGATTTACTTTGCGCACGAGCGCGAAACCTTCGAGCGCAAAGGCCTGATCGTTTCGGTCATGCCATTGACGCCACCTGAGACCGACGACGAGCGCGCATCGGTCGCCACCCGCACCGTGCGTTTTCGCACCGTGGGCGATATTTCCTGCACCTCGCCTGTGCTCTCGGATGCGGACAACATCGAAAAAATCTTGGAAGAAACCGCAGAGACCACCGTCACCGAACGCGGCGCAACCCGACTGGACGATCAGACCTCTGAAGCCTCGATGGAAAAACGCAAGCGCGAAGGTTACTTCTAAATTGACACCGTAGCGGCGGGTTACAAACCCGCCCAATACTCAAACGCACAAATATCTAAGGTGGTCTCAAACCCACCCAAAAACAAGGAATACACCATGACCATGAACCAAGGCCTCCTCCGCTTCATCACCGCGGGCTCCGTGGACGACGGCAAATCGACCCTTATCGGTCGCCTATTGTTTGACTCAAAAAACGTATTCGTTGACCAATTGCACGCGGTCACTCAGTCCAAACACAACCGCAGCTATGACAACAGCGTGGATTTGGCACTGCTCACCGACGGGCTCGAAGCCGAGCGCGAGCAGGGCATCACGATTGACGTGGCCTATCGCTACTTCGCCACCCCGCGCCGCAAGTACATCATCGCCGACACCCCTGGTCACGAGCAATACACACGCAATATGGTCACGGGCGCATCGACCGCGCACGCCGCGATTATCTTGGTCGATGTGGGCAAGCTGGATTTTAGCGGTACGGGCGAGGTTGAATTGCTGACTCAGACCAAACGCCACTCCGCCCTGCTCGCCCTACTTGGCGTGGAGCACATCATCGTGGCGGTGAATAAAATGGATTTGATCGACTACGATCAGAACAAGTACGAGCGCGTGCTCGCCGCCTATGCGCAGCTCGCGCAACGCGTCGGGGTCAAGAACTACGTGCCGATGCCACTGTCGGCACTCAAAGGCGACAACGTGGTTCATGCTTCAGAACACATGCCTTGGTACACAGGCCCCGCATTGCTCGAATTGCTCGACACCCTGCCTGTGGCAGATGAGTCGGTACAAGCGCTGCGCTTTCCAGTTCAAACCGTGGTGCGTCACGACGGCAGCAAAATCGATGATTTTCGTGGTTATGCAGGGCGCATTGAATCAGGCTCGGTTAAGGTGGGCGACACTGTGACCATCCAGCCACAGAACCGCAGCACCACCATCACGGGCATTCACACCTTTGATGGCGAGCGCGAAGCGGCCTACGCAGGTCAATCGGTCACCCTGACCATCGCTGAGAACATCGATATTTCTCGCGGCGATTGGATCAATTCTGGCGAGCAAGCCGCCCAAGTGGACAAATTACGCGCCGCTGATGTGTGCTGGTTCTCAGAGGAGCCTATGGCCTTGGGTCGCAAATATTTGATTAAGCACGGCACGCGCACCGCCGCCGCACGAGTGAACACCGTGGATTATCAATTGAACATCCACACCTTGGACGAGCACAGCAATGCGCACCACCTCGAGATGAACGGCATCGCCCGCGTGCAGATCCAGTTGCAACAAGCCCTGCCGATTGACGCCTACAGCGACATCAAAGCTGGCGGCGCATTTATTATGATTGATGAAGTGAGCAATCAAACGGTAGCGGGTGGGATGTTTGCCTAAAGCCTGAAATTCTTCTTCAGCTCACTCACAGCTCCCCTCGCCCGTGCGCGGGAGAGGGGTTGGGGGAGAGGGCAGAACCCAAGATGAAACACAGGCATCGGTTTTTGATCTTAAAAAATACAAACACATCACGTTCAGTAGACACCCATTTAATACACATGAATTCCACACACACCATCACCTTTGTCGGCGCAGGCCCTGGCGCAGCAGATCTGATTACGCTGCGCGGCGTAAACGCGCTGCAATCGGCGCAAATCGTGCTCTATGATGCCTTGATTGATCATGGGGTGCTGGCGCACGCACATCCCGAGGCGATTTTGGTCGACGTGGGCAAACGCGGTGTGGGCGAGAAATGTGGCGAGTCCAAAAAACAAACCGACATCAACGCGGAACTGGTTCGCTACGGCCTACAGTACGAACGTGTGGTGCGTCTCAAAGGCGGCGATCCTGCCATCTTCGGGCGATTGGATGAAGAAATTGACGCGGTGCTGTCGGTTGGCTTGAGCTATGCCATCGTACCGGGCGTGTCCTCAGCGCTAGCTGCGGCTGCCAGCGCAGGCACGGCATTGACCCGTCGCGGTGTGGCGCGCAGTGTGCGCCTACTGACCGCATCGGTCGGCACCGACCAGCCCGACAATCTGTGGCACACCCAGCTCACGCCCACAGAGACACTGGTGTTCTACATGGGCGGTCTGCACCGTCAATCGGTCGCACAGACTTTGTTGAATAAGGGTTTTGACAGCGACACGCCCGTGCTCATGGTGTTTGGCGCGAGTTGGTCGGATGAAGCGGTGCTGCGATTGGATTTGACGCGCATGGCGAACAATGATTTCACCCAGCCTGACACCGATGCGCCGTGCATTATTTTGGTGGGTAAGGGTTTGAGGATTTAATTTTCAAGTACGTCGAAAACATCTTTCGTGTTGGTTCAAATTGACTGCTAAACCATAAGCTCTCTTCGTTTATTCCGTCACATACACGCTGATGGTTATATCCAGCTGGTGCTAAGTTTGTGGTAGCAACGTGATTATATTGCCTATTAAAAGAACTAAGTTTTACACCACGACGATAAACTTCATCTATATATTCTCTAATTTCATTTCCAAAAAGAAAATCAGCTTCCGACACTGAAATTGCAAAATTTGACAACTCTTCGTACTTTATATCTCCATCGCGCACCACAAGCAAAAGAACACGTTTGACTTCCTCATAAATCTTAAGCCTACGATCATATAAGTCCAGCTGAAGTTTAACTTCATTGGTTCGCCACTGTTGATAAGCGATGTATGAGGCAATTACTGCCACTACTGGAGCCAAAAGTCCTTGAAAAATTACGCTTATCTCTTTAATGTCCATACAAATGCTCCTAGCACAAATTAATCGATCAAAATCGCATGCTCTGCCATAGCCTGACGCACAAGTTCACTCTGCCCCACAGCAGGTGCAATTTCAATAGCAATATTTGGATACTCAACACGCATCTGTACCACCAAAGCCTGCAAATCCTCAGCCACGTGTTTGCCCACCCCGAAGAACAAAGGCACGATGCGGATGTGCGCCACGCCACTGAGCGTGCAATCGCGCACCACATCAGTCACGCTGGGCGACATGATTTCTAAAAACGCCAGCTCCACCCGCGCACCATTGGATTGGGCACGCACCTGCTGCGCGATGGCGTCAAAAGGTTCGCGCCAAGTGGGATTCGATGAACCATGGGCAAAAAGCACGATGGCGCGGGTTGGGGTTGAATCGATGGTTTGCATAAAGTATGTCCTCTGTTGAGTGCATTTTACACCATACACGGACACGCCCGTGCAATGCTACAATACACCATTCACAACGCTGGCATCTCCTATGACCCACACCTACCCCACCATTGATCAATTCGTCGGCAACACGCCACTGGTGCGCATCCAACGCATGGCTGAGCAAGCCTTTCGCGAGCGCAACAACGTCATCCTCGCCAAACTCGAAGGCAACAACCCAGCAGGTTCGGTCAAGGACCGCCCCGCGCTGTCGATGATTTTAGAAGCAGAAGCGCGTGGCGACATCTCCCCAGGCGACACACTCATCGAAGCGACCAGTGGCAACACGGGCATCGCACTGGCGATGGTCGCGGCGATGCGTGGCTACAAAATGATTTTGATTATGCCCGACAACCTCTCAGTCGAGCGACGCGTGTCGATGACGGTCTATGGCGCTGAACTCATCCTCACCGAAACCGCACTGGGTCACGGCATGGAATACGCCCGTGATTTGGCATTCGCCATGCAGGCCGAGGGCAAAGGCAAGGTGCTCAATCAGTTCGGCAACACCGACAATCCGCTCGCGCACATCCGCACCACAGGGCCAGAAATTTGGCGCGACACCCACGGCGCAGTGACGCATTTCGTCAGCGCAATGGGCACCACAGGCACGATTACGGGCACATCCACCTACCTCAAGTCGCAGAACCCCAGCATTCAAGTCATCGGCGTACAACCCTCCGAGGGCTCGTCCATCGCAGGCATACGCAAATGGCCGTTGGAATACCTGCCCACAATTTTTAAACCCGAATTGGTGGATAGAGAAATCATGGTCACGCAAGCGGACGCAGAAGAATCCGCACGCCAACTCGCGCGTCAAGAAGGCATTTTTGCAGGCATCTCATCGGGCGGTGCACTCTGGGCGGCGCTGCAATTGGCACAAGAGGTGCGCGATGCGACCATTGTGTTCATCGTCTGTGATCGTGGGGACCGGTATTTGTCGCAAGGGGTGTTTTGATACAAAAATGGGTGGCTGAGCCACCTTTTTTTATCGACAAACTTAGCCCCCCCTCTCCCGCATCACGGGAGAGGGGTCGGGGGAGAGGGTGCTGGCATCGCTTCACATGCATCTTGAAGGTGCAACTTCATCATCCCTCTCCCCAACCCCTCCCCCACTTGGGGGAGGGGCTATTAAACCGCAACATACGCTACTGAGCAAGCCAAGTTAATTAACCACGCTCATACCAATTTTTCGATTGATTGACCCAGCGCACCACCAGCAGCATCACAGGCACTTCAACCAACACGCCCACCACCGTCGCCAGCGCAGCACCTGATTCAAGCCCAAACAGGCTAATCGCCGCTGCAACCGCCAGCTCAAAAAAGTTACTCGCGCCAATGAGCGCCGATGGACAAGCGACATTGTGCTTCTCACCCACTGCGCGGTTGAGCCAATACGCCAAGCCAGAATTAAAAAACACCTGAATCAAAATCGGCACAGCGAGCATCGCGATGATGAGTGGCTGCTCGACAATCGCCTTGCCCTGAAATGCGAACAACAACACCAAGGTCAACAACAAGGCCATGATGGAGTACGCACCCATCTGATCCGTCACCTGCTTGAATGTGGCCTCGCCTTTGTTGAGCAAAAATTGACGCAACACCTGCGCCAGCAGCACAGGAATCACGATGTACAGCAGCACCGAAATCATCAAAGTCGCCCACGGCACCGTGATGGCGGACAAGCCCAAGAGCAAAGCGACCAAAGGCGCAAAGGCAAATATCATAATCGTGTCATTGAGCGCCACTTGCGAGAGCGTGAACAAAGGCTCGCCATTGGTCAAACGACTCCACACAAACACCATCGCCGTACACGGCGCAGCCGCGAGCAAAATCAAACCCGCAATATAACTGTCCAATTGCTCTGCGGGCAGATACTGCGCAAACACATGACGAATGAACAACCAGCCGAGCAGGGCCATCGAAAACGGTTTGACCAACCAATTGACGAATAAAGTCACACCGATGCCGCGCCAATGCGCCTTCACCTGATGCAGCGCCGAAAAATCAATTTTAATCAGCATCGGAATAATCATCACCCAGATGAGCAGACCCACGGGTAAATTCACCTGCGCGATCTCCATCGCGCCCAAGCGCTCAAACACCGAAGGCATGAGCTGCCCCACCACCACGCCAACGACGATACACAGCGCAACCCACACGCTCAGATAACATTCAAACACACTCATAGACTGTGCAGACTGCGAAACCACTTTATGTTCACTCATGATTGAATCCATTTCGTTTGTACAGCCGCATCAGCCAGACCCGTCACATCGGCAATCGCCTTGACCTCGGTGCGAATCGCATTCGCATCCAACACCTCCAAAGGCAAATTCACAAACACATGGACTCGCGCCATAATCATGCGAAACACCTTGGCAAAATCAGCGCGTTTTTCATCATCCGTACCTGTCATGCCTGGATCAGGGAATCCCCAGTGCGCACTCACAGGCGCACCATACCAAATTGGGCAAGTCTCGCCAGCGGCGTTGTCACACACCGTAATCACAAAATCCATCTGCGGTGCATCGGGATTGATGCTCGGCGCGAACTCGTCCCAGCTTTTGCTGCGCAATGCGCTCGTGTCATAACCCACGCTATCGAGCTGCTCAATCGCAAATGGATTGACCCGACCGCTGGGCTTGCTGCCCGCGCTGTAGGCCATGAAGCGCCCACGCCCCATGACATTAATCAAACCCTCTGTCATCACACTGCGCGCAGAGTTGCCCGTACACAGCACCAACACCTTATAAACTTTATCTGACTGACTCATCTGTCTATTCCTATAAATGCAAAATTAAACCAAACCCATAATCATCGCCACAGCAATCAACACCAACAATGCAGAGACCACTGTTTGCACCGATTTCAAAGTCATTTTCTTAAGCAACTTTGCGCCCAAAAAAGCACCGACAAAAGCACTCAAACAAGCGCAAACCACCAGCGGCCATTGCGTCAACGCACTGTTGGCACTCAAATCCCAGCCATACACCAACAATCTCGCCACATCCACCATCACCGCAATCACCACGCCCGTGCCCACAAACACCTGAGCACTCAAGCCTGATTTGCTCAAAAACATACTGCGAAATGCCCCTTGATGACCAGAAAGCCCACCAAAAAAACCACTCAAAGCCCCGCCCAAACCCAAATACTTCGCATCAAAGCGCATGCTTGAGAAACGTGGCGACACATCCAAAAATACAAAAAATAAAATCAACACACCCATGATCAATTGAATCAAGCCCACTTGAAATATCCGTCCAAACAGGCTGTATTCAAAGCGCACCAAACCTTGGCTCAATTCAAGCAAGAGCATCGCCCCGACAAACGCCATCACCACCGCTGGCAAACCAAAGCGCAGCAAGATTTTTACATCCACATGCCGCCCCACCAAGCCCAGCTTAAACACATTATTGGCAAAATGCACCATCGCCGTAATGGCAACCGCCACCTCAATCGGGAAAAACACCGCCACCACAGGCATCAGCAAAGTACCCAGACCAAAACCAGAGAACAAGGTCAAAACCGACGCCACAAAGGCCACTAAAGATATGACGACATAATCCATTACACAGGCCCCTTCACAGAGTCATTCACAGTGGACACCGCAGTCACGCCACACTCAACGCCACCGCAGCAGTTTTCGGTCAAATACGCGATTAACTCATGCATCAAACCCGTGTTCGCCCGATAGATGACGAACTGCCCTGCACGCTCACTGCTGACCCAGCCCGCATGGTTCAACTCCTTGAGATGAAAGGACAGCGCAGACGGCGCGATGCCCGACGCCTGAGCAATTTTACCCGCAGGCATACCATCCGCCCCTGCTTGAATCAGCAGACGAAAGACAGTTAAGCGCGATTCTTGCGCGAGGGCGGAGAGGGAAGTGACGGCGGTTTGTGTTTTCATATTTCAATGATAATTGAAATAATGAATTAAAACAAGAGAATTGTGTGTGCGTATTCTGTGTGCTATTTTTTTGATGTTAGAATGATGCGAACAATTTTGAACTTTATCGTTGAATTTAGTTTGATACTTATGACAATAATTTAGGTCAAATATACCTGCATCGGGTTGATTAAACCCATGATTTAATGGGGTTATTTATTACTAAAAGAATGTTATGTGTCAATATTCAAGAAATTTGTGCGTCGTTTTGATGTGAAACTTAAGCTAGTCATTTCCCTGAAAGGAGTTACCATGGCAATAGTCCGTGTTGATTTTTCAAACAATCAGCCTGCTGAATTTACTTCAGCAGTCGGTGGCGCTATCAATTCCGCCATGCAAGAAGTGCTCGGGGTGCCGCCGCTAGAGAACTACATCGTTTGCCAAGGTCATCCAAACGCAGCAATCCTTCACGCCCCTGACACTTGCCCTCCTGAACGACTCGAAAAAATTGTGTTCGTCCAAATCACACTCAACCAAGGACGTACTGCTGAACTAAAAGCCAAGTTCTTTAGCGAACTCAACCAAAAATTGGTGGGCACTGGATATCTCCAAGCTGAAAACATCTTCATCAACCTTATCGAGGTTGCGCGTGAGAATTGGTCATTTGGCATTCACAATGTCTAATGAGGTAACCCACTCGAGTAAGTAGGGGCGATTAGCGGTTTATGCGTAATCGCCCGATTGTCATTCATTATTCATCGAGCCATTCCCCACTGCATCCAATGGACTGCTCATACGACCAAAAGCGATATGTGTATGGGTTCAGGCGATTACGCTACGCTAATCGCCCCTACACATCGTTCCCCCCGTCATTGCACACTATCTTCGCCGCGCCAACCACCGATCCAGCGCATTGGCGAAATTCTGCACGTCTTTGACCGACAGTGCCGCGGGTCCCCCCGTCTGTGTGCCTGTGTCGCGCAGCTCTTGCATAAAATTACGCATCGAGAGCAGTGAGCGCACATTCTCGCGGGTGTACCACTCGCCCCGTGGGTTGAGCGCGAGGGCGTCTTTTTCCACCACCAGCGCCGCCAGCGGTATGTCGGCGGTAATCACGAGGTCACCTGCACTCAGGCGCGCGATGATTTCGCTGTCCGCCACATCCATGCCTGCACCGACCTGAACCGCCTTGATGAAGGGCGATGGCGGCGTCATCAGCATTTGATTGGCCACCAGTGTGGTCATCACTTCGGTGCGCCGCGCTGCGCGGTAGATGACGTCTTTGACGGCGCGTGGGCAGGCATCGGCATCAACCCAAATATTCATGTGTGTCCTGTCTATTTACCAAAAACAATGGGCCAGAATCCTGACCCATTGTGTTTACTTGTGATTATTGGTGCTTATCGATTTCAATCAAATAGCGCTTATTCAACCGTCACTGATTTTGCCAAATTACGTGGTTTGTCCACATCCGTACCACGCGCTACAGCGGTGTGGTAGGCGAGCAACTGCAATGGCAAGGTGTGCAAAATCGGCGAGAGCACGCCCGCATGGTCAGGCAGATTAATCACGTGCATGCCTTCTTCAGGCTCAATGTAAGTGTCGCGATCGGCGAAGATATACAGCTGACCTGCGCGTGCTTTGACCTCTTGCAAGTTTGATTTGAGTTTTTCAATCAAGCTGTCATTCGGCGCAATCGCCACCACGGGCATGTCCGCATCGACCAGCGCGAGTGGGCCATGCTTGAGCTCGCCAGCGGCATAGCTCTCGGCGTGAATGTAGGTGATTTCTTTGAGTTTGAGCGCGCCTTCCATGGCAATCGGCCAGTGGATGCCACGACCCAAGAACAGCGCATGGTGTTTGTCCACGAATTGCTGCGCCCACTCGATAATCTGCGGCTCAAGCGAGAGCACTTGTTGCATCGCTGCGGGCAGGTGACGCAATTGTTTCAGATAATTTTCTTCTTGCTCGGTGGACAGACGGCCTTTGACTTTCGCCAAGACCAAGGTCAATACGAACAATGAGGACAGCTGTGTGGTGAATGCCTTGGTCGAAGCCACGCCGATTTCGGGACCTGCGCGGGTCAAGAAGCGCAATTGGCTCTGACGAATCAGCGCCGACTCTGGCACATTGCAAATCGACAAAGTCGCCGCGTCCAAGCCATTGTGCAAGGATTTTGCGTGTTGCAACGCGGCGATGGTGTCGGCCGTCTCGCCCGATTGTGAAATCGTGATGATGAGGGTGTTTTTCATCGGTACGCTGGTGCGGTAGCGGTACTCTGAGGCAATTTCAACATTCACAGGAATGCTCGCCATTTCTTCAATCCAATAGCGTGCAACCATAGCCGCGTGGTAGCTCGTACCACAGGCCAGAATCAAAATATTGTCGGTGCGTTTGAAGATGTCATCTGCCGCCGCGCCAAACAGACCTGCATTGATGGACTGTGCGCCGCTGACCATTTCTAAGGTATTGGCAACCACTTCGGGCTGCTCAAAAGTTTCTTTCTGCATGTAGTGGGCAAAGCGTCCCAAGCTCACCGCATCAGCGGACAACTCAGATTCAAACACATCACGTGTGACAAACTCACCACTGGCTGTGCGGATTTGATAACCATCCACTTTAATTTCGACCACGTCACCCTCTTCGAGGTAGACGACTTTGCGCGTTTCTGACAGCAGTGCCGATGTGTCCGATGCCAAGTAGTTGCCATTCTCACCGGTGCCGATGAGCAGGGGCGCACCTTGGCGCGCACCAATGATGCGGTCAGGAAACTGGCTGCACAGCACGGCGATGGCGTACAGACCTTTGAGGCGTTTGCTCGCTTCAAACACCGCGTCATAAAAATCCAGACCCGAGCACAAAGTCTGATGAATCAAATGCGTCATCACTTCGGTGTCGGTGTCGGAGGTAAATGTATAGCCAGCTGCTTTGAGCTCAGCGCGCATTTCGTCGTGGTTCTCGATGATGCCGTTGTGCACCAAGCTGATGTCAAAGCCGCCGCCGTGCGATTCCATCGGGTGGGCGTTGCGCAGCGCAGGCGCACCATGCGTGGCCCAGCGGGTGTGGGCAATACCGACGTGCGCGCTAAATGGATGGGTCTGGGTTTCCAGCTGTGCCACGCGCTCGAGTGAACGTTCACAGTGGATGCTGTTGTCCGCCTGCAAAAAGCCCACGCCCGTGGAATCATAGCCACGGTATTCGAGCTTTTTCAGCCCATCAATGAGCAATGGAAGAATATTATTTTG
>CAZDLD010000051.1:0-2916 GCA_964506355.1 uncultured Hydromonas sp.
CCCACTCGACGCACCAGAGCCATTTTCTATCCATTGGGCGCAAAGCAAGTCCGAAGTCGAAGAAGTACAACGTCTGCGCTACCAAGTCTTTTCTGAAGAATTGGGCGTCACCCTGCATGGCGACGACGGTTTGGACGTGGATCAATTTGACGCACTGAGCAAACACCTCTACGTGCGCAACACCCAATCGGGCAAAGTCATTGGCACCTACCGCATCATCACGCCGGACGTGGCGGCGGTGACTGGCTGGTACACCGAACAAGAGTTTGACATCTCACACCTGCTTGAATCTGGCCAAAAAATCATGGAAGTCGGTCGCGCTTGCGTGGACAAAGATTTTCGCCACGGCGCTGTGGTCTTGATGCTGTGGAAAGCCATCTTGCAGTACGCCAAGAAAAATGGCTACGCCCACATCATCGGCTGCACCAGCGTGCAAATCAGTGCAAACACCCCAACCGTCATGGACGTGCAAGAGCTGCTCGTTCAGGCCAACGCGTTCAGCAATGAGTTTCAAGTCACACCGCGCATCCCGTTTACTCCAGAAATGCAAGTGCCGGTGAATGCGGATGTCAAAAAAGCCGTACCCGCTTTGTTCAAAGGTTATTTGCGTTTGGGTGGCAAGTTTTGCGGTGAGCCGACTTATGATGCGGACTTCCACTGCGCGGATTTTTTCACCTTGTTGTCGATGAACGGCTTGTCCAAAAAATACGCCCGCCATTTTGAATTGGATTGATTCGACACCATTGACAGCCCACATTGCGGAACAATGATTTTTAGACAAAGAGCGCATGCGCTCTTTTTCCAATCCACCTCCACAATTGAGTCACCCGCATCAATGAATCATTCCCACCCAACCCACAGGGTATATTCAACGGGCAAACACCGTGTATTTGCGCCCTGAACCCAGCGCGTAAGTGCGCCGTAAGCATCCCCGTGCTACTATTTTTATCGTTTAAAAATCCACATTTCAGCTGGAATACCCTTCACATTTAACAGGAGATAAGTATGATTTTAGTCATCAATTGCGGCAGTTCATCGGTCAAGTTTGCGGTTATGGAGCCACTGGAGCAAGTCATGCTCGTCAGCGGTCTGGCTGAGAAATTGGGCAGCCCCGACGCTGAAATCAGCATTAAAGTGGGTGAAGAGAAAGAAGTGTACCAGCTGGGCAACGCCGGTCACACCGAAGCATTGGCCAAACTGATTGAAGTGCTCAAAGCCCATGGCTTGCTTGAGAAACTCACAGCAGTCGGCCACCGCACGGTACACGGCGGCTCATTCTTTAGTGACTCTGCCATTTTGACCACTGAAATTTTGGACAAAATCCGCGAATGCAATGTCATCGCACCTTTGCACAACCCAGCCAACTTGTTGGGCATTGATGTGGCGAGCAAACAATTGCCTAACCTGCCACAAGTCGGCGTATTTGACACCGCATTCCACATGACCATGCCTGATTATGCATACCTGTACGCAACGCCACGCTCATGGGAAAAAGACCACCACGTGCGCCGCTATGGTTTTCACGGCACATCGCATCGCTTCATCACCATCAAAGCGGCTGAATTGTTGGGTAAGCCTATTGATGAAATCAATATTATCTGCGCCCACTTGGGCAACGGCTCATCAGTCGCGGCCATTAAAGGCGGCAAATCTCAAGACACCTCAATGGGCTTTACCCCATTGCCAGGCTTGATTATGGGCACGCGCGCTGGTGACATTGACCCTGCATTGATTGCCTATATGGCGGATCGTTTGGGCACCGATGCTGCGGGCGTGATTGATATTTTGAACAAAAAATCAGGTTTGCTCGGTGTATCTGAATTGTCCAACGACATGCGCACATTGTGCCAAGAGGCCGACAAAGGCCATCAAGGCGCGCAATTGGCGTTGGATATGTTCTGCTACCGTTTGGCCAAATACATCGCTGAGTACATGGTCGCGGTTCAAAAATTGGATGCTTTGGTCTTCACCGGCGGCATTGGCGAGAACTCAGCCATCGTGCGTAAAAAAGTGTTGGAACACTTGGCGTTCTTGGGCTTTGTGGTTGATGATGAAGTCAACAACAAAACTTACGGCGGCGTCACCACCACCATCACCAAAGAAGGCAGCACTCGCGCCATGGTCATCAACACCAATGAAGAGTTGATGATTGCGATGGACACGCACGAGCTGACCAAGTAATGGTTTGAAGCTCTCAAAGCGTGGGTTGATACTCACGCTTTGTTTTTGAGCGCTCTTGTGATCGTCTGCGCAGTCACTGCGAAACATATAGAACAACGCTCAGAACTTTGAACATCATTATTGATTATATTTGATTGAAATTGATTAAACACCGAAAAAGGATGAAACATGGCATATACCGTATTTGTAGCCCCCGTTAATGGCGGCAGCATCGGATCCGTAGCAGCAGACCTGGCCAAAGCGCTCAACGCCCCCGTGTGCCAAGCCATTGGCGGCAGCGTATCCGTTGAGAGCGCAGCAAAATTACTGGCGGCTGGCGCGAATGACCAACTGATGGAAGACATGATCGGCGCGTACTACCAAGCCAAGGGCGATGCGGCTGTGGTTGTGGTTGCAGGCTTGGACGCGGACTCGGGCGCATTGGCGCCATTCGCAGCGCAACTGAACGCACAATTGGCACGCAATGTACAGGGCGACGTGTTGTTCGTCGGTGCTGCTGCGGGTCAAGAATTGGCCGCAACATTGTTGGGTTTGAATTCAGCTCAAGTGCTCGGCACTGTCGCCAGTGCGTCTGAAGCAAATTTGGACGACATCAAAGCACGCGCTGCAGTCACACGCGAAGCGAAGTTCTCACCGCCAGCGTTCCGTCACCAATTGATTGAATCAGCACGCAAAGCCAACAAACGCATCGTTCTGCCCGAAGGCGATGAGCCGCGCACCATTAAAGCGGCGATT
>CAZDLD010000051.1:2926-10544 GCA_964506355.1 uncultured Hydromonas sp.
CATAAAATCAGTGAGTTGACCGAAACCCAACGCTACGTCCTCGCCGATCCGCAAACGTCCGGTGGTCTGCTCATCGCCGTCGAGCCGCATAGCACGACCGAGTTTGAGCGCGTAGCTGCCGAGCAGGGCTTGACCGTACCTGCTGAACTCGAGTGCATGGATCCAGCTGACTCACGCGCGAACTACGTTGCCCCATTGGTCGAAATGCGCAAAAACAAAGGCATGACCCCTGAAAAAGCGCTCGAAGAATTGCAAGACACAGTGATGCAAGGCACTGTAATGATGGCGTTGGACGAAGTTGACGGCTTGGTGTCAGGCGCTGTTCACACCACGGCAAACACAGTGCGTCCTGCATTGCAAATCATCAAAACTGCGCCAGGCGCGAACAACGTGTCATCGGTGTTCTTCATGCTCATGCCCGACCAAGTTCTGGTCTATGGCGATTGCGCGATCAACCCAAATCCAAATGCCGAACAACTGGCCGACATCGCGATTCAATCGGCAGATTCTGCTAAAGCATTCGGCATTCCAGCGCGTGTGGCGATGATTTCTTACTCTACCGGCACTTCAGGTGCGGGTCCAGAAGTGGAAAAAGTGGATCAAGCAACCAAATTGGCTCAAGCACAACGTCCCGACTTGGCCATCGATGGTCCTTTGCAATACGATGCCGCATCTGTCGAATCAGTGGGTAAATCGAAAGCGCCGAACTCTAAAGTGGCAGGTCAAGCCACAGTGTTTGTATTCCCTGATTTGAACACAGGCAACTGCACGTATAAGGCCGTTCAACGCTCGGCCAATGTGATTGCGGTCGGCCCAATGCTGCAAGGCTTGCGCAAACCTGTGAACGATTTGTCACGCGGCGCGTTGGTCGATGACATCGTGTTCACGATTGCATTGACAGCAATTCAAGCGGTGCAAATGTCTTAAGCAAGTCCAGTTGCGGTGGCGCGCTGCATAACGTTCAGCGCTCTACCCATCAAACAAAAATCCCAAACGTAAGGTTTGGGATTTTTTAATGCGCGTGCTGCACCCCGCTGATTTGGAGTGGATGTGATTGAATGCTGATGGGTTACATCATGCCCTTGGCTTGCTGGGTGCGATGCGTCAAATGAACAATTTTATGCAGCAGCAAGTCCACGTCCAAAGGCTTGCTGACAAAATCATCCATACCTGCTTCAATGCAACCTTGTCGATCGTCGTTCGAGGCGTTCGCCGTCATCGCGATAATCGGCACACAGGCGCAATCAGGCGAAGTCATGGCGCGAATGCAGGCGGTGGCTTCTAAACCACCCATCACAGGCATCTGCAAATCCATCAACACCACATCGGGCACTTCTTTACAATTTTTCAAGAACTCCACCGCCAAGTAACCATTCTCGACCGACTGCACCACGCATTTTAGCAAGGCGTTGCCGATGAGGCGTTTGGCCACCAAAGTATTGAGCTGATTGTCCTCAACCAATAAAATTCGATAGGGGTAGGTTTTGGCATCTTCAGACAGCCCCAAACGATTGGATTTTTCAACAATCTGCTGCTCGTATTTGGAAGCGACCACGGGGATTTCTATCGAGAAAGTGCTGCCCTGATTGGGCACACTGTGCACCTGAATAATGCCGTCCAGCAGCTCAATAATGCGCTTGCTGATGTACAGACCCAAGCCCGTGCCACCATATTGCGCCTGCGTAGTGACATCAGCCTGCTCATAGCCACTGAAGATGGACTGTTGTTTGTCCACTGGGATGCCTATACCTGTGTCTTCAATCTCGATTTTCAGCATTCTTTGCCCATCACGCTCAACACAATCTGCATAAAGGGCCACGTGGCCGCTCTGAGTGAATTTAATGGCATTGTTCAATAAATTCACCAACACTTGACGCAGGCGATTGGGATCAGAATTGATGTACTTGGGTAAGTCGGCATGGACATTCATGCGTGTTTCCAAGTTTTTACCATGTGCGGCATAACGCACGATTGAAATGGCTTCGTACACCAATTCACGCAAATCAAAATCGCTGTACACCAATTGCATTTTGTCTTCTTCCAGTTTGCTCAAATCGAGCAAATCACTGATTAAACCCAATAAATGCGATGAGGATTTACCCAAGGAACGAATTAACATCAGGTCCTCTTCGGGTAAATTTTCACTGTGACTGAGAATTTCTGAGATGCCGTGCACCGCATTCATCGGGGTGCGGATTTCATGGCTGATGGAGGCAAAAAAGCGATTGCGAAACTGTTGCGTATGTATCAATTTCGCTTGCATACGATTGAGAATATCGCGCTGCTCTTCCATAAACTTTAGACGCTCATTGGCCTGTTGATCCAAAATCAAGACCAAAAACAACACGGTCAGAATAATGGTGAACATCTGTCCAAAGTTATAGATGTTCAGATACTGTGCCGATACAGGGACGGTCAAATGCAACGAAGCCGAAAAATACGGCAAGGTCAGAACAAATGCCATCACTGTGCCCGACCAGACGAAGGCCGAACGACGGCCCGCCAGCAGCAGGGACACGATGGGAATCAATGTAAAATAATTGGTGACAATTGGGCTCACAGGCCACAGGTACAAGGCATTGACATACACCATGATGGCCGTAGTCGATAGCCCCAAATGGGTCAAGATGTTGTTGTTGAACTTGAGCTTGTGTAAATAAATCAACACCAGGCCAATCACGCCGCATAAACCTGTCACAAACCCAAGCGACTCAACATTGACGTTGAACCAAATAACGCCGTATAAGAAGCACAAAGTCGTGAGTAACCATAGCAGAATCAATAATGCGGTCCGCTTTTGCGCCAATGCAATTTCTTGAATTTGTTCAGACAGGTAGGAT
Source organism: uncultured Hydromonas sp. (assembly GCA_964506355.1). Taxonomy (GTDB): domain Bacteria; phylum Pseudomonadota; class Gammaproteobacteria; order Burkholderiales; family Burkholderiaceae; genus CTSOIL-112. The sequence continues at coordinate 5,767 of CAZDLD010000051.1, forward strand.
TTATTGTTCAATCCACTGCTGTCAAACGCGACCTGGGGTGAATTCAAGTTCAACATGGCAAGCTCAATCTAAAGAATGTGAATGGGGAAGCGATGCCTGATTATAACGTCAGCTCAACCAAAAAATAACACTTTTGTTGGTGAAAATTTCCCACCCCCGACACATGCTTCAGCGGCCCAAAATTTATGAATTGGTCAGCGCGGGCTTTTTCAAACCACTGTACAAAGCAAAAGCCAATACCGTTGCAATCAAGGCTTTGAAGACCAAATCGCCGACGATGATTTGACCGATGTCGTGCCATGACATGATGCCGTAGAATGCGGCAATATTGAATAAGAATGTGTCGAGTGGAATGCTCAGGGCATTGCTACTCAATGCGCGGTACAACCAAGACTTGTTCATAAAAGCTTGAAACACCGCCGTATCGGCCAGCTCACTGATGAGGATGGCGGCAAATGAAGCGACGATAAAGCGCATGCGGTTCGGCTCAGTTTCCATCAAAATCCAGCCCGCCACCAAATTGACCAGCAAGGCCAACGCAATCGCACGATACACCGCAGGCAGACCATAGACGTGCAGGCGATCACGCAGGGTAAACACCGCGCCAAAAAACAAAGTGCCAACGCTGAGCAATCCAAAAACAGGCAATGGAATGAAGTTGTTTAAAGTGAGGTTGGCGAGCAAAATCGCGCAGACGTACAGGGCAGTCCATAGCAAGACCATAGTATTCTCCAAAGTATTCCGTAAACAGTACGGCGGAAGGTTGAGCCCAGTGGAAACAGTCCAAAGGCGGGCGCATTGTAGCACGCCATTGGCTCGCGGTCTATCGCGGGCATACATGAGTCTATCTTGCGGATTTGAGCCGCTCACGCATTGAATTCAATCTCTCAGGGCGTATAATAAAGGCATCTGCATGAGCACACACCACAAGACTTGAGAGGTCACCATGAAACACAGCAAGCAACTGTTCATCCATTACACTGCCGTATGGGCGCGGCTGTTGCAGCAATCTGCCAGCACTAAAGATCCCGCAACTTATCTGTTGGCGCATGATGCGCGCACACCTGTATTTTATTTAGAGGGCATGTCGCGTGTGCTGATGCACGTGCACAATCCAAAAAAAATGCGCCGCCTCAATGAATGGTTCAAGGTATTAGAGGATGCTCTGGGGCAAATGGATCATTACGCGGGGCTACTCAAAACGTTCAAAAGCAATCGCAAAATCCCAGCCAGCATCAAGCAAGAGTGGCGCACACAACTGAGTAACGCCAGTGAGCACCTGAACACTTTGTTGTTGGAGCTGGGCTGGTTGGGCGAGCACGCCGACCGACTGCGCACCGTGCACAAGACTTTGCAGGACATGGACTGGCTCGGCGACAAAGACATGAACCGCGCACTCAAAGCGCGCTATCGTTCGGACATTGAGAGCATCATCACGCAACTGAAACGCCCTGTGCGTGAAATTGAGAAGGACATCCACGAGTTGCGCCGTGATGTGCGCTGGCTGTCGATTTATCCACAGGCTTTCAAGGGATTCATTGGCCTGAGCGCCCAAACATCAACCGCCAATGACGCCCCGTCTACGGCATTAAAGACACTGGACAAATACGCCACCCCAGCCATCACTCAATCCCCCTACAATCAGCTACCCAGTGTTGAGGGCATCGAGCGCGTGCTGCAACTGAACACTCCCGCCTACTACGCGATGAGTTGGCTGATTGCTCAACTGGGCGTGCTCAAAGACTCGGGCTTGGGGTTGTTGGCGGTTGCCGAGATTCTGCGCAGCCAAAGAGGATTGAACAAGGCCGAAGCGCTGACCCAAGCCAAAACCATGCTCGGCGTCGATCAAGCTTCTGTGGCTGATTTACTCAACACCGCCCGCGGAATTGTCAAACAGATTCAAGAGGATCGTGTGTTTGAGCAACTCCTCCCAGTCAAGGCGCACACAGTATGAACGCAACAACCGCAACAAATGCAACAACGGCATTAACCACATTGACCGCTGACTGGTTGCAACAACACCTGCAACCACGTGCGGCGAATACGCACAAGGGCAGCTACGGCCACGCGCTGCTCATCGCAGGCGCTCGTGGCACGGTCGGTGCGAGCATTATCGCCGCACGCGCCTGCCTGCGCTCAGGCGTCGGGCTGCTCACGGCACACGTCCCCGAATGCGCCTACATCCCACTGCAAACCGCCCTGCCCGAAGCCATGGTCAGCACCGACAGCTATGCCGATATGTGGAGCGACGCTTTTGATTTGAAACGCTATGACGCCATCGGCGTGGGCTGCGGCATCGGCCAAAGCACCCCAACGCGCAGCGCGCTGCACACCCTACTGCTGCAAAACCAACACCGACCCAAACCCATGGTGCTCGACGCCGATGCGCTCAACATCCTCGCACTTGAGCCTGAGCTTCTGGGTAGCCTACCTGCACACTGCGTCCTCACGCCCCACCCCAAGGAGTTTGAGCGGCTGATGCAGCACTTGCCCAGTGAATTTAAATGTGATGGTTTTGAGGGGGAAGCACTGCTTGCTGCCCGACTTGCCGCAGCACAGTTATTCGCCCAACGTTATAACGTGGTTCTGATGCTCAAAGGCGCGCTGAGCGATGGCAAGAGCGCGGTGTGCTGCCCCGACGGCACGACGTACGCCAACACCACGGGCAACGCAGGCATGGCCAAAGGCGGCAGTGGCGACGCACTCACGGGGGTGGTTTTGGGCTTATTGGCGCAAGGTTACGCGCCTGACATCGCCGCGTGTCTGTCGGTGTACTGGCACGGCGCAGCGGGCGACGTGGCAGCTGAACAATTCGGAGCGCGCTCGATGCTCGCCAGTGATTTGATTCAATGCTTAGGGAAAATTGTATGCGTCTGAACCTGTTGTAAAAACAGCCGAACATAATATCCAAAACGAGGCTAATTATTTTGTAATGAACAGTTTATATTTAAATTGCACTGATCAACTTATAGCCAAAACTGTTTTCCGCCAAGCGTTCTATATCGCCATCACACATTGAGTACACTGTTCCAATAATTGTTGTAGCATCTCACTATTCGGAGCTAAACCACGCACCACTACAGATTCCCTCGTCGGTTGAGTAACCCCAGCAAGCAATGCGTCTTTATGCAGAATAGAACAACTATTCATGAGAGCGTTAATGGCATCATAAATTTGCCTTCCGCTGAAATTTGGAGCTGTATTAATGTAGTACCAACTTGCTTGGTGAGTGTACTGTTCCATTTGTCCAATAGCTTGCACATTCTTTTTTTGTGGGTGAAAGCTAAGGTTATCAAATAAAAACAAACGCCCCGCGAAACAAAATCTAATCTGTGATGATAGCCAATCATATGCGAAATTTTCACCAGTGAGTTTTCTTCCTGATGCAATAACTTCACCCATGATAAGCTCCGATCGTTCCCCCATATCTATGTGTATCCGCTGATGAAAACTCGAACCAGCATGCAAAACTAAAGGCAAAGGCACATAACAAAATCGCGCATCATCTGCAAGCGTAACACTAATTTTCTGATGAGCTATTTGCCCTTTATTCATTGATAAAACACGACTGAACGACTGCGTATGCAACTGTAAGCCTGCACTTGACTCAACATTAATATCTATTTCAACATCATCTCCTGCCAAAAACCCTGGTGAAGAACACATCTGCATGAGATTAAGTACTTGGTGTCGTCTCTGCCAGTCGTTTCTGATAACTGGCAAACTCAAGACTTTGTAGGGCGGTGTAGCATAGCAATCACTTAAAGCACTGATGTTATTTTTTCGTACCACCGTAATATTTATAGCGCTGCGCATGGCTTAACGCAAAATACTGGGAGGCTCAGTCACCGACTCAAGCAAACCAAATTTTTGTATCCACGCGATTACCGCATCCAAATTTTCCAATTTCATTAAATTGGTGAACACAAATGGCTGCCCAGAACGCATACGCCTTGTATCTGACTCCATCACCACCAAACTGGCCCCCACGTGCGGTGCCAAATCAATTTTATTAATAACCAACAAATCCGAACGGGTAATCCCAGGGCCGCCCTTTCGTGGAATTTTTTCTCCTTGAGCGACATCAATCACGAAAATCGTGATGTCTGCCAAATCAGGACTAAACGTCGCTGATAAGTTATCGCCACCTGACTCAATAAACACAATCTCCACATCAGGAAAACGAGCCACCATTTCATCAACTGCTTCTAAATTCATCGAAGCATCTTCGCGAATCGCTGTATGCGGGCAGCCACCCGTTTCCACACCCATGATGCGTTCTGCTGGGAGTAAGCTGTTTTTGGTCAAAAACTCAGCGTCTTCTTTGGTGTAAATATCGTTGGTAATCACCACGATGCTATAGTCTTTTGCCATTTCGCGCGTCAGTCGCTCAATCAAAGCTGTTTTACCCGCGCCGACAGGCCCTGCCACGCCAATTTTAATATACGCTCTCATGTACTCATTTTCTCAAATCGTTTAGATACTTGCCAAAACATACGTGCCAAAAACACCCATCGCCAAGCCCAGACAATGCCACAGCCATACGCGTGCGTGCAATAACCGCGAGCCTACTAAAACGCCGACCCAATGCAAAGCCGCGGTGCTGAAGACAAAACCTGAGACATACAAGACAAAAACACCCCCAGCCGTGGCTTCCAGCCCGTGCGCCCAGCCATGAACCAAACCTGCGGCAGCAATGAGTGCCAGTCCCAAAGTATTGGGTATTTGAGTAAAGATTATCAGTGCCCCAAACGCCACGACAGAAACAGCTATCAACG
>CAZDLD010000052.1:0-10506 GCA_964506355.1 uncultured Hydromonas sp.
CTGCAAGTCGCCCCTCACGCAGGGGCGTGGATTGAAACACCAAGGTAAAGACCTTGAAGCTGCAATGGAGGGTCGCCCCTCACGCAGGGGCGTGGATTGAAACTGAATATTTAACAAAGGGTCAATTATGACAATCACGTCGCCCCTCACGCAGGGGCGTGGATTGAAACCACTCATCGCGGTAGTAGTGCACCGCGAGCTTGGGTCGCCCCTCGCGCAGGGGCGTGGATTGAAACTTGCGAAGCTCAGGCGGTAAATGCTTGCCATAACGTCGCCCCTCACGCAGGGGCGTGGATTGAAACGCCAGCTGGTCGACAGCTAACAATAATTGCCAAGTCGCCCCTCACGGGGGGCGTGGATTGAAACAACCATGTTGTCCCCAACACGCTGTGCAATGGAGTCTCCCCACGCCAGGTGTGAAGTGTAAATCGAGCACTTGAAATCATGATTGCTGATTATTCAACAACCCGTGGCAATAATGCATCGCACAGCTCCAGCCAAACTTTGAGCGGGCGCGGCATGAATTCCTCGTCGCGCCAGACCAGCGCGAGGTGCCAGTTTTGATCAGCGTCGAGGATGCGTGCTTTGTGAAACAGGGTGTCATCAAAATGCTGGGCGATGGTGGCGGGCATGATGGTGCAGCGTTTGCTCGCCTGCACCAGCGCGCGGATGAACTTCCACTGGGCGCTGCGGGCGCTGACGTTGAGTGACTGTTGGCGCAGATCGAACGCTTGCTCGAGGCGCTTGCTCAGTGTGAAGCTCTCTGGAAAAAGGACGAATTCGGCTTCACGCAGGTCGGTCAAATGCACTTTGCTTAGGTCTTGCCAAGGGCTGGGTTTGCGCGCAATGAAGTACAAATCATCGTTAATGAATGGACGAGTCGCCAACTCACTGGTCACGGGCAGCATGGCGATGCCCACATCCAATTGCCCCGCAAGTACCATGGCGGCTATGTTCTCAGCGCCGTCCTCGACCAGCTGGGTTTGGATGTGTGGGTATTGTTCGTGAAAGCGCGTGAGTATTTCGCCGAAGAAAAAAGTCCCCACGGTGGGCGGCATCCCGAGTTTGAGCAAGCCTGTGTCACTGGTGCGAAATTCTTGCACCGCCACGTCAAGCTCGCCCATGCGCTGAAGGATGTCCGCACCGCGTTGGTAGATCAGCTGACCTGCGGGCGTGAGCTCGAACTGATGACCGTGACGCAGCATCAGCGATAAGTCCAATTCACTTTCCAATTGTTTGATTAGTTTGCTGATGGTCGGCTGCGTGACACACAGGGCGTCTGCTGCGCTGGTGAAGCTTTTTTGTTTGACCAGTTCGACGAAGGCTCTCAGGGCGCGGATGTTCATATCTATTCCATTTAAGAATGTTTTTTATGATTTTAATTCATTATATCTATTTTTATGCGTCCTTATAATGAATTCAGTAAGACCTTATAAAACAATCCTAAAAGGAGACAAACATGAATACGTGGACTCAGGTGTACGATCCGCTCAACAACCTTTGGCTATCGGCCTTGGTGGCCGCATTTCCGATTATTTTCTTTTTCTTGGCTTTGACTGTTTTGCGCATGAAGGGCTATATCGCGGGGACAATCACTCTGATGATTGCCTTGGTGGTGGCTTTGTTTTTCTACCAAATGCCCGCAAAAATGGCGCTGATGAGCGCGGTGTATGGTTTCTCGTATGGCTTGTGGCCCATCGCATGGATTATCATCACGGCGGTGTTTTTGTACAAAATCACGGTCAAGACAGGGCAGTTTGATGTGATACGCTCGTCGATATTGTCGATTACCGAAGATCAACGTTTGCAAATGATTTTGGTGGGCTTTTGTTTCGGCGCATTCTTGTAAGGTGCTGCAGGCTTTGGCGCACCCGTGGCGATTACTGCGGCTTTGCTGGTTGGTTTGGGCTTTAATCCTCTGTACGCTGCTGGTTTGTGTTTGATTGCCAACACCGCACCAGTGGCGTTCGGCGCGATGGGCATTCCGATTATCACCGCAGGTAAAATCACCAATATTGACCCCATTGAAATTGGCAAAATCGTTGGTTTGCAATTGCCGATTTTGGCAACGATTGTGCCATTTTGGTTGGTGGCGATGATGGACGGCTTCAAAGGTATCCGCGAAACTTGGCCGGCGTTGTTGGTGGCGGGTGTGTCGTTTGCGATCACGCAATTTTTGACCTCACATTTGCTCGGCCCTGAATTGCCTGACATCACGTCGGCATTGGTGAGCTTGATTAGCTTGACCGTGTTCTTGAAATTCTGGCAGCCTAAAAACATCTTCCGCTTTGAGAATGTCAAAAAATCTGACAGCGACACCGTGCGTCACACGGGCGCTCAAGTGCTCAAGGCATGGATGCCGTTTGTATTTCTTACCATCGTTGTCAGCATCTGGTCGCTCAAACCGTTCAAAGCCTTGTTTGCAAAAGGCGGCGCTCTGGTCGGCACGGTGATTCAGTTTGATGTGCCTGGCTTGCATAAATTGGTGGCGACCGCAGCACCGATTACCAATCCTTTAGAGCCTTTGTACGGTGCAGTGATGAAGTTTGACTTGCTCTCGGCGACAGGTACAGCGATTTTGATTTCGGCTATCATCAGTATTTTCTTTCTGAAAATGAAGCCGAGCGATGCGGCCAAAGTGTTCAGCGAAACGTTTAAAGAATTGCAAAAACCGATTTGGTCTATCGGCATGGTGTTGGCGTTCGCCTTCGTGGCCAAATACTCGGGCTTGTCGTCGACTCTGGCTCTGTTGTTGGCTGGTACTGGCAAGTCATTTCCGTTCTTTGCACCGTTCATCGGCTGGTTGGGTGTGTTCTTAACTGGTTCAGACACTTCGTCCAATGCCTTGTTCAGTTCCCTTCAGCAGACCACCGCGCACCAAATTGGCGTGAGCGATACCTTGCTGGTCGCATCAAACACCACGGGCGGCGTGACGGGCAAAATGATTTCACCACAGTCGATTGCGGTCGCTTGCGCGGCAGTGGGGTTGGCTGGGCGCGAGTCGGATTTATTCCGCTTCACGGTCAAACATAGTTTGATTTTCGCCACGTTTATTGGCATCATGACTTATGCGATGGCCTATTGGTTCTAAATTTAATGCGCTCAATCGCTTGGGCGCATTTTTTCTGATGCTCCGTCAAATGAAGGAATCCGCATGAAAATTGGCTTATTTGTTTCCTGTTACATCAATGAGTTATACCCCGATGTGGCCATGGCGGCCTTGGAGTTACTCGAGTCTTTTGGTTTAGACGTCGACTATCCCAGCGAGCAAACCTGCTGCGGACAACTGCTGACCAACAATGGCCACGTCAAAGGCGCTTGCCAAGCCGAGCGCCACTTCGCCGACGTGTTCGCGCCGTATGATTATGTGGTCGGGCCCTCGAGCAGTTGCGTCGCGCATCTGCGCAAGCATCCGACTGCTGAGTCAAAAAACGATCCGAAATACCAAGCGGTGTCCGCCAAGACGTTCGAGATCATCGAATTTCTGCAAGACGTGCTCAAGGTTAAACAACTCCCTGCGCCCGTGTCATTTCCCCACACGGTGTCGATACACCAAAGCTGCCACGGCCTGCGCGAGCTCGGTCATGCCGCACCGTCAGAATTGAACATCCCATATTTTTCACGGCTTGAAAACATCCTCAAACTTGTCGACGACATAACTGTGAAAACTCCAGAGCGCCGCGACGAATGCTGTGGTTTTGGCGGCACGTTTAGCGTCACCGAGGCGGCCGTCTCCACCGTGATGGGGCAGGATCGCGTGGCGCAGCATTTGGCTACCGGTGCGCAGTACATCGTTGGTGCGGATTCATCGTGCCTCATGCACATGGGCGCGGTCGCACGCAAGCAAGGCACGCCGATTAAAACCGTGCACATTGTTGAAATTTTGACTGGACGAGGAGCGTAATCATGCACATCGATCCCATCAACCACCCCGACGCCGCCGCCGATTTTCTCAAAGACCGCCCGCACGCCAAATGGCACGATTCCGCCATCTGGTGGGTGCGCCAAAAACGTGACGTGCAGTCGCAGATGTTGCCCGAGTGGGAAGCGCTGCGCCACATGGCCGACCGCATCAAGGCGCACACGCTCTCGCGTCTGGATGAATACCTTGCTCAATTCGCCGATAATGCTGAACGCAACGGCGTCACCGTGCATTTCGCCGCGCACGCACAGGAGCACAACGCCATCGTGCACCGAATTCTCGCCGCTGAAAAAGTCACAAAACTGGTGAAATCAAAATCCATGCTCACCGAAGAATGCGGCTTGAACCCGTATTTGGAAGAACGTGGCATCGAAGTCATCGACACCGATTTGGGCGAGCGCATTGTGCAGCTGCGCCATGAGCGCCCGAGCCACATCGTCATGCCCGCGATTCATTTGAAGAAGGAAGAAATCGGTGTGTTGTTTGAGGAAGAACTCGGCACCGAGGTTGGCAATTTTGACCCGACCTACCTCACGCACGCGGCGCGCAGCAACCTGCGAGAGCATTTTCTCAGCGCGGGCGCGGGTTTGACCGGCGTCAACTTCGGCATCGCCGAAACGGGCGGCATCGTGGTGTGCACCAATGAGGGCAATGCCGATTTGGGTGTGAGCCTGCCGCCAATACAGATTGCCAGCATGGGGATCGAGAAAGTCATTCCGAAACTGGAGCATTTGTCGGTATTTACGCGACTGTTGGCGCGTTCTGCAATCGGGTCTCCCACCACCGCGTACACCTCGCATTTTCATCGCCCGATGGCGGGTGGGCAAATGCACATCATCCTCGTGGACAACGGGCGCAGTGACATACTGGGTAACACCGAGTTTCAAAAAAGTTTGCAATGCATCCGCTGCGGTGCCTGCATCAACACCTGTCCCGTTTATCGCCGTTCTTCGGGTATGAGTTACAGCTATGTCATCCCAGGGCCGATTGGCTCAACGCTCGGACCATCGCGTGATATTCACAGACACGTCAGCACCGCCTTTGCCTGCACCACCTGTGGCTCGTGCAATAATGTGTGCCCCGTAAAAGTCGATTTGAAAGACCAGCTGGTCGCCCATCGCGCCAAAGCCTTTGACGCGGGCGCGATGTCGCAGATCAAAAAATGGACGCTCAAGACCGCTAGTTTTATGATGCAGCACCCCATGTTGTTTGATTTTACGGGCAAAGTGCAGCGCACCATCGTGCCCATCATTCCTGAGGTTTTGTTGAAAAATTCTGCGTGGCACAGGTACGGGCGCAGCACCCCCGTGATGCCCAAACGCAGTTTCAAAGAATTGATGAAAAATCGGAGCAAAAAATGAGCCAACGCGAACAATTTTTAGCCAAAATCCGCAGCCAACGACCCGAGGCCGTGGCGCTGCCCGATATTCACAGCACGGCGTTTTTGACTTTTGAGGACAAATTGGCGCAATTTTCAACCATGCTGCAAAACTTTGGCGGCGTTGCGGTTGAGTTAAAAGCAGGGCAAAGTGTGTTGGAGGTCGTGCTCAGCCATTGGCCTGACGCCCAAAAAGGCCGAATCGTGGATCTCACCCGAACACCGCAGGGCGAGCCATGCGCGACACCCCACGACTACAATGACGTGGATGTTGCCATTGTACAGGGGCATCTCGCAGTGGCTGAAAATGCCGCCGTGTGGGTCAGTAATGCTCAATTGAACCACCGCTCTTTGTACTTTTTGTGTCAGCGCCTCGTGATGGTGGTACCGCGTGACAAAATCGTCGACACCATGCGCGATGCCTACCGTGAAATTCGTTTTGAAGAACAGGGCTTTGGTACGTTTATAGCAGGCTCATCACGCACGGCCGACATTGAGCAGAGCTTGGTGTTGGGGGCACATGGCGCGATGGCGGCGATGGTGATATTTGGTTGATATAATTAGAGAACCATTCTGCATTGTTTATTAACATCAAATTTGAATATAATCGCCTCCAGTTTTTTACCCCTTAGTGGATTATGCTGTAAATAACCCCAGTTAAAATTGAAGCTAGAACAAAGTCACCATTGACTGACATCATCCAGCGTGTGCCGTGAGGTGGCTCGTAGAGCTGGTGGTGGTGGCGCCAATCTTGCACTACGTAGCGTGGGGCGTAGCTGTTCCAATCTCGATGCTCGTGTCCATGACCTTGATTGCCATAGTAGACCGTTGTTTGCACTGGCATAGGTTGGTATTGCTCATAGGCTTGGACTGACGGCGTAATCCAAATGCCTACATTGGTGTGTGAGCGATTGTCGTCACGGCCGTGGCCGCGATCGTAATCCCGATGGCGACGTGGTTGGTTGTGCTGCTCGTTGTGTCCGCCCGAGTTGTGGTTGTCCGCTTGTGGGTAGTCATGGTTGCCACGGTTGGGGTTTGCATTAGCGGGGTTGTTGCCGTGCGCATTGCCGCGTTGATGACCGTTGTTGCTTTGATTGCTATGGCTGCTTTGATTGCGGTTGGCTTTGTTCGGATACTCGGCTTGTGCCGCATTTTGGCGGATGTCATTCAGGTCACGGTGCGGTTTTGCATAGACACTCACGCTGGTCAGAAGCAGGGCGGTGACGAGTGCGCTGGTGGTTTTCAATTTCATGGTCAATCCTTTCGCGGTTTGCAAGGGTTCGAGTGAGTATTCAATATATGATTCAATTCATGTTTCAAAATAGAACTCAATCGAGCGTGTCTGAGTAATGCCTGCCCATGCTCAGTCGTTGACCCTGCTGTGTTACTTTACATTTCTTTACATGGTTTGTTCCTTACCTTTGATTCAATAATGGACTGTATGTTCAACTGTATCGATGTTTTGAGCGGCACAGTTTGTGGCTATGTGTTTGATTTTGCGTTGATTTGGATTGAATACCGTCTCAGGTGCTCAGCTATAATGAAGTGAATTATTGAGATTGGGGCGTTATGGATATTTCGAGACAAGTGGGTGTGCGCTGGGCGATGGGCTTGCTGCGGGTGTTTGGATTGAAGCACGCGGATGCGGCTGAACGCTCGCTGATTATCTCTGCCGTGCGCGATGGGGTCAATGCCTTATTGCCGACCACACCAGCGACCTTCATTTGGGGACTGGTGACGGCGGTGGCGATGGTCAGTGCGGGTCTGGCGCCTATCTACGTGGTGTTGATTAACATTGTGGTGTACGCGGGGTCTGCTCAGTTGGCGGTGTTGTCCTTGTTGGTGGTGCAAGCGCCAATGTGGGTGGTGTGGCTGACCGCTGTGATGGTGAATGTGCGCTTTGTGATTTTTAGCGGCGCGATTAAACCGTATTTTCGTCATCTGTCTTTGCGTGAGCGCTTGTTGTTTGGTTTTTTGAATGGCGACATCAATTGTATGTTGTTCACCCACCGTTACCGCAGTTTGGATGGGGAGATTCCAGCGCCTGCGAATTTGGAGCAACGCAGCTTTTTTGTCGGTATGGCGTTGACCAATTTTGTTACCTGGCAGGTGGGGATTTATCTCGGCATTGCTTTGGCGGCGGTGGTGCCGACCCAGTGGGGCTTGCAGCTGGCGGCGGCGCTGACTTTGTTGATTTTGATTATCAAGATGGTGGACAACTGGGCTGCGGTGGCGGGGTGCATCGTGGCGGCTTTGGCGGCTGTGTATTACCATGATTTGCCGAATAAGCTGTGGGTCTTGGTGGCGATTGTGTTGGGGGTGGCAGTGGCCTTGATGGTGGAGCGTGTTTATCCAGCATCCTTTACCCGTCCTCAAGCGACGGTTGGGCGCACCGAGCAAGAAGCTTTCGACGACGTGGAGTGTGAGACATGAGTGTAAATTTTTTGGGTTCGATGACGGGCGCACAGCATCTTTGGCTGTTGGTGGCGGTGTTTGGTTTGATGGTGGTGACTTTTGTGACCCGTGGTTTTTTCTTGCTCACGCCTGAGCGCTTCGCCTTTCCTGCAGCAGTGCAAAAAGCCTTGCGGTACGCGCCGACCATAGCGATTATGGCGGTGATTGCGCCCGATATTTTGATGCACGATGGGCGCGCTGATTTGACTTGGCACAACCCTGCATTGCTCGCATCGATTGCCGCAGGTTTGGTGTTTGTATGGCGTAAGAGTTTAATCGTGTCTTTGCTGCTGGGTATGGCGGTGTTTGCGGCACTCAAATACGTGTTGTGAGTAGATAGCATCAGGCAATGGTGTGTTCGTTGTGTTAAAAGTGTATCTGTTTTTGAGCCATTATTCTTGTATGATGGCTCAAATCATTTAAAGGAGTCATCATGACCATCAATACCGATCATTTGTGGATGCCGTTCACGGCCAACAAACAGTTCAAGGCCGCGCCGCGCGTGCTCGTGTCCGCAAAGGACATGTACTACACTTCAGATGATGGCCGTCAAGTGCTCGATGGCACTGCGGGGCTGTGGTGTGTGAATGCGGGTCATGGTCGTGCGCCGATTGTCAAAGCCATTTGCGATATGGCTCAGGAGTTGGACTATGCGCCGATGTTTCAGATGGCGCATCCCAAGGTGTTTGAAGCGGCGAGTAAACTGGCGGCAATTACCCCTGAGGGCATGGACAAGGTGTTTTTCACCAATTCTGGCTCAGAAGCGGTGGACTCCGCGCTGAAAATGGCTTTGACCTACCATCGCGCCAATGGCGAGGCCCAGCGCACCAAATTCATCGGTCGCGAGCGCGGTTATCATGGCGTGGGCTTTGGCGGAATTTCGGTCGGTGGCATCGGTGGCAATCGCAAGCATTTTTCTGCCAATTTGATTCCTGGGGTGGACCATTTGCCGCACACCTATAGCCTTGAGCACGCGGCGTATTCGCGTGGCCAGCCCGAGTGGGGCGCCCATCTGGCAGATGCCTTGGAGAACATCATCGCGCTGCATGATGCTTCCACCATCGCAGGCGTGATTATCGAGCCACTTGCAGGCTCGACTGGGGTGTTGATTCCACCCAAGGGTTATTTAGAAAAAATCCGTGGTATTTGTGACAAGCATGGCTTGCTGTTGATTTTTGATGAAGTCATCACGGGTTTTGGTCGTTTGGGCGCACCATTTGCGGCGCAATATTTCAATGTCACCCCCGACATCATGACGCTGGCCAAAGGCTTGAACAACGCGGCCGCGCCGATGGGCGCAGTCGTGTGCAAAAATGGCATCTACGACACAGTGGTGAACAACGCCCCCGCGAATGCGATTGAGTTTTTCCATGGCTACACTTACACAGGGCATCCGCTCGCGGCGGCGGCGTGCTGCGCAACGATAGATTTGTACATGGAAGAAAAACTGTTCGAGCGCGCAGCGCAGCTCGCCCCACATTTTGAGAATGAAATTCACAAGCTCAAAGGCGTTAAACATGTCAAAGATGTGCGCAACTTGGGCTTGGTTGGCGGGATTGAATTGGACAGTCGTGACGGTGCCATCGGTGCGCGTGCGTATGAGACCTTCGTGAAGTGTTTTGAGCAGGGTGTGCTCATCCGCGTGACGGGCGACATCATTGCGATTTCGCCACCGCTGATTATCAATGAAGCGCAAATCAGTGAGATTTTTGCCACGATTGCGAAGGTACTGGCAACAGTTGAATAATCCATTCATTCAGAATGGTCAAAAAACCCACGCATTGCGTGGGTTTTTTAGTGAGTACAGCACAGCGATGCGTGGCTTTAATGTGCGCCTGTATCGTACAACACTTGTCCATAGAATATCAATTGACCCGGTTCAATGACGGCTGGAGAATTGTCTTCGTTTCTGAAAAAGGGCTGATAAGCCTTGAGTGCGAGTTCAGAACAATAAAAACGCTCTGGTGTGCCCAAGCCAATTAACCCAGTAAAGTCATAGGGGCGGCCAATCCAGCCTTGTGCGGTGTGTAGGGCTGTTTGGCCTGTTTGAACCGTGGACCAAACAGGGCGCACCAGCATCACGCGGTGCAGACGCGCGACAAACTCATTCAAAGGCGTGGTGTGTACACCCGACGCTTCGGCCTCGATGACTTGATCGTGGCTCAGGTCAACCATAGCAGCGTGGCTAAATACATTGTTGGTCAGAACGGCCACCGAGTTGTCCGTGAGGTGGTAGCCACGCGCCACAATCCAGTCGCCATCGCGCGCGTTTTGACGAATGTTTTGGGTTGTGGTTTCGTTCCAAGTGCGCTTTTGCACCGGTGCTAAGGGTTTCTCATAAAAATGTGTGGCGCAACCTGATACCAACACACTGCCTGCGAGCATGAGCGCTGATAGACTGATACGCCATAGCGTGGATGTTGCAGATGGCATCGCTGTTGCGGTGAGGCTAATGGAGCGTTTGCGGTTTTGTCGGAGCATGGACATCTATCTTTCATTATTGACAAGGAATTTTGAGCGCATTGTACCTGCTGCAAGGCGTATCAAGGGATGAGTTTGGCGCTTTTACTCAAAAGATTTTTGAATGCAGCTCGTTGACGACAGCCCATACACGATACAATACGGGCTGTATTCAGCGCATCCTTACAGGGCGCTTTCTCAGTGTGTAATGAAGTAAACCATAAAGCCCCCCATGACCGTATTTGACAAAAACCTCGCCGATTTAAATCCCACTCAGCTCGAAGCTGTGACC
>CAZDLD010000053.1:0-10495 GCA_964506355.1 uncultured Hydromonas sp.
CATCTGGGGCGTGGGTCAAGGTGTGGCGGTGATTGATGAGGTGCTGCCGACGGCGGCACTGGTCGATCAACTCGAAGTGGAATACCGTGCGGCGCGGGCTAAGTTGGCGCTTTGATTGTGCGCTTTGAGTGTGTGCAGTATTGAACGCAGAGCGGCGCTGTGATGTACAAAAAGCAGACCTTAGGGTCTGCTTTTTTACGCCCGTTGTGCAGATTCAGCGCAAACCCGCAGTATTTGCTAAACAGAGGTGCATCGCCGCCCAATGCAGGCACGCTATCGGCTACAATATCGGCTTTGTTTGATTTTCATTGATTTATCGTTTTCTTAACCTAACCAATTGAGTTGCGCTATGCAAAAACACATTCACATCCTCGGCATCTGCGGCACGTTTATGGGCGGTATCGCTGTGTTGGCCAAGCAGGCGGGCTATCGCGTGACGGGCTGTGACGCCAATGTCTATCCGCCGATGAGCACGCAGCTGCAAGAGCAGGGCATTGAGCTCATCAGTGGCTTTGATGCGTCGCAATTGGATTTAAAACCCGATGTGTTTGTGGTTGGTAATGTGGTCTCGCGTGGCAATCCCTTGATGGAAGCGATTTTGGATGCGGGCCTGCCGTATATTTCAGGGCCGCAGTGGTTGGGCGAGAATGTCCTGCGTGACAAATGGGTGCTCGCAGTCGCAGGCACGCATGGCAAGACCACCACCAGCTCGATGCTCGCGTGGCTGCTCGAAGATGCGCGCTTGAACCCTGGGTTTTTAATCGGTGGTGTGCCCAATAATTTTGGCATCTCGGCGCGCTTGACCGATGATCCGTTCTTTGTGATTGAGGCGGATGAGTACGACACGGCGTTTTTTGACAAGCGCAGCAAGTTCGTCCACTACCGTCCGCGCACGGCGATATTGAATAATTTGGAATTCGACCACGCGGATATTTTTGCCGATTTGGCGGCGATACAAACGCAGTTTCATCACTTGGTGCGCACGATTCCGAACAACGGCTTGATTGTGAGCAACGCGCACACCGCGGCGCTTGACGAAACGCTGGATAAAGGCGCATGGACACCCGTGGCGCGCTTTGGCTCAGATGCAATTGCCGCGGATTGGCAGATTGCCAATGTCGGCGCGGATGACAGCTTCGATGTGATGTTCGAAGGCAAATTACAAGGTCGCGTGCAGTGGGACGTGACGGGCGAGCACAATCGCCTGAACGCATTGGCGGCCATCGCCGCGGCGCGTCATGTGGGCGTGGAGCCAAAAACCTCGATTGACGCCCTGAGCCGCTACCAGATGCCCAAACGCCGCATGGAAATCAAAGGCGTGGTCAATGGCGTCACGGTGTACGATGATTTCGCCCACCACCCCACCGCAATCACCACCACGGTGGCAGGTCTGCGCAAACGCGTGGGCAGTGCGCGGATTTTGGCGGTGCTCGAGCCACGCTCAAACACCATGAAACTCGGTGTGATGAAGGCCGCTTTGCCCGACTCACTGCGCGAGGCGGATTATGTCTATGGATACGGCGCGAACGAGGGCAGCAGTGCGCTGGGCTGGGATCTGGCAGAATCGTTGTCCCCCTTGGGCGAGACAGCAACTGCGTTCAGCAACTTGGACGAGTTGGTCAGCGCAGTTGCGGCGCAGGCGCAATCGGGCGATCACATCTTGGTCATGAGCAATGGCGGCTTCGGCGGCGTGCATCAAAAAATATTGGATGCCTTGAAATAAAGACTATGAAACTACTCTACTTGCACGGATTTCGCTCCTCGCCCAACGCCAACAAGGCCGTTGCGGTGGTGGACTATTGTGCCTGCCAAGCGCTCAACGCGCCCATCGTGCCGCAGCTGCCACTCTCGCCCTTAGAAGCGATTGAGTTGTGCGAGCAGTTGATACACGAGCATCAAATCACCGCCGTGTGCGGCTCGTCCTTGGGCGGGTTTTATGCGCTGTACTTGGCAGAAAAATTCAAACTGCGCAGCGTACTCATCAACCCTGCGATTACGCCGTGGCAGGACTTAGAACGCAACGACAACCACGCACGTTACGAAATCGACGAGCTGGAAGAACAAAGCCATGTGCTGGTTGAACAACTCAAACCCTACTACGTCGAGCGACTGAGCCAGCCGCACAACGCCCTACTGCTGGTCGGCACCGCTGACGAAGTCCTCGATGCGCAGCAGGCCATCAACCACCTCGCAGAATCGCGACACATCCTCGTCGAAGGGGGCGATCACAACCTCACGGATTTTGGTGGGCACTTGGAAGAAGTGATTGGGTTTTTGCGGGGTTGAATTGCTTGCGGTGTCTGATGCGTAGGGGTGGTTCGTGAACCGCCCTGTGTGCAAAAGGACAGCACTTTTTAATGGAAGCTCCGTGCCGTGCGAACGTGTCGGGACTGCCCCCGACAGGGCAGTTACTTTTTGTCTTGAAACAAAAAGTAACCAAAAAATTCAAGTCGAGTGCCGCAACCCATCGGGCATTTTGGGATGGTCGGCAAGAAACTCGCATCTGCCAAAAACGCAGCTGCTCAGACAGCTTGCCTCCAGAATAAGGAAATGCCCGATTGCGGCACACGACGATTCGCTCCGTCATACACTGCCATAAAAAAACACGTAGCGCGTAGGGGCGATTAGCGCTTTTGGCGTAATCGCCCGATAGTTCCCCAATTAACGCCGTTCGGCAACCCCCATGATTATGTGTGCCTGTCCTCGACGCATGGATAGCCCATCCATCCATCCGCAAGCCCCCTCAAATCTCCCCCGAAAACTGATACCGTGCCCCCGGATGCCACATGGTGACGAGCGTGGCGACTTGGTTCATGGACTGGGTTTTGCGTTGCAGTACCAAGCAGGCATCATTGGCTTTGATGTGCAGCATCTCGGCGATGTGTGCGGGTGCGGGGGTGGCTTCGACGGTGTATTGTCCCGATTGCAGCGGGACGTTGGCCAGCAGGTATTCGTTCGGTGTGGTCAGGCTAAAGTCTTGCTGTAGGTACTCGGGCGCGATGGCGGGGTTAACCCAGCGGTCTTCGACCTGTATCGGCTCGTCATTTTCAAAATGCACAATCACGGTGTGAAATAGGGTGTCGCTGGCCGCGAGCTTGAATTCGTGCGCCAGCGCTTCGCCCGCTTTGTCCATGGATAAATGATACAGCTCACTGCAGTGGGTGTGTCCGCGTGCGCGGATTTCTTTGGCGATGCTGTTGATTTCTATCAAGGTGGTTTGGTATTTTTGCTGCGCGACAAATGTGCCTGAGCCTTGCACCCGATTGAGCACATGCTCGGTGGTGAGCTCGCTCAGCGCACGGTTCACGGTCATGCGCGAGACGCCGAACTGCTTGGCCAGTGTCATTTCTGCTGGGATGGCGTCGCCTTGTTTCCACACGCCTGTCTGGATGTTGGTGAGGATGGCGTCTTTGATGGTTTGAAATATGGGGGTTTTGGCTGGCTTCATGGTGGTGCGCGGTTTGAGATGGGTGATGTGAGTTGTCTGGTGGTATTTTACGCACAAGCGTAAATAAGTATTGACAGATTGTGTGAATAAATTTAAAGTTGTCTATACAAATTATTCAAAAACAACTCTTTGGAGACCCACATGAGCACATTCGCAAACGATCCCCGTTATGACGCCACCCGCGAAATTCGCGCCCCACGCGGCACTGAACTCACCTGCAAAAGCTGGTTGACCGAAGCGGCGTACCGCATGATACAAAACAACCTTGACGCTGAAGTCGCAGAGAATCCCAAGCACCTCGTGGTCTACGGCGGCATCGGGCGTGCGGCGCGTGACTGGGCGTGTTATGACCAGATTCTCGCTTCGCTCAAGCAGCTGAACGACGATGAAACCCTGCTGGTGCAGTCGGGCAAACCTGTGGGCGTGTTCAAAACCCATACCAACGCGCCGCGTGTATTGATTGCCAATTCCAACCTCGTGCCGAAATGGGCGAACTGGGAGCATTTCAACGAGCTCGATAGAAAAGGTCTGTTCATGTACGGTCAGATGACGGCGGGCAGCTGGATTTACATCGGCTCGCAGGGCATCGTGCAGGGAACGTATGAAACATTCGTCGAGGCAGGTCGCCAGCATTTTGGCAGCTCTTGGAAAGGGCGTTGGATTTTGACCGCGGGGCTGGGCGGTATGGGCGGCGCGCAACCTTTGGCCGCGACCTTGGCGGGTGCGGTGTCCTTGAACATCGAGTGCCAACAGTCGAGCATTGATTTTCGCCTGCGCACCCGTTACGTGGACAAACAAGCACGCGACATCGACCACGCGCTGGAGTTGATTCAGCAGCATTGCGCTGCGGGCGAGGCGGTGTCGATTGCGCTGCTGGGCAATGCGGCTGAGATTTTGCCTGAGTTGGTGCGTCGTGGCGTGAAGCCTGACCTCGTGACCGACCAAACTTCCGCACACGATTTAATCAACGGTTATTTGCCGATAGGCTGGACGGTCGAGCAGTGGAAAGCGGCGCAACACGACCCAGCTCAGCACGCTAAACTCACCGCAGATGCGTCAGCCGCCTGCGCGCAACATGTGCAAGCGATGTTGGACTTTCACGCCATGGGCATCCCGACCGTGGACTATGGCAACAACATTCGCCAAGTGGCGTTTGACTTCGGCGTGAAAAACGCATTTGATTTCCCTGGCTTTGTCCCAGCTTATATTCGTCCGCTGTTCTGCGAGGGCAAAGGGCCGTTTCGTTGGGTGGCGCTCTCGGGCGACCCTGAGGACATTTACAAAACCGATGCAAAGATTAAAGAGCTGTTCCCGCACCACGCGCACGTGCACAACTGGCTCGACATGGCGCGTGAGCGCATTGCGTTTCAAGGATTGCCTGCGCGGATATGTTGGCTCGGTTTGGGCGAGCGCCATCTGGCGGGATTGGCGTTTAATGAAATGGTCAAGAATGGCGAGCTCAAAGCACCGATTGTCATCGGGCGCGATCATTTGGACACGGGTTCGGTCGCGAGTCCAAACCGCGAGACCGAGCGCATGATGGACGGCACGGACGCGGTGTCGGATTGGCCATTGCTCAATGCCCTGCTCAACACCTCGGGCGGCGCGACTTGGGTGTCACTGCACCACGGCGGCGGCGTGGGCATGGGCTACTCGCAGCACTCGGGCATGGTGATTGTCGCTGACGGTACGGATGAAGCGGCCAAGCGATTGGCCAATGTCTTGGTCAATGATTGCGGCTCGGGCGTGATGCGCCATGCGGACGCAGGCTACGAAGCGGCGCAGGCTTGCGCCAAACGCAATGGCTTGAACTTGCCGATGCAAAAATAATTGTTGGGGGCAATTGTTATATTGAACCACCACAGCCAATCAATTCGCGTCAATAATTGGTGGGTCGAAAAATCATTGACCCACCCTACGAACTGGCACAAACGCGTAGGGGCAGGTTTTAAACCTGCCTGACACAATAGGCAAGATTGATATCGCGATTAAGAAAACGGGCGGGTTCAAAACCCGCCACTACGAACCACGTGACGCACACCAACACCATACGCTCACATAGACTATCGTGGCAAAACCCACGACGAGGATTTTAAAATGAACACATTCATCATCCACCCTGGCAAAATGACCCTGTCCGATTTACGCACCATTTGGGCGACGGACACGCAAATTGCGCTGCACGAATCGGCGTATGCCGACATCCACGCCTCATCGAATACGGTGCAAAAAATCGTTGAGAAGGGCGACGCCGCCTACGGCATCAACACGGGCTTTGGCCTGTTGGCAAAAACCCGCATCCCCAAGGATCAGTTGCAACAGTTGCAACGCAATTTGATACTCTCGCACTCGGTCGGCACGGGCGAGCTGCTCAGTGACAACATCGTGCGCCTGATTATGCTGACCAAAATCGCCAGTCTGGCGCGTGGCTACTCGGGCATCCGTGCGCAGGTCATTGACACCCTGATTGCGATGTTCAACGCGGGCATCATCCCTGCGATTCCTGCCAAAGGCTCGGTCGGCGCATCGGGTGATTTGGCACCGCTCTCGCACATGACACTGGCGATTTTGGGCGAGGGCATGGTGCGCGTGAATGGCGAGATGGTTTTGGCCACGACCGCGCTTAAAAATGCAGACATAGCGCCCATCGTATTGGAGGCTAAAGAAGGTTTGGCACTGATTAACGGCACGCAGGTCTCGACCGCGTTGGCGCTGCATGGTTTGTTCTTGACCGAACGACTGTACGAAGCGGGCGTGATGATTGGTGCGTTGTCCATCGACGCGGCCAAGGGCAGCGATGCACCGTTCGACGCCCGCGTGCACGAGGTGCGTGGACAAGTGGGGCAAATTGCCACGGCAGCGGTGTTCCGTGAGCTGCTCAGCAACAGTGAAATTCGCCAGTCGCACACGGTGGACGACGAGCGCGTGCAAGACCCGTACAGCCTGCGTTGCCAGCCCCAAGTCATGGGCGCGTGCTTGGACATCATCATCCAGTCGGCGCGCACTTTGCTGATTGAGGCGAATGCGGTTACCGACAATCCCTTGATTTTCACCGACACGGGCGATGTGATTTCGGGTGGGAATTTTCACGCCGAGCCTGTGGCCTTTGCCGCGGATGTGTTGGCATTGGCGATTTCTGAGATTGGTGCGATTTCTGAGCGCCGCATGGCGCTGTTGATTGACGCGACCCTGTCCAACCTGCCGCCATTTTTGGTCAAAGAAGCGGGCGTGAATTCGGGCTTTATGATTGCCCACGTGACCGCCGCGGCACTGGCATCCGAAAACAAATCCATTGCGCATCCCGCCAGTGTGGACAGCTTGCC
Source organism: uncultured Hydromonas sp. (assembly GCA_964506355.1). GTDB lineage: Bacteria > Pseudomonadota > Gammaproteobacteria > Burkholderiales > Burkholderiaceae > CTSOIL-112. The sequence continues at coordinate 6,772 of CAZDLD010000053.1, forward strand.
GACCTCAGCCAACCAAGAAGACCACGTGAGCATGGCGACCTATGCCGCACGTCGCCTGCACGACATGGCGCACAACACCGCTGCGATTTTGGGGATAGAGTTACTGGCAGCTGGCCAGGGCATCGATTTTCACCGTCCGCTGAAAACCTCAAAACGTTTGGAAGTTTTGTTCGCTCAACTGCGCTCAAAGGTTGATTTTTACAGCACTGACCGTTATTTAGCGCCCGACATCGAGCAGGCGAAAGAGTTGGTCATCGGCGGCACATTGAATCAGGGCAGCCATGATTTGTTCGCAGGTTTATACTTGTAAACAGTTAATCACCAACGCTAAAAATGACAATGAATGACAATGAACACACTCAAAAACACATGGCAATGGCAAGGACGCACCGATGATGTCGAGGGCGAGCTCGGGCTGCGCTGGCATCAGGTGATGCAGTTTGCGCGTGCGGACAATCTTGCGGGTGCGGTGGCCTTGCTCGGGTTCAATTGTGACGCGGGTGTGGCGCGCAACCACGGTCGTGTGGGTGCGAAGGGCGGCGCCGATGCGGTGCGTGTGTTGCTGGGCAATATGCCTGTGCTCAATACCCGCGGCTTGGTCGATGTGGGCAATGTGCTGTGCACGGACGATGCGATGGAGCACGCGCAGATGCAGCTGGCCGACACTGTGGCGCAGCTGTTGCAGCAAGGCGCATTTCCCATCGCCATCGGTGGTGGACATGAGATGGCCTACGGCACATTCAGCGGACTGGCGCAGCATCTAAGCGATGAACCATGCCCCAAAATTGGCATCATCAATTTAGACGCGCATTTTGATTTGCGTTTGAATGAGCACAACCAAGGCAGTTCGGGCACGCCATTTCGGCAAATCGCCGATGACTGCGCGGCGCGTGGTTGGGATTTTAATTACTGTTGTTTGGGTGTGAGCCGCTTTGCCAATACGGCGGCCTTGTTCAAACGGGCGGATGAGTTGAATGTCACGTGGCGGCTCGATGACGACATGGGCGTGAACCAGCTGAGCGCGGTGCTGCAAACAGTGCACAGCTTTATTCAAAATGTAGACCACCTTTATTTCACTATAGATTTGGACGTGCTACCAGCGGCTGTGATGCCCGCGGTGTCCGCACCTGCGGCGCGTGGCGTAGAGCTGGCGGTGGTGGAGGCGGTGCTCGACTGCGTGGCCAATTCGGGGAAATTGCGCGTGGCGGATTTGGCCGAACTCAACCCGCTCTACGACATCGACCAGCGCGGGGCACGCGTGGCGGCACGGTTGGTTGCGCGTTTGGTACAGCAATTGAATGTAAACATTGAAGGTGGGGCGCGTTGAAAAAATACACCCCTGCCGACTATCGCGCCATGCCATGGAAAAACGGTTTGGGCGTGACCACTGAACTTGCGTGCGCACCTGAAGGTGCTGATTTAGACCATTTTGAATGGCGCGTGAGTTGTGCGCCTGTTGTGAGTGACAGTGTGTTTTCGATGTTTCGTGGCGTGGACAGGTCGTTGTTGATTCGTTCGGGCGCGGGGCTGGTGCTGCACGTCAATCGTCAAGTGTCGTTTACCTTGACGCCTGATTCGCCCGCTTTTCAGTTTGCGGGCGAAGACGAGTTGACTGCCGAGCTGCTCGATGACGCGGTGGTGGATTTTAATGTCATGACCCGCCGGCAGTTCTGGACGCACAGCATCGAGCTGATGCACTGTTTGGGTGAGTTTAGCCTGCAGGCCAAAGGACAGATCATGTTGGTTTACCATGCGCAGGGCGAGGCGATTGATCTGGCTTCTGGGGTGCGCTTCTTGCCCCATGAGTTGTTGGAACTTAATGATGTTCCGCTGCGCGGCCATTCGCCGCGCTTGACGACGTTGTATGTGGTGCGTTTGTACGCCACTCAATCAGCGCCGATAATTTGAAGGCATAAAGGTTATTCATGAAACACTTTGACGCCCTTTGGCACAACATCCACATCGCCACCATGACCGATGGCGCACGCAGCTATGGCGAGGTGTTGAACGCCGCCATCGCGGTCATAGATGGTCGTGTGGCGTGGTTGGGGGCGCAGAGTGATTTGCCTGCGGATGTGCATGCAAATCACCGCTATGATGGACACGGCGCGTGGCTCACGCCTGGCCTGATTGATTGCCACACCCATGTGGTCTACGCGGGCAACCGCAGCAATGAGTTTGAAGCGCGGCTCAATGGCGTGTCCTACGAGGCTATTGCCCAATCAGGCGGCGGCATCGTCTCGACCATGAATGCCACCCGCGCTGCAAGTTTTGAAGACTTGTTGGCGCAAACCTTGCCACGGGTGCGTGCCATGCTCGCGCAAGGCGTCACCACCCTCGAAATCAAATCGGGTTATGGGCTGTCATTGGCCGCCGAGGCAAATATGCTGCGCGTGGCGCGCCACATCGGACAAATTTTACCCGTGACCGTGCGCACCACTTTTCTGGGCGCGCACGCGGTGCCGCCTGAGTTTGCTGGGCGTGCCGATGCGTACATTGATTTTGTGTGTACGCAGATGCTGCCCGCATTGTACGCTGAAGGTTTGGTTGACGCGGTGGATGCGTTTTGTGAGCGCATTGGCTTTAGCCGTGCGCAGACCGAGCGGGTGTTCGTTGCCGCTCAGCATTTGGGCTTGCCAGTGAAACTCCACGCCGAGCAACTCTCCGATCAGGATGGCGCGGCTTTGGTGGCGCAGTATGGCGGTCTGTCGGCCGACCATCTGGAGTATCTGTCGGCAGATGGCATAGCCGCCATGCGCGCCAGTGGCACGGTGGCGGTGCTGTTGCCCAGTGCATTTTATTTCCTGCGCGAAACAAAATTGCCGCCCATAGAGGGATTGCGCAGCGCAGGGGTGGCGATGGCGGTGGCGACCGATTGCAACCCGGGCACCTCGCCCTTGACCTCCTTGCTCTTGGCAATGAATATGGCGTGTACCTTGTTCAAGCTTACGCCTGTTGAGGCGCTGGCAGGCGCGACCTGCCACGCGGCGCGGGCGCTGGGCTTAGAAACGCTGCATGGGCAACTCGCCCTCGGTGCGCCTGCGGATTTTGCGCTGTGGGACATCGCCCGACCTGCGGATTTGAGCTACGCCATGGGTGCGAATCCGTGCGTGGGTGTGGTGCGGGCTGGAGTGCACTGCAATTAAGTTCAGTACGGACACAAGTACAATACGCGTGCCGCAGCACGTCGCAGGTGCATTTGTGCAGGGTCTGTGATACCCTCACGGCTGTTTCTATACTCTCTGCGGAATTTCTCATGTTGACAGATTACTTTCCTTTCGGGATGGCGCGCTACATCATCGGCGGTGCGCTCATCGGCTTGGGCGTGGCGTTCTTGTACATCACCACAGGGCGACTGGGCGGCGCGAGCACGTTTTTTAGCGCGTCTTGGTCGTGGTTCTCCAAATTACCTTTTTTTCAACAAGCCAATTTGCGCGACTCGCGCCAGTGGCGCTTGGTCTATGCCGTTGGCATGCTGCTCGGTGGCGTGATTTATGTGCTCATGGGTTTGCCCGCTGAAGCAACTCAGGTGCAGACTTGGCGCTTGGTTGTTGGTGGCTTGCTGATTGGCTTTGGCGCTCGCTTGGGTGGCGGTTGTACTTCGGGTCACGGCATCTGCGGCATGGCCTCACTCTCGGTGGGCTCGATGCTCATGGTGCTGGTGTTTCTGAGTACGGCGATTGTGACGGCTTTGGCGGTTTCGGCTTTGGGGGTGACACCATGA
>CAZDLD010000054.1:0-10081 GCA_964506355.1 uncultured Hydromonas sp.
CCCAAATACTGTGCCAGCGCATACAAACCCAGCCCAATCAGCCCACCAATCAGTGTGCCATTGATGCGGATGTATTGCAAATCATTGCCGATGGCCTCCTCGAGCGCGTCATTCAAACGCTCTTTGCTCCACGCGTTGAGCTCAGTGGCAATCCACTTGCGCAACGCGCCTTGTTGGGTGTGCAAAATGCGCTCGCAGGTCGTGGCCACAAGGTCGGTCAACTTTGCGCGGCGTGGCGCCAATTCGAGCTGTTGCTTGAGCGCGTCGTGCACCATCTGCGCGATAAACTGTACCTGTGGCGTATTGGGCGCGCTCATCTGGCTGAGCCACGCATGAATGCGCTGCCACATGCGGGTGAGCCACTCGCTGAACATTGGGTTGTTCAAGCCTGCTTTGGCATTGCGCTCGAGCCATTCGTGCGCGTTCGGGTTGTTCAACAATTGCAGCTGCCAATCCACACACTGCGCCGAGAACCACAGATGTATCGGGTGCTCGGGGTCAGACTGCACCCGCTCGGCCAAGGACTTGCCGCCCGTTAAAACTTTTTCAATGATCCAATCGTCGACCCAGTCGATGGCCTGTCCCGTCATGGTGGATTTAATTTTGTCCCACCAGCTGGCGTTGTGTTCATTGGCCTGCACGATGATCTGCGCCAACCACGGGCGCACCCGTTCGGCCGCGTCCTCGGCGCTGCAAAAATCATGCAAAGCCTGCGCCAGTCGATTGATCAACCAACGATCGGTGTGCTCGACTTGCGCCCAAGTGAGCACCTGCGCTGCGCCACGCCCGAGGCGCTCGCCCGTGACGTAGTCCGCTAAGGATTGTTGCCCCGCCTGCAACCACGACTGCGGCGGATGCTGCGGAATGCGCGCCAGCACCGCCTGCAACACCATCGGCGTGCGCTCTGCCACCATTTCAACCGTCAATTGCGTGTGCACATAGTCTGCGACGCGCTCACCGACTTGATAGCGGCGCACTTGCTCGCCGACCATCTGCGCATCGAGAAAGTTGCCACCGATGAAATTGGCCACGCCATGCGCCAGTTGCGCTTGTTTACTCGGCAGTATCGCGGTGTGCGGCAACGGCACGCCCAAAGGATGACGAAACAGGGCAGTAATCGCGAACCAATCGGCCAGACCGCCGATACACGCGGCCTCGGCAAACGCCTTCACATACGGCAACCACAACCATTGCGGATGGCTGCGCTGCAACCACAGGGTGAGTAACCACACGGTCACACTCAGGAGCAACAAGGCCAGCGCCCAGTGACGCGCCCAATGACGCGCTTGTGGCGTTGGTTCGATTTTTTCAGACTTGATGTTATCGTTCACGTTTCACCTTTGTGCTCAGCAGCCACAGTGCAAACAGCCCCAGCAGCGCAAACATCGGGCGATTGCCCCACGCCGCATACAGCGTCATGCCCTGATACGGTTGTACTTGCCAATCCCCAGTCGCGGCAACTTGCGCGGGTAGACGCTGCGCCACTGCGCCATCTGGCGTGATGTAAGCACTCACCCCAGTGTTGGTCGCGGCGAGCATGGGGCGTGCCAATTCCATCGCACGGGCGCGCGACATCTGCAAAAATTGCAAGTGCACCGCCGAAGTGCGCGCATCGCCAAACCAACCCAAATTGGTTAAATTCACCCACAGATTCGGCGCTTGGGCGTCGTTCTGATGCCAGCTCGCCAGCTCCTCGCCAAACACATTTTCATAACAAATATTCGCCGCCACACGCACCGCGCCCGCGGGCGTGTGGAGCACAAAAGGCGTGCGTGATTGCCCCACGCCATAGCCGCCCAGCGGAATATTCATGGCTTTGACAAACCATTGAAACCCCACGGGAATGGTCTCGCCAAAAGGCAGTAAATGAATTTTATCGTAGCGATTTGGGTTAAGCACATCACCTGAACCATCGAGCCACATCGCACTGTTGAAATACTCGCTTGCGCTTGCGCTCGCATTTGCACTCACGCCAACGCTGCCCATCATCACTGCGCGTTGGCTGGATTTTAAAGTCTGATTCAGCGCCGTCAGACCCTGCTCGGGCGCCTGATGCCACGGATAAGGCAGCATGGTCTCGGGAAATACCGTCAATTGGGCTGGGCTGCGCATCGCCGCAGCCAAGGCAACATTCGTGCTGCGCAGAATTTCATCGCGATCAAACTTAATCGTCTGTGCCACATTCGGCTGCACCACGCGCACCGACACGGGCGCACCTGCCGCCTGCCCCCAACTCACGCCCTGCGCAATCAAGCCTGTCACCGCAATCAGCGCCAACACCAAACCCGTCGCCATCAAGGCGCGCGGTTGATACAGCCAGCTGCGCTGACGCAAACCCACCCACAACCATGCCAGTGCGCCGCTGATAACCGCGGCAACCGCGCCCACGCCATACACACCGAGCACAGGGAACCAACCTTTGAGCAGCACATTGTCCAGCTGCGCATAACCCGTGAGCATATTCGGAATCCCGCCCAACACATAACCTTGCAACAACTGCGCCCCCAGCCACAAAGCAGGCATCGCGACCAAATAGTCCGAGGTTTTTTGTCCCGTAAAGTAGCGCCGCCAAACCCACGCCATCAACGCATAAAACCCCGCCAAATAAGCAGACAGCCCCATAATCGCAAGCACCGACATCCAAGTGGGCAAGCCGCCAATGTCGTGCATACTGAAATGCAGCCAGTACAAGCCCGCGCAGTACCACGCCCACGCAAAAACAAACATCTGACGCACAGGATTGTGCGTCGGTGCAGCACTCGCCAAAAGCGCCCAGACCAAACTTAAAATGATGATTTGCACCGCGCCCGACGGCCAAGTTGAGAACGTCTGCGCATGCGCCACGCCCAGTCCTGCCAAGAGTAGATAACGAAGCAAGTTGCCCATTGTGTGTTACATATCCACCTTATTCAAACCAAATCACACTCGCCATACGCCCCGTCACCCCATCGCGGCGATAGGAGTAGAAGCGCTGTGCATCCGAGACCGTGCAGTATTGTCCGCCCTGCACGTCGCTGACGCCAGCGTGGTGCAAGCGCAGGCGTGCCAGCGCGTAGATGTCGGCCAAAAATTTATGCTCGCTATGCGCTTGGAAACACGCAGTGGTTGCGGCTTCTGAGATGCCCAACTGGGCGTTTTCACTGATGAATTGCGTGCGCACCTCTGCGCCGATTTCGAACTGCTGCGCGCCAATCGCCGGCCCCATCCACGCGATGATGTCCGCCGTCTGCGCACCTGCCTGCTGCATCGCGTCAACCGTGCGCTCAAGCACGCCGCCGACCAAACTGCGCCAACCTGCGTGCGCACCCGCGACCATAGTGCCCCTGCGTGTGGTGAACAGCACAGGCAAACAGTCGGCAGTCATAATCACCGCCACTTGATTCGGCTCGGTCACCAGCACCGCATCCGCTTCGGGGATATTATTTTCAAAGGGGTCAGACTCCATTGATTTGCAGGTAGCTGCATTTCCAGAACGGTCGGAATCAATGGAGTCTGCCCTCTTTGAAAACACCTCAATACCATGGGTTTGATTGAGCCACAGCGGCTCGCTCGGCACCAGCTCGCGCAGCAGTGCGCGGTTGCTCGCCACCGCATGCGCATCGTCGCCCACGTGCGTGGCAAGGTTAAAGCCATCGAATGGCGGCAGACTCACGCCGCTTTTGCCCTTGATTTGGGCATCGCGGGTGGTGGTGAATGCGTGGACGTGCGCAGGTGCGGACCAATTGGGGTGAATCAAAGCAGCGCCTCCATCTCCATATCCGATTCGGGCAGGGGCAACTCAGCCACGCCCATGCTCGCCAGCAACTCAACCATGTCCTGCGGCAGCTCGCACTGCCAGCTCATGTATTCGCCCGAACGCGGATGGATTAAGCCGAGTTGGTAGGCATGCAGCGCTTGGCGGTTGAATGCTTGCTCGCCGACGATGGTCTTGGCAATGCTGCTGCGCGCGCCGCGCCTCTCGCCGTACACAGGGTCGCCCACCAGTGGGAATCCTTTGTGCTGCATGTGCACGCGAATTTGGTGGGTACGTCCTGATTCGAGCTGACAGACCACGATAGAATAGGGTTTTTGTGCGAATTGCCAAAAACCCATGCTTTGATAATGCGTGCGTGCGGGTTTACCACTTTGACCGACCAGTACCGCCATTTTGAGGCGGTCTTGCGGGCTGCGCCCAATGCCCGCGTCCACCGTGCCAAAGGCGTCAATCTCGCCCTGAACTATGGCGAGGTAACGGCGTTTGACCGTGCGCGCTTGCAATTGGCGCACCAAGTCGGTTTGCGCCATCACGGTTTTGGCCACCACCATCAGTCCCGAGGTGTCTTTGTCCAGTCGGTGCACGATGCCTGCACGCGGCACTTGGCTAATCGATGGGTAGGCAAACAGCAGACCGTTGAGCAAGGTACCCTCCCAGTTGCCACTGCCAGGATGCACCACCAAGCCCGCTGGTTTGTTCAGTACCAAAATGTCGTCGTCTTCATAGACGATGTCCAGCGGGACTTCCTGCGCGGTGTAGGCCTTCATCTCGTCCGAGGCCTGTGGCTGCACATTGAGTACATCATGCACATATACAATGTGCCGCGGCGAAGTGGTCACCACGCCATTGCAGGTGACGGCGTTGTCTTTGAGCCATTTTTGCATGCGCGAGCGCGAAAAATCAGGCAGCAGTAAACCCAAGGCCGCGTCCAGACGTTTACCACTGGCGGCCTCATCCACCACCAGTTCAATGGGGTCTAAATTAATCGAATTGAGCGCCACATCATCGTCCCATGCGCTATAATCGTTGTTAATATCGTTGTCCAATTCACTCACAGAAGGTTCTGACATGTCTTTATTTATCCTAAAAAGTTTGACGCACAAATCGGTACGGGCATTTATGCTAATGGCGGTTGGTTTCAGTTTATTGACTGGTTGCGCCACTGAAGAGAAAAATGAATTCGCAGGTTGGAGTGTTGAGAAGCTCTACAACGAAGGACGCGATCAAATGAATGCGGGTGATTATACCCGTTCGGCAGCCCTGTTAGAAGCAACCATTGCACAATTTCCATTCTCAGCTCAAGCCACGCAAGCTCAATTGGAGCTGCCGTATGTGTATTGGAAGGATGACAGCCGCCTCAAGGCACTGGGCGCGGCCGACCGATTCATCACGCTGAACGGCTCGCACCCGCAGCTGGACTACATGTACTACCTCAAGGGCATCATCAATTACAACAACAACACAGGTTTTATCAAAGCGCTGATTACCAGCGATGTCGGCACCAAAGCCAGCGACCCAAAAGCGGCCAAAGAAGCATTTGAGTCGTTCAAATCCTTGGTCACGCGCTTTCCGAACAGCCGTTATGCACCCGATGCGCGCAAACGCATGATTCAATTGGTCGATGTGTTGGCGCAACAACAGCTCAGCATCGCTCAGTACTACTACGAGCGCGAAGCCTACCTGGCCGCCATCAACCGCTCGCAAGAGTTGCTCAAAAACTTTGACGGCACACCGTCTGTGGAGCACGCATTGATTGTCATGGCCAATTCGTATGGCAAGCTCGGCATGACCGATATGCGCAACGACACCCTCAAAGTGCTGCAAACCAACTTCCCGAATTCCAAAGGCGTGGTCGATACCAGCAGCGCACAAGCACAAATGGCTCGCGACCAAAAAACCGCCGACGTGCCTAAACCAGAATAATTTAAAGGCCATCCCACACCATGATCAATCACCATTTGTTTCCAGCCTCACCCATCGCGAAATTCAATATGGTGATTGTTCACGGTATGGTTGAGCATTCTTTGCGCTACCGCGAATTCGCACAGTTCATCGCCGCTCAGGGCGGCAACGTCATCACCTTTGATTTACGCGGGCATGGTCAATACCACACCAAGCAAGCAGTGGGTGACTTTGGACACGACAGCTTCGGCGGTGCGAAGCAAATCTTCACCGACATTGAAGTACTGTTCGCCTCGTTCCAAAATGATTTGCCCAATATTCTGTTTGGACACAGCATGGGCTCGGCGATTGCGTTGCGCTACGCGCAAACCCACCACGACATTCGTCAAGTATTTATGACTGGAGCGCCTGTCAAATCACCTTGGTTGTTCGGATTGGCCTATCATTTGGCCAAACTCGAACACAAATTGCGCCCTGGCAAACGGTCGATATTCAACAATACTTTTGTTGAATACAACAAGCATTATGTCCCGAATGAAACGTCATTTGACTGGCTCAGCGCCAACCGCGATAACATCCTGAACTATGTCAAAGATCCCCTGTGCGGGTTCTCATTCACACCCAAGGGTTTTATGGATATGTTTGAATTCATGCGCGTGGCCTTTGACCTCAAAGAAATCGCCAAAATTCCAAAATCCGTCAGCTTCGCGGTACTCTGGGGCGACGATGACCCCACAACTGAATTTGGCCGTGGCACTGAAAAACTGTGCAAACAACTCACCGATGCAGGGCTGTCAGTCGCACAGATTGAGTACCCCAATATGCGCCATGAAATTTTGAACGAGACCGACCGCGAGGAAGTTTATGCGGATATTGCGCGTTTGATTCAAGCCTAATTCAAACCCACTTCAAGTCAAACCCATGCACAACACTGCTCACGGCGCTTGTCTTTGCGGCAGCATTCATTTCACCGCGCAACTTCCCTCTAAATGGGTGGTTCACTGCCACTGCACCCGTTGTCAGCGCGCACATGGTGCTGCTTTTGTGACATGGGCGGGATTTGATGCAGAACAGGTTGAGATTGCCGACCCCGAGAAAAAACTCACATGGTTTGCATCCAGCACCCCTCTAAACTCGGTGCTTGTCATCAGCCAGCGTGGATTTTGCAGCCAATGCGGCAGTCCAATGTTTTTTAAATCTCAAAGTTGCGCGCACGAGATTCACATCGCACGCGCACTGTTCACTTCCGATTTAGATCGCACTCCCGAGTCACACGTGCATTTTGATACCCAAGTGGATTGGGTGCATATCGGCGAACAACTGCCTGCTGAATAAGCTTTGGACGACACTATGAAACAAACCCTATGGTCATGGTTCAAATACATCGCCTTGTTCGTACTCATCATCACCTTGGTCAACGCTTGGCGCACCCACGACGTGCCTGCACACGCCCCTGAATTCACCGCCCATTACGCCGATGGCTCGGCCGTATCCCTGTCCGCTTTTCGTGCGGCGCATACAGGCAAGCCAGTGGCGTTGATTTTTTGGGCCGAATGGTGCCCCGTGTGCCGAACCGAGGAGCACAGCATCAACCGACTCGCGCACGACGCCGACATTCCCTTACTCATCATCGCCACTCAATCGGGCAGCGCAGCGCAAGTGCAAGCGGTGCTCGACCAACGCCAGCTCGATTGGCGCGTGGTGATGGATGGCGATGCCAGTGTGCTCAGCGCCTATGGTTTGAGCGGTGTGCCCTCGTTTGCGGTCATTGATGCAAACGGGCGCCTGCACTTCACGCAAATGGGCTACACCAGCGAGCTGGGGATGCGCGCTCGAATTTGGTTGGCGCGTTGGTTGTAACCATTGAACCTACTAGATGTTTTTGCTACACTGAGCACGCCTAACCTCACACAAAGGAGCACACCATGAAACCCAATCCCGTTGGCTGGTTTGAAATTTATGTGCAAGACATGGCCCGTGCGCAAAAGTTCTATGAAGCGGTCTTGAACTGCAAACTCTCGCCGCTGAACACCGACCACATGCCAGATTTGCAAATGCGTGCGTTCAATATGGACGGCAGTCAATACGGCGCATCGGGCGCGCTGGTGCAGATGGCGGGTTGCCCGTCGGGCGGCATGGGCACGCTGGTGTATTTCAGCTGTGATGACTGCGCGCTCGAAGCATCGCGCATCGTGGCCAATGGCGGACTAATCAACCGCGACAAATTTTCCATCGGCGAATATGGCTACATCGCACTGGGCGTGGACACTGAGGGCAATGTGTTCGGCCTGCACTCGATGAATTGAGCACAGCCATCATTTAGCTGTTGGATGCCAGTCCCATGGCTTTGCGCGAGCGGCGCCATGCGTGCGCACTGGAGAATCCTGCTGCGAGTGCAGATTTTTCTTGGCTCAGTCCCTGCGCTTGCCATTGAGCAAACAACACATGTTTGAGCGTGAGCTGATAGTCGTGCACCGTCATGCCCGTACACTGCTTAAACACGCGGCTCAAATGACGCGCACTCACGCAGGCAATCTGCGCCAAATCATTTAAGTCCTGCCTGTGATGATTGCCCTGCACCAAGCCCTGCGCAATCGCATCCTGCACCCGATGTACCGCTGGGTGCATGTGATTGCGCGCCACCAACCACGGCGAGAGCGCCGCATCACTGGGCGCACGGCGAAAATACACATTCATGTGCCGCGCCACTTGCAGTGCCAAAGGCGCACCGAAGCGTTGCGCCAACCAGTGCAAAATCACATCGAACCCCGCTGTCACCCCAGCACTGGTGAGTATCGCACCACTGTCGACAAACACGCGGTTGTCCTCCACCAGTGCACTCGGACAACGAAGTCGCAATTCATTGAGTAAATTGTGGTGCGTGGTGCACTTCACACCCTCGAGCAACCCCGCCTCGCCGAGCAGAAATACCCCGGAGCACACCGTGATGATTTGGTGCTGTGTGGGGTCAAACACCTGCCGTAACCACTGCGCAGTCGCCCGCCCCGCGTCGCTCTGATAGGCCAAAACCTCATCGACCGCACCCGGTATGAGCAGCACATCGCCCTGATTGAGCTGCTTGGGCAAAGGCTGCAAGCCAGTCAATGCCAAACCCGCCGTGGCACTGACCTGCGGCAGAACCGAGACCAAACGCACATCCAAATCCGCACCAAAACGTTTGGCAAAGCGCAAGGCATCCAAGGGACCCGCCAAATCCGTGAGCAACACCGATGGCGGCAACACGCAGTACACCTGAATCATAAATGCTTCCCCAAAACAGTTGAACACACAGACGCCCACAGCCGCGCACCGAATAAATTGACCACCAGCCCCGTCATCAACACAACGCTGCCCCACCACTGCCACGCATTCAATTTCTCGCCCAATACCCACCATGCGGTCAATAATCCGACCACAGGCACCAACAATGAAAAAGGCGCCACACGATTCGGCTCATACAAGCCAAGCAATCGACTCCACAAGCCATAACCGAGCAGCGTTGCCACCCATGCCAGATACAACACTGAGACCGCAGTGTGCCAAGTCAACGCCTGCCAATCAGGCGCGATGCCACGTTCGAACAGCCACGAGAGCAGCGCAAACGGTACAATTGGCACCAAACTGGACCAGACCACCAAACTCAAGGCATCGGGTGCAAAGCCTGCTTTGCGTATACTGCTGACCACGATATTGCCGCCTGCCCACGCCAACGCACCCATGAGATTGAATAGCAACCCAACGCCCGTCATGTGCCCAAGACCCGTGCCACGCCCATACGCCATCAAACCCAAGCCCAACAACGCACATAACAAGCCCAACCACTGCGCCCACTGAGTGCGCTGCTGCAAAATCAGCACCGACAAAATCAAGGTGAAAAACACCTGAGATTGATGCACCACCGAGGCCAAACCTGCGGGCATGCCCACGCGCATCGCCCAGAACAAAAATGCGAACTGCGCAAAACTGTTGAGCAGACCATAGATGACAATCCAGCGCCAAGGTACGTCGGGTTTGCGGATGAACCAAATTGCAGGTAGCGCCGCACAGACAAAGCGCAAAGCAGCCAACATAAACGGCGGCACCTCGCCCAAGCCCCAGCGTATCACCACAAAATTCACGCCCCAGACAAGAACCACCAGCAAGGCTTGCAAAATATGCTTGGTTTTCATGGCGCCATCTCTATTGGCTCGATTAACAAGACCTGCGCCCCATCTTCCGACCATGTGCGATGCGCCACACCCTTGGGTACGACGTACAACTCGCCTGCACGCACAGCCACAATCTGGTCGAGCAGTTCCACCTGCAAGCAACCAGCCAAGACCAAAAACACATCGTCGCGCTCATCGTGTTGATGCCAAGGATACTCACCTTTGGCCTGTATCAAAATCAACTGTTGGTTGTTGACACACGTCACGGACAACTCTT
>CAZDLD010000054.1:10091-10325 GCA_964506355.1 uncultured Hydromonas sp.
CTTCCCAAGGAGGCAATTGGGCTGACTCCAATCTCTCGAGTAAATGGATGGGGTATTTCATGCATTTTCTTCCTATTTTAACAAGGCTCAACTGGCCGATCGCCAATTGCCCACATAATCCATCTGACGAGCGGTTTTATCCGCCCAAGTCATGTCCAAAATCTGCCCAACCAAGTGCAATGACAAGTCGATACCAGCCGAAATCCCTGCTGAGCTCCAAGCCTTACCCTGCTG
>CAZDLD010000055.1:0-7588 GCA_964506355.1 uncultured Hydromonas sp.
GTTGGTGAACTCGGTGGCCAGGTCCCAGCCTTGGGCGAAGGTCTGCGCAAGGGGCTGGATACATACTTACAAGCACTGTGGAATGACAGCACGCTTTCAGCCTTGAATCTAACCCTACTGGCCGCTGCGATTGCAGTGCCTCTGAACTTGGTGTTCGGTGTTGCTGCGGCGTGGTGTATCGCAAAATTTCAATTTCGTGGCAAACAACTGTTGACCACGCTGATTGATCTGCCCTTCTCGGTGTCGCCTGTGGTTGCGGGTTTGGTATATGTGCTGTTGTTTGGCGCGCAAGGTTGGTTCGGCCCGTGGTTACTCGAGCATGACATCAAGATTATTTTTGCTGTACCTGGCATTGTGCTGGCGACAGTGTTTGTGACGTTCCCGTTCGTAGCCCGAGAGTTGATTCCTTTAATGGAAGCGCAAGGCAAAGAAGAGGAGGAAGCCGCAATTGTACTGGGTGCGAATGGCTGGCAAACTTTTTGGTATGTGACCTTACCCAATGTGAAATGGGGCTTGGTTTATGGCGTTATTTTGTGTAATGCCCGTGCTATGGGCGAGTTCGGAGCGGTTTCGGTGGTGTCGGGGCATATTCGCGGCCAGACCAATACCCTGCCCTTACAAGTAGAAATTTTGTATAACGAGTATCAATTTTCAGCGGCATTTGCGGTGGCGTCTTTGCTCGCTTTGCTGGCGCTGGTGACCTTGGTGATTAAGACTTGGGTCGAGTCTCGTGTACATCAGGTTTCGGATGATTTACCGATGGAAGCGCCTAGAGCCGTTCAAACCCCATAAATCGACATATTCGACATATTAACGAACGATACCAATCAAACATAGCATTAGATTAAACGGTGGCAACATCACCCTATTTGAAAGAAAACCATGAGCATTCAAGTCAATAACATCCACAAGCAATTTGGCGATTTCGTCGCATTGGACAATATTTCTTTGGAGTTCCCTACAGGCGAGCTGGTTGCATTATTGGGCCCATCGGGGTGCGGCAAAACCTCATTGCTGCGCATCATCGCCGGTCTGGAGACTCCAGACTCGGGTCAGGTGATTTTGGAAGGCGAAGACGCATCCAACACCCATGTGCGCGAACGTCAGGTCGGCTTTGTGTTTCAGCATTACGCATTGTTTCGCCACATGAGCGTATTTGACAACATCGCTTTTGGCATGCGCATGAAGCACAAATCTGAGCGTCCCACTGAAACTCAAATCAAACACAAAGTACATGAGCTGCTTGATTTGGTTCAGCTCGATTGGCTGGCTGATCGTCTACCCACGCAGCTCTCTGGTGGACAACGTCAGCGTATTGCGCTGGCACGTGCGCTTGCGGTTGAGCCGCGTGTGTTGTTGCTCGATGAGCCGTTTGGTGCGCTTGATGCCAAGGTGCGTAAAGAATTGCGCCGCTGGTTGCGTCGCTTGCACGATGATTTGCACATCACTTCGATTTTTGTGACCCATGATCAAGAAGAGGCGCTTGAAGTGGCCGATCGCATCGTGTTAATGAACCAAGGGCGCGTGGAGCAAATTGGCACTGCCGAAGAAGTCTACCGCAACCCTGCCACGCCGTTTGTGTACAGTTTTTTGGGCTCGGTCAATTTATTTCATGGACGCGTGGACGGCGAAGATGTGCGTGTGGGCGAAGCAGATGTGTTACAACACACAGGCAAACAGTTCGAGCAAGGTGCACAAGTGGTGGCCTTTGCCCGTCCGCACGAGCTGGACATTGCCTTTCCAGAGGACAATGTCGATGGCATCCATGCCAAAATTGCGCGCATACTGTCCTTCTCTGCCAACTCAAAAATCGAACTGGACGGCACGAATGGCGCCACAGGTCAGAACTTCGAAGTAGAACTGTCACGCGAGCGCGTGGCTGAGCTAAAGTTAACAGAGGGACAGGATGTGGTACTCGTACCCTCTCGTCTGAGTGTGTTCGAGCAAGCAGGCAGCGGCATCTAATAGGAGTCATCCATGAATTTTCAACAACTGCGCATCATCCGCGAGACCGTTCGCTGCAACTTCAACCTCACCGAGGTGGGCAACGCCCTATTCACCTCGCAGTCGGGGGTGTCCAAACACATCAAAGACCTTGAGGATGAATTGGGCGTCGAGCTGTTCGTACGCAAAGGCAAGCGACTGTTGGGTCTTACCGCTCCTGGGCGTGATTTGGTGGTCATTGTTGAGCGCATGTTACTGGACGCCAAAAACATCAAAAGTCTGGCCGATCAATACACCAGCCGTGACGAAGGCCAGCTCACCGTCGCCACCACGCACACGCAGTCGCGCTATGCCCTGCCACCTGTGGTCGCGCATTTCAAAGACGCATTTCCAAAAGTGCATTTGCGCCTACACCAAGGCAGCCCTGATGAAATCGTGAACATGTTGCTCGATGGACGTGCGGATTTGGGCATTGCGACTGAAGCATTGCCCAATGTGCAGGATTTGATTTCGTTCCCCTATTATTCGTGGCACCACACGGTGGTGGTCACGCCAGACCATCCATTGACCAAAATCAACAAATTAACTTTAGAAGACATTGCACAGTACCCCATCATCACCTATCACGATGGCTATACGGGTCGAACTTCAATCGATAAAACTTTTGCCAAAGCGGGTTTGACACCCGACATCATCATGTCGGCGATGGACTCAGATGTGATTAAAACCTATGCTGAGTTGGGATTGGGCGTGGGCATCATCGCCTCGATGGCGTTTAACCCCGTCAAAGACACTGGGCTCAAACTGCTGCAATCAGAACATCTATTTGAAGAAAACACCACAATGATTGCGCTTCGTCAAGGGCATTTCTTGCGCGGTTTTGCGTACCGGTTCATCGAGCTGTGTAATGCACAACTGAACGAAACCACCGTGCGCGAGGCCATCAACCCCACGCGCTAAGGGCATCTCGCTCATAACATCCTCTAAGTATTATCAAAAGCACATCGAGATTATCGATGTGCTTTTTTATCTGAAATAGGCACATCTATATTCCAAACAAAACGATAAGCAAAGCATTTTTAATTGGTTTTGATAATATAGGAAACGCTTTAATATTTGCCTGTTCGCATTATTCATGTGACACCAACATTTAAATATTAAGGAGTTTAGTCATGAACCATTCAAATAAATTGACCCGTCGAGTTGCATCGGCACTCATCATCGGTCTGCTCGGCACTGCATTGGTTGCGTGCGGTGGCAAAGGCAAGTCAGAGCGCAAATTGCTCAACGTATCCTACGATCCTACCCGTGAGTTGTACCAAGAATTCAATCCTGAATTCGTCAAATACTGGCAAGGAAAAACAGGCGAGCATGTCAGCATCGAGCAGTCGCACGGCGGCGGTGGCAAACAAACCCGCGCCATCATCGACGGTCTAGAAGCAGATGTCGCCACTCAATCACTGGGCTACGATGTGGACAGTATTGCGAAAAAAGGCCTGACCTCAGCGGATTGGCAAAAGCGTTTAGAGCACAACAGCTCGCCATACACCTCGACCATCGTGTTTGTGGTGCGTAAAGGCAATCCAAAAGGCATTAAAAACTGGGACGACTTGGTCAAACCAGGTCTGCAAGTCATCACCCCAAATCCAAAAACCAGTGGCGGTGCGCGTTGGAACTACCTTGCGGCTTGGGGCTTTGCTGAAGACAAATTCAACAAAGATCAAGCACAAGCGAAAAACTTCGTGGGCGCATTGTACAAAAACGTCCCTGTACTGGACTCAGGCGCACGCGGATCCACCACAACATTTGCCAAGAACAACATCGGTGACGTGCTCATCACTTGGGAAAACGAAGCATATCTGACACTCAAAGAATTCGGCGCAGACAAATTCGAAATCATCACCCCACCCGTGTCAATTTTGACTGAGCCACCTGTGACTGTAGTGGACAGCTATGCAAAAAAACACGGTACAGAAGACTTGGCCAAAGCGTATTTGGAATACCTGTACTCGCCAGTGGGTCAAAAACTCATTGCGAAAAACTTCTACCGCCCAATCAAACCAGAATTGGCCGATCCAGCAGACGTGGCTCGCTTGCCAAAATTGAAACTGTTCACGGTGGACGAACGATTCGGTGGCTGGTCAAAAGCTCAAGCAACTCACTTTGCTGACGGTGGTGTGTTTGATCAAATCTATGTGCCAACAGCACCTGCCGCTAACGCTACTAAACCAGCCGAAGCGCCAAAAAAATAAGCACCATGTCACCCCCTATTGAGCAAATCCCTTGCTCAATAGGTCTCAATAGCACAGCGGTGTTGGCTGAGCACTCAGCCTCACCCGCCTGACCAAGCGAGAACCATCAAATGACGCACCTTCACACCCCTGATTTTTTTGACACGCTGATTGTCCCCGGATACCACGGTAGTGGTGAAGCACATTGGCAAACATGGATGGAACAACAGCTTCCCCATGCACGACGTATCAAAGGCATCGATTGGGAATACCCACAGGTCGAACAGTGGAGTGAACAAATCATCTTTGCCTTAGAGTCGGCAAAAAACCCCGTTTGGATCGTCGCACATAGTTTTGGTAGTTTAGCTACCGTATGGGCCAGTCAATACACAGCAGACAAAATCGCTGGTGTGCTTTTGGTAGCACCCGCAGATCCATGGCGCTTTACTTATTCGGGACTGTATTCATCCGTCAGTCACCATCAAGTCGTCAGAAGTATCGCCGAAGATGTCCCCAAATCACGATTGCCCTTTCCTTCCGTAGTTGTTGCCAGCACAAATGATCCTTGGGTCAAACTGACTGTAGCTGGATATTGGGCGCAACATTGGGGTAGTTATTTCATCAATGCAGGCAATGTCGGACACATCAACACCGACTCTGGTTTTGGTCCTTGGCCTGAAGGACTGCAGTTATTAAAAGAGTTACAAAACATTCACGATGTACTGCCGCGTGGTGCGGTATTAGCCGATGAGATTGATGTTTCAGAGCAAACAACATACACAAATATTCATACAGCTCGCACGAGTAGCGAGCCTTCTCCAGCACACAGCCCTATTTATTGATTTTGTGCACACAACCATGGTTGTGATGCGGATTAAGTTGTATTTTTTAACCACCAAAGGAGCACTTCAATGAGCAAACAAAAACAGCTCGAGCAATTGGCTTTACATGACACAGCCGCACGTCAACTGGCCAATGCCACCAAGACCACACCACAGCTACCCATCATTACACCACGCTGGCTCACACATTTTTTACAATGGATTCCTGTGGAAGCGGGTATTTATCGTTTAAATCAAGTTAAAGACCCTGAAAACATCCGCGTGGCGTGCTCACAGCGCGATGAATCAGACCTGCCGCAAACATTTGTAGATTATGAAACGACGCCACGTGAATATTTTCTCAATGCAGTGACCACGGTTTTGGACGTACACACCCGCGTATCAGATTTGTACAGCAGCCCGCACGACCAAATCAAAGAACAATTGCGCTTGACCACCGAAATCATCAAAGAGCGTCAAGAATCAGAATTGATTAATAACCCTGATTACGGCTTATTGGCCAATGTGCACGAAGACCAAATCATTTATCCGCTCACAGGCGCACCCACGCCCGATGATTTGGATGAATTGTTGACAAAAGTTTGGAAAGAACCTGCATTCTTCTTGACTCATCCTTTGGCAATTGCTGCCTTTGGTCGCGAATGCACACGCCGTGGTGTTCCACCACCGACCGTGAGCTTGTTTGGTTCACAATTTTTGACTTGGCGCGGCATCCCTCTGGTGCCTTCAAACAAAGTGCCCGTCACTGATGGCAAAACCAAAATTTTGTTGTTGCGCGTGGGTGAAAAACGCCAAGGCGTCGTGGGCTTATTCCAACCCGGTTTGGCAGGCGAGCAAAGTCCTGGCTTATCCGTTCGCTTCATGGGTATTAACCGCAATGCAATCGCATCGTATTTGATTTCATTGTATTGCTCTTTGGTGGTCAACACACCTGATGCGTTGGCTGTATTAGAAGACGTAGAAATCGGCAAATACCATGACTATCCAAACACCTACAAGTAATCATGCAGATCTGCCTGATGTGGCAGAGCTGTCTCGACTTGCCAGCCAGTTTTTCTCCAATTTGCCAACTGGGAAAACCGCTGGTGGGTTTGAGCCATCTGAGCAAACTGCGAACTCAGCTTTTAATACTGTTGAGTCATCACAGTCGCCTAAAAATCTATTGCTTGCAGGTGGGTCTTTACCTTCATTGATTCCCAGCGCAAGCGCACCCAATGGTGTACCAGATACATTGTTACAAGGCGGTACGGCATTTGAACCTAAACTGGGCAACGTATTATTGAGCGTGCCGCAGAGTCATGGAATTGAAGACAGCTCGCCAGCTGTCCGACCTACACCATCTTATGCTACTCCGCCAGATAATGCCTCGCCCGTTGCTTCCCCTATTGGTTCGCCATATTACTTTTTGGGAGAAGCTGAAAGTGCTCCTGGGCACAATACTGACATACCCGTGCACGATGGATTCGATGTGAAGTCGTTTGGTTTGCCCAGTGATGATGAGTTACGTGATTTATTGAATGAACCCACTCGATCGCCCCATCACGAGCCCAATCTTAAAACTGAACACGCCTCTATTCAATCGGCTGAATCAGCTAACACAAAACAACCGATTGCTGGTGGCAGCCCAAAAAACGCGTATTACTTTTTGGATATCGCTCCGCGCAACAACATCGATGGCGATATTCACGCAAAATCAGCGCAGAAAGAAAAACATCAGAATCGTGGTATTCCATTTGATATCAATGCGATTCGACGTGATTTTCCGATTTTGCAAGAACGTGTGAATGGCAAGCAATTGGTCTGGTTTGACAATGCAGCCACCACGCACAAACCCCAATCAGTCATTGATCGTATTGCATATTTTTATGCGCACGAAAACTCAAACATCCATCGCGCAGCCCATGAATTAGCGGCTCGCGCTACCGATGCATACGAGTCTGCACGCAATAAGGTGACTAAATTCATCGGCGCAGCGTCGTCAGATGAAATCATCTTTGTACGCGGTGCAACTGAAGCCATCAATCTGGTGGCTAAGACTTGGGGCGTGCAAAACGTGGGCAAAGACGACGAAATCATCGTTTCGAATTTGGAGCATCACGCCAACATCGTGCCTTGGCAACAATTGGCACAGGAAGTGGGCGCAAAAATTCGTGTGATTCCAGTGGATGACTCAGGTCAAGTGATTTTATCTGAGTATGCAAAACTACTCAATCCACGCACCAAAATCGTTGCTGTGACGCAAGTCTCTAACGCATTGGGCACAGTAACACCCGTTCAAGAAATCGTTGCTCTCGCCCATGCCTCAGGTGCAAAGGCTTTGGTTGATGGTGCGCAATCGGTCTCGCACATGCGGGTAAATGTTCAGGCGATTGACGCGGACTTCTTCGTATTCTCTGGGCACAAGGTGTTTGCACCTACGGGTATTGGCGTGGTGTATGGAAAACGAGCAATCTTGGAACAAATGAGCCCATGGCAAGGCGGCGGCAATATGATTGCAGATGTGACCTTTGAAAAAACCATATTTCAACCACCACCCAATCGATTTGAAGCCGGAACGGGAAACATCGCTGA
>CAZDLD010000055.1:7598-10212 GCA_964506355.1 uncultured Hydromonas sp.
CGCGGCGCCAGCGCCTGGCGCCTCAACTTCGACATCCACCGCGCCTTCGGCCTCTGGACCTGGGCGCTGCTCTTCATCGTCGCCTTCACCGGCTTTTCGCTCAATCTCCATCGCGAGATCTTCTTCCCGCTGATGCAGTTGGTCTCGGAGCGGCAATTGATTATGTGGAACAGGTGGGGATTGAGAACATCGCGCAGTATGAGCACGATTTACTCGAGTACGCGACTTACTACCTCAAGCCGATTAAAGGCGTAAGACTGATTGGCACGGCTGAGCACAAAGCAAGTGTGCTTTCGTTTGTGCTGGCTGGGTACACGACCGAAGAAGTGGGCAAAGCCTTGAATGAAGAAGGAATTGCGGTTCGCTCGGGGCACCACTGCGCGCAACCGATTTTGCGTCGATTTGGTGTAGAAGCAACTGTCCGCCCATCCTTGGCGTTTTATAACACCTGCGAGGAAGTGGATCGATTTATTGCTGTTATTCGCCGTCTGTCGGCACAGAGAAATTAAGCTCATTGAGGTTAGCTTCATGGTAAGTAGGATCCGTGTGGGTGTAATCCCACACGGTTTTAATCAGAAAGACAAAATAATATGAGTACAACACAACAACAACAAAACATCATCGCCAGTCTGAATCTCGCACGCACTCAAGCGCGTGAGCAGGAGCTGGCTTATGCGGGTAGTGTCACGCCAATTCAAGCGTGGCAATTATTCAATTCAGGCGAGGCCACTTTAGTAGATGTACGCTCGAATGAAGAGTTGCATTTCGTTGGTCGCGTACCAGGAACGGCGCACATCACTTGGGCCACTGGTACATCGCTCACGCGTAATCCTCGCTTTGTGCGAGAAGTGGATAATAAATTCGCCAAAACAGATGTGCTATTGCTGCTGTGCCGTAGTGGTAAGCGCTCGGCACTGGCGGCTGAAGCACTCACCAATGCAGGCTTTAGCAATGTTTTTAACGTGTTAGAAGGATTTGAAGGCGAAATTAACGAGCACAAACAACGCGGTTTCACTGGCGGATGGAAATTTCATCAACTGCCGTGGGAACAAGATTAACGCACAATCTATTTTTGAAAGTCACAACATGCAGACCCACCCTACTATACCTCAAGCAACGGATCATTCAGAACTATACCGTTTAATGGGCGCATGGTTATGTGGCTTTATAGTGTTGGGTGTGCTTGCATTGATTTTCACACAATCCATATTGATTACGCTCATCATCGCCGCACTGGGAGCGACCTGCACCTCGGTGTTGATATTTCCTGAAGCACCCTATTGCAACGCCAGCGTCTTGACTGGTCAACTATTCAGTACGTTACTCAGTTGGATCTTTATCGAGCATTTTGGCGTCTATTGGACCGCACCAACGATATTGTTGGGCACTGCACTCTCGTGCACCATGCTTTTTAATGCTTACCGCACCCATCAAAACACGCACCCAATACAAGCCAAAATTAAGCAGCACGTCAGTTGGGGATTTTTATTTTTCCCAAATATTTTCAGTACCATCGCTGTGATTTTTTATGCCACTTATCTGAATACCACACTCAAAAACGGCAATTCACGCTGACCCATAAACCAACCAAGGAGCGAAAATGAGTTCAACTACAGGATTTGAATTGGATCAAATCGTCCATGCACTGCACGAAGCCCGTCGTGACTGGCGTATATTACAACAACGTACGGATGAGCTGGGCGGACGAGAGTTACCATCGGTCGAAGCACTGCGCACCATTATTCATGGATTACGCGGCGCATTGTTTCCCATGCGTTTGGGGCCAGCGGAGTTACGCCAAGAGAATGAAGATTTTTACGTGGGTCATACCTTAGGCAGTGTATTACATACCCTGTTTGCACAGATACGCCTTGAGCTGCGATATCAAGAGCGCTATCTTGAACACACGCACGAGCATACCCGAGAACAACACACCATCGATGAGGCGGCCATCGAACTCAAAGCGCACCAACTGACCCAGCAATTTGCACAAAACTTGCCTCAAATACGTCGCTTGTTGGATTCGGATGTCTTGGCCGCATTGGCAGGCGATCCTGCTACAGAGAGTGTGGACGAAATTTTGCTGTGCTATCCTGGAGTGCAAGCTTTGATACATTATCGAATTGCGCATCCTTTGTACATATTGGGCGTACCGATGCTAGCGCGGATGATTTCGGAGTTGGCACACAGTAAAACTGGAATCGACATTCACCCAGGCGCACAGATTGATAAAGCCTGCTTCATCGATCATGGTACAGGTGTAGTCATCGGAGAGACTTGCATCATTGGGCAAAACGTCAGCATCTATCAAGCGGTAACATTGGGCGCAAAAGCATTTCCACGTGATCAAGACGGCAATATCATCAAAGGACAACCGCGCCACCCTATCGTTGAGGACAATGTCACCATCTACGCAGGGGCGACGATTTTGGGACGCATCACCATAGGCAAAGGTGCAAGTATCGGTGGCAATGTGTGGTGGACACATGATGTCCCTGCTGGCGAACACATCACTCAGCACTCGGTATACCAGCGAGAAACCTTAGTCTAAATATGACCGAATCAGCGTTTGACCACGAATAATCCGAAAAACCCCATGCAAACATTCATGGGG
>CAZDLD010000056.1:0-10027 GCA_964506355.1 uncultured Hydromonas sp.
CCGATGGTTGGCAGCTCGCCGCGCAACACTTCGGTCACTTCGGTTTCCAAAATACCGTCGTAAATTTTACCTTCGTCGCCTTCAGCACACGATACAGTCACCAGTGCGCCATCCTTGAGGATGTCGGTCGCATCGCCACAGCCCACGACTGCAGGAACGCCCAATTCACGCGCAATAATCGCTGCGTGACAGGTACGACCACCACGGTTGGTGACAATCGCTGCTGCTCGTTTCATCACGGGTTCCCAGTTCGGGTCGGTCATGTCGGCCACGAGGATGTCGCCCGGTTGGACGCGTTCCATCTCCGACGGATCCATAATCACGCGCACGGCGCCCGTACCGATTTTTTGACCAATCGCACGACCTGTGGTCAATACGGTGACGTTTGAACCTTTGGTTTTCAGTGCATAACGTTGTTCTGCCTTGCCTTTGGCTTGGCTCTTGACTGTTTCTGGACGCGCTTGCAAGATGTACAATTTACCGTCAATGCCGTCTTTACCCCATTCGATGTCCATCGCACGGCCATAATGCGCCTCGATAATCATCGCATAGCGCGCCAACTCGGATACGTCTTCGTCATTCAACGAATAACGGTTGCGCAATTCCAATGGCACGTCCACAGTTTTGACACGGCCTTCTTCGCCTGCTTGGGTGAACTCCATTTTGATGAGCTTGCTGCCCATGGCGCGGCGGATAATCGCTGGCTTGTTGTCTTTCAAGGTCGGTTTGAACACATAGAATTCATCTGGATTGACCGCACCTTGCACCACGGTCTCGCCCAAACCATAGCTTGAAGTGATGAACACCACTTGGTCAAAGCCCGACTCTGTATCCATCGTGAACATCACGCCTGATGAAGCCATGTCCGAGCGCACCATGCGCTGAACACCCGCTGACAAGGCCACTTCCGCGTGAGTAAAACCCTTGTGCACACGGTAGGCAATCGCGCGATCGTTGTACAACGACGCGAACACGTGCTTGATTTTGTCGAGCACATCGTCGATGCCCGACACGTTCAAATAACTCTCTTGCTGACCTGCGAATGACGCATCTGGCAAATCTTCTGCAGTGGCAGACGAGCGCACCGCGAACGACAGACCGGCTGCATCGTCCTTGGTCAATGCGGCAAACTGTGTGCGGATGTCCGCTTCCAATTGCGGTTGCAATGGTGCGTTGATCACCCATGAGCGGATTTCATCGCCCACTTCGGCGAGGACACGCACGTCATCGACGTTCAGACCTTCCAGACGCGCGGCAATGCGCTCGGTCAAATTATTGTGGTGTAGAAAATCGCGAAACGCCTGCGCCGTGGTCGCAAAACCAGTGGGCACACGCACGCCAGCGTTGGCCAGCTGCGAAATCATTTCGCCCAAAGAGGCGTTTTTACCGCCGACCGATTCGACATCGGTGTTGCGTAGTTGTTCAAAGGGTTGAACATTCAAGGTTGAGTTCATGCTAAGGCTCCAAAAGAAAAAAGTTAAATCAGCTGACACTTCAAATATATCACCTCATTTAACCTTTTTGCACCCGCGCTGCTTGCGCGTGGTGTACGCTATCGATGACCGCCACATTGACATAAGCCACTGATAACCAAAGTATTTTACATGAGCCCATGTGTTTTTGGACGGTTTTTTAAGATTATTTTTCGCCGCATCTCCTTAATTGGCGCATGATTCATAGCGCATTTGCTGCATAAATCGGTACAATGTCATCATCCTGACTAAATAGGTCCATCATCATGAGCCACACACAGTTTACCCACACCCCTGACACCCGCGATTTGATTGTGATTTCTGACGGCACGGGCATCACCGCCGAGAAATTTGCGCACTCCTTGCTCGCTCAATTCGACATCCGCACCAAGACCCACAAAATGCCCTTCATCGACACGATGGACAAGGCCTATGCGGCGATTCAAAAAATCAACGATTTGTGCAGTCGGGTCGAGGAAAAACCCTTGATTTTCACCACCTTGGTCAATCAAGAAATCTGCGACTTGGTTAAAGCACGCGCCAAAGGCTATATCATCGACCTGTTCAACACCTTCATCGAGCCGCTGGAGAGCGAACTGGGGCTCAAATCCAACCACACCATCAACAAGCTGTACCACAACGCTGATTCTGAACGCTACCGCGAACGCATCGAGGCGATTAACTACACACTGATGCACGACGACGGTCAGACCAACCACAACCTGATGCAAGCCGATGTGATTTTGGTCGGTGTCTCGCGCTGTGGCAAAACCCCAACCAGCCTGTATCTGGCGATGCAACATGGCATCAAAGCGGCGAACTACCCGCTGATACCTGATGACTTTGAGCGCAACACCCTGCCCAGTGGGTTGGACGGATTCCATCACAAGATGTACGGCCTGTCCATCGACCCGCAACGCCTGTCTGAGATTCGCAACGAGCGCCGTGCGGGCAGCAAATACGCCTCGATTGAGAACTGCCGCTACGAAGTGAGCGAAGCCGAAAAACTCATGCGCCGCCACCAAGTGAACTGGCTCTCCACCACCAACAAATCCATCGAAGAAATCGCCACCACGGTGCTGCAAGACCTCGAACTGGAAGACAAATACTGATTTTATTTACTATTTATATTACTCATCTCGAACCAACCCCATGAAAATCGTCATTCAACACCCCACCGAGCTGCTCGATGCCACCGCCCACGCCCTGTTGCAACCCTTTGCAGGCGCAGCCGAGCGCATCAGCCCAAGCGCCTTTGTCGTGCGCAACACCTTGTTCACCCCCGCACAAAAGCGCAGCCTGACCGAACAAGCGCACGCCCTGTCCATCGATGTGGCGTGTTTGGAGCGCGATGTCAGCTGGGCGGACTTCAAAGTTCTCGCCATGGACATGGACTCGACCTTGATTAACATCGAATGCATCGACGAAATCGCCGATTTGGCAGGCAAAAAAGAAGAAGTCGCCACCATCACCGAAGCCTCGATGCGCGGCGAAATCAAAGACTTTAACGAATCGCTCACGCGCCGCATGGCGTTCTTTGCGGGCACGCCCGCGCATCTGCTCGACGACGTGCTCAAACAACGCCTGCGCATCAACGACGGCGCGCACGAGCTGATGGCACAAGCACGCGCCCATGGCGTGCGCACGGTACTGGTCTCGGGCGGATTCACCTACTTCGCTGAGCAGGTGCAACAAGAATTAAACATTGACCACATCCACGCCAATCAGCTGGACATTGTCGACGGGCGCATCATGGGCACCGTACAGGGCGAAATCGTCAATGGCGAGGTCAAAGCCCGTTGGCTGCGCCACCACTGCGAACAACTACACACCCCGTGCAACGCCGCCATCGCGCTGGGTGACGGCTCGAACGACATCCCGATGATGAGCATCAGCGGCCTATCGGTCGCCTACCGCGCAAAACCCGTGGTGCAAGAACGCGCCATGATGAGCTTAAACTTTGTGGGTTTGGATGGTTTGGCGGTGGTGTTAGGGGCGTGATTATATTGAGTCATTGCGTGCTTGACACGCAATCTCCCAAAATAAGGAGATGCCGAATCAAGTTCGGCATGACAGTAGCGTTAGATTTGAGTGTGGCAGATAGTGATGTTTTGATTTTGAAGCGCTTAAAATTACACACAATTTCGTCACAGAAGCTTAATGAAGCGATTCGCCAATTTTTCTATTTTATTGATGTCCGCACTTTGTTTGGATGAGTGTTTTAAATTCCAGTATTTTGCTTCATTCCACCCAAAATTACGTATATTTTGAACATCACTTCTTTGAGTTATGAACCCCCAAAACCATAAATCGTCCCATACTTCCATGCGAGTATCACATATAGAACTAAGTTTTTTATTAATAGAATTAAATGAGGTTTTCTCGAGACCTAACTTTTTAAGTATTTCCATTATCACAGCATCAACAGGTAAATAAAGCCCTGTATTCTCTTTGGTTGGTACGTCATCCCAGAATTTTAATTGCTTTGCATATCCAATATGACATTGATAAACTGCTTTTACAAATAGCGCCGATGTTTTATTCCCCCAGCTTGGTTGTTGGCGTAGAGCTTTAAATAGATTTTCAAAATCAGTCTGAGATTCCACCCCATTCAAAACATTAATCAACTTTTGCATACTACTTATATCTTTGTTGGCTATTTTTCTAAAAAACTTAGCTGATTCATCCATCTTGACTTGAGATTGGGTATTTAATACATGATACAAAAGTGAATAAACTTTATCGTTAACTTTAGCATACGGCACTAAAACATCTCGATACTCTCCAATTTGGACATGCTTGTTATACTGTCTGTGTTCTTTTAGAAAGTTGTATATTTTAATAAGTTTTGCATCTAGCACATCCATATCGTCATATTCCATAAAGTTCGTTAAACACCATTTTTAAAGCAGCATGATTTATCATTTAGCATACTCTGCTTAAGTATCCAAAGTTAAACAAGGCGGATTAATCCGCCTTGTTTTATCGCGCCAGCCGCCCGAGCCTCAACACCCGCTTGGCAAAGCGCCAAAACACCACAATCACGCCCACAGCCACCACCCCAAACACACCCAATCCTGCCAAGAACACCAAAGGATGATTGAGCATCGCCCACATCCCGCCTGCGAACAGCGCGTCCTCAGTCGTTGAGGCGGCGATATTGCTCACGGGTTCGGGAGAGGTGTTGATGGCGGCGCGTGAGCTGGCTTTGGCAAAGTGGGTGCCTGCTGCGAGTGTGCCGCCGAGCAGGCCTGTGGCAATTTGCATCGCGCTGCCTTGGTCGCCCATCACCGCGCCTGCGAGCATCGCGCCTGCTGGGATGCGGATAAATGTATGCAGCGCGTCCCAAAATGAATCGAGCCAGAGCACCTTATCGGCAAAGAACTCAGTCAGCAGCAAGATGCCCGACAAGCCCATGACCCAAATATTGCTCAAAGCGCCCAAGTCGCCGGGCAAAGTCACGCCCGCAAAGCGATCGAGCGCGCCCAATACAAACAGCAAGGCGTACAAACGCAGGCCACTCGCCCAGCCCACACCTGCCGCCAACGCCATCAAGGACGGCATATTCAGCGGGGTGTTGTTCCAATTGAGTAGCGGTTCAAGGTTGTTGGTGAGGGTTTGAACATCCATATTGGGCTTTCGTCAAAAGTGGTTGTCTTGCTCTGAAATGCTGCGACTCGATTCTCGTAAAAGCCCCTCGCCCGTAGACGGGAGAGGGGCTGGAGAGAGAGTGGGTGTCTCACATATGCGACTCACAGATGCGACTCACTGATGCTACCCAAGCGATTGACTTTCATCCCTCTCCCCAACCCCTCCCCCACTTGGGGGAGGGGCTATTTGGGAGTCGATAACTCAAACCATCAAATCTGCGCACCAAAATTCGGGTCGCGTCGGTCGGCGTTGCGCAGTGCCAAATCTTCAGCGGACAGTTCCAAATCTTTACGCGACACGCCAAACCACATGGCCAGAGCCGCTGCAACGAACACCGACGAGTAAATACCAAACACAATCCCGATGGTCAATGCCAGCGCGAAGTAGTGCAAGGTTGGCCCACCGAACAAGAACATCGAAATCACCATGGTCTCGGTCATGCCGTGGGTGATGATGGTGCGGCTCATTGTCGAGGTAATCGCGTGGTTCATCACTTGCGCTACAGACATGCCCTTGGTGCGGTTGTCACGAAACACTTCACGAATTCGGTCAAAAATCACCACCGACTCATTCACCGAGTAGCCCAGAATCGCCAGCACTGCCGCGAGCACCGACAGTGAGAATTCCCACTGAAAGAACGCGAAAAAGCCGAGAATAATCACCACATCATGCAAGTTCGCCAAGATACCTGAGAGCGCGAATTTCCACTCGAAGCGGAACGACAGATAAATCACAATCCCTATGGACACGAACAACAAAGCCAGCAGACCGCTGGTCGCCAATTCTTGACCAATTTGTGGGCCGACGTATTCATTGCGCTCGAGTTTGACATCGGGTGCGCTCGCCTGCAGGGTTTTCATCACTTGCTGGGTTTGCGCCTCTGAGCTCACGTCTTTTTTCAAAGGTACGCGGATGAGTACTTTATCCGTGGCGCCGAAGTTCTGCACCTGTGCGTCTTTGTAACCGATGGTTTCTAAATTGGTGCGGATGCTGTCCAAATTCGCCGCTTGGCTGTATTTAACCTCAACCAAGGTGCCGCCCGTGAACTAAATCGAGAAATGCAAACCACGCGTGAACAGGAAGAACACCGCCAATAAAAAGGTCAAAAACGAAATCGCGTTGAACACCAAGGCGTATTTCATGAAGCCAATGTCTTTTTTGAATCTAAAAAATTCCATGATTATTTCTCCGCAGTCGTAGAAATGGCAGGCGCTGCGTCGTCTTGACCACGCCAAATTTGTCCAATCGAAATCGATTGCAGGCGCTGACGACGACCGTACCACAGGTTAGAGAAACCGCGTGCGACAAACACCGCAGAGAACATCGACGTGGCAATACCGAAGCAATGCACAATCGCAAAGCCGCGTATCGGCCCCGAGCCGAACACCAACAAACACAGACCAACAATCAAGGTGGTGATGTTCGAGTCCAAAATCGTCGCAAACGCACGCTCGTAACCCAAATGCATCGCCATTGATGGCGCTTGACCTGCGCGCAGCTCCTCGCGGATGCGCTCGTTAATCAACACATTCGAGTCAATCGCCATACCAAGGGTGAGGGCAACCGCGGCAATGCCAGGCAAAGTCATGGTCACGCCGATTGCCGCCAAAATCCCCACCAGCAACAACAAGTTCACGCCCAATGCGAGCACCGATATCAAGCCAAACACGCGGTAGTACAGCAGCATAAACACCGACACCGCGATAAAGCCGTAGACCAATGATTTCAAGCCTTTTTTGATGTTCTCCTCACCCAGCGATGGACCCACGGTCGATTCTTGGGTGATGGTCATCGGTGCAGCCAATGCGCCCGAGCGCAACAGCAGTGCCAAGTCCTCGGCGTCTTGCAATGATTTTGCACCCGTGATTTGGAAGGTGTCACCGAACTCGCCCTGAATGGTCGCTAGCGAAATCACTTCGCCTTTGCTCGTGCCATCGGGCTGCTGCTCGTACATCACGATGCCCATTTTTTTACCGATGTTGTCGTGCGTGGTTTGACGCATGATTTTGCCGCTCTCAGAGTTCAGCGTCACGTCCACCTGTGGTTGACCCGACTGACCCATGCTGCCACGCGCTTGCGCAAACGCGTCGCCCGTGATGACCACTTGCTTTTTCAGCGTCGCACGCGAGCCGCCTTCGCTGGCGGACATATCAAATTCAACGCCATTGAGTGGGTTGGTCACTTCTTCGAGTCGCACTTCCAGCGTCGCAGTGCGGCCAATCAGGCTTTTTGCACGTGCGGGATCGCTCTCGCCGGGCAATTCGACCACGATGCGATCGAGACCCTGTTGCTGCACGATGGGCTCAGAGGCGCCCATGGCGTTCACTCGATTGTGCAGAATTTCGATGTTTTGCTTAATCGCTTGATTTTTGACCTCGGTCACCGCTTGCGGGGTTAAGCCGACTTTCAGCTGGTTGCCCGCAGGCTCGATCACATAGCTCAGCGCCCCTTGCTCCGTCGAAATCACGCCACGCGCTTGCTCCATGGTCGCTGGGCTGTCGAAACTCAGGACGATTTGCTCGCCTGTTTTTTCAGTCGCAGTCGTTGCAATTTTTTTGTCTTTCAACAATGCGGTGAAGCTGTTTTGCATCGCGTCCAGTTTCTTTTGTACCGCTTCGGACATTTTGACTTCGAGTAAAAAATGGACCCCGCCGCGCAAGTCCAAACCAAGTGACACTGGCTTGGCGCCCAAGCTACCCATCCAGTCAGGTGCCGCCGAGACCGTGCTCAGTGCGAGGGTGTAGGCAGGCGACTTGGGGTCGTTGTTGATCGTTTGAGTGAGCACGTCTTTGACCTTGGTCTGAGCATCAACGCCGCGCACACGCACTTTGACCGTGCCCAAACCTTGGGCGGTTTTTTCAAAGTACAGCCCTGTGTACGGGATGTTCTGTGCTTGCAAGGCTTGCGCGACTTTGTCCTTGACCTCGTTCTCAATTTTCACGGTCGACTTGGCCGCGGACACTTGCACTGCTTGAGTCGTGCCGTAAAACGTCGGCACGGTGTACAACAAGCCCAGCAACAACGCCACGCCAATAATCACATACTTCCACAAGGGATATCGATTCATACTTCACCTGTTTGAACGAAACATGGGTTTTAAAAAAACTTCATTTACTGTGCGCCGAATGGTTGAACTTCTGCGCATTTTTAAAGTGAAAACACGCCCATTCCATCGAATGCGCGTGCTTCTACACCGCTTATTGAATCAACGCGTGTTTCAAAGAGCTGTGGATTACAACTTCAAAGTGCCGTTGGGCAATACCGAAGCAATCGCGTTGCGTTGGTACACCATTTCCACCACTTGACCGCCTGAGCGTGACACTTCCAATGTGGCGAAGTTGTCATCGATGTGGCTGATTTTGCCGACCGCGCCACCTGTGGTCACGACTTCATCGCCTTTTTTCAGTGCTGCAATCATGGCTTTGAGTTCTTTGGCGCGTTTCATTTGTGGACGTATCATCATGAAATACATCAAGCCAAAAATCACAATCAATGGCAAAAATTGACCCAAACCACCCATAGGGTCAGCGGCTGTTTGTGCTTGTGCGTCAGTAATAAAAAACATGGTTTTCTCCATTTATAAATATTGATTACAAAAGAATCAGCGCTGACTTGCTGCGCGCCGTCCAACTTGATTAGTGGGCATTATAACACCCAGCGTGGCAAGTTATCAGATGAGATGCGGCTGCATTTTATTCAACGCCGCGTGCGCGGTCGGCATGAAACTTCGTGACCACCGCATCGAAGCGCTCATTGTCCAGTCCATCGCGCAAATCCTGCATCAGCTGCAAATAATAATGCAGATTGTGTATGGTGTTGAGCTGCGCGCCGAGCATTTCGCCCATCTTGTGCAGATGATGCAGGTAGGAGCGCGTGAAATTGCGGCAGGTGTAGCATTCGCAGGTTTCATCCAAAGGTTTCATGTCTTGTTTGTAGCGTGCGTTTTTGATTTTGACATCACCAAAGCGCGTGAACAGCCAGCCATTGCGCGCATTGCGCGTCGGCATCACGCAGTCAAACATATCGATGCCCTGCGAGACACCAAACACCAAATCCTCTGGCGTGCCCACGCCCATAAGGTAACGTGGCTTTTCTGCAGGCAATTGGTGCCCAATGTGCTCCAAAATTCGATAAAATTCTTCTTTCGGCTCGCCCACCGATAGCCCACCTATCGCCATGCCATGAAACGGCATTTGTGCCAATGCGGCCAGTGAAGCATCGCGCAAATGCTCGTGCATCCCGCCCTGCACAATGCCAAACAGCGCATTGGGGTTGTCCAACTGATTGAACTCGTCTATCGAGCGCTTCGCCCAGCGCAGAGACAGCTCCATCGACTCACGCGCCGTCGCCTCATCCGCAGGATAGGGGGTGCACTCGTCAAACTGCATCACGATGTCGGCATTGAGCACAGTTTGAATTTGCATCGAAATCTCAGGCGTGAGGAATAATTTATCGCCGTTGACGGGCGATTGGAAGGTCACGCCCTCCTCAGAAATTTTGCGCATATCGCCCAAACTGAAGACCTGAAACCCACCTGAGTCGGTCAAAATCGGCTTGTCCCAGTTCATAAACTGATGCAGGCCGCCATGGGCTTTGACCACGTCCATACCGGGGCGCAGCCACAGATGGAAGGTGTTGCCCAAGATGATTTGCGCGTTGATGTCGCCGAGCATATCGGGCGTCATGCCCTTGACCGCGCCGTAAGTACCCACGGGCATAAAAATCGGCGTTTGCACCACGCCGTGATTGAGCGTCATGGTGCCGCGACGCGCCTTGCCTGAGGTTTTGTGTAATTCGAATTTGAGCATAATATGGGAAATGTGTAGTGAATGTTTCAGCCGCGTTTAATATCAATCAATAGCTTTGAGCACGCGGCTGAACGGGAGATTATGCGAGCCACTGAG
>CAZDLD010000057.1:0-9967 GCA_964506355.1 uncultured Hydromonas sp.
GTCTAAAAGAGCAACTAGGCGCTGGTTAATCATGCTGACCATAAGGCTTTGTCGTAAAGCTTGCATGTAACCGCCTGTAGTGTTTAAGGCTACAAAGTTGTTCTGGTCCTTGTTTGCAAGCATCACGGTACTTTGCGACAAAGTTTCGTCATAAAAAACGCCAACAAGTGGCTGACTATTATTTGGCAATATGTTTCTTGGGGAAGTGGGGGATGCTATAGGATTTTTATACTGAGAAAAATGTTTTTCAATTAACATGCGTACATGTTGTGGTTCAATATCACCGACGACAACTACAGACATTAAATTTGGGCGATACCATCGCTTGTAAAATTGACGGAGTAGCTGAGGTGAAGCATTCTGAACGACGTCCATTTTACCAATAGGCATGCGCTCGGCATAAATTGAGCCATGAGCAGTAAGTCTTAGGTTGTGTTCTTGTTGGCGAGCAGAGGCCGAAAGTCCGCTAGCTCGCCATTCTTCCATAATGACAGAGCGCTCTTGATTGATGTCTTCAGGTAACATCGTTGCGTTAAAGGCTAGCTCCTCCAAAATGCCAATACTCACATCAAAATTCTTCGGATCATTCAAAGGGATAGGAAGTATGTAGGTTGTCTCATCAAAGCCAGTATAGGCATTTAGGTCAGTGCCGAATTGCACGCCCATGTTTTCCAAAGTATCAATGAGTTTGTGCCCAGGATATTGAGTTGTACCATTGAAAACCATATGTTCGAGAAAATGTGAGATACCTTGTTCATGTTCTCGTTCGTTTACAGAACCAGCACGAACAACCAGTCGCAATTCAACACTGTTCGAGGGTTGCCTGTGTTGCAAAATATAGTATTGCAATCCATTGCTCAGTTTTCCCTTGAGCAAGGCGGGGTCAGTTGGAATTTGTCGCGAGGTATTCAGCGAAGAGTGAAAAAGCTCATACTGAGTTTTAGCTTGAGTTGTTTGGGTTGCAAATAGAAGCAAACTGAGTAGCAGAGCAAACCAGGCGGGTATAAATAATTTCTTTTTCATGAGTGCTTAGAGTGGATAACGTGAAATGTTGTTGCATCATATCAGTTTTAGCGAGGACTCGAAACAGTTCGTGCTGAAAGCACAGAGCCGATTAACAAAAGCCGATATAATGATGGTTTATTAGGCGTCAAAATACCAAA
This sequence comes from uncultured Hydromonas sp., assembly GCA_964506355.1. Taxonomy (GTDB): domain Bacteria; phylum Pseudomonadota; class Gammaproteobacteria; order Burkholderiales; family Burkholderiaceae; genus CTSOIL-112. Next base: position 1,164 of record CAZDLD010000057.1, read on the forward strand.
CAAATAAGGCTAAATCATGGCAAAAATAGCGATTTACCCCGGCACTTTCGATCCGCTGACCCGCGGGCACGAAGACCTCATCCGTCGCGGCGCGAAAATTTTTGATCAGCTCATCGTGGGTGTGGCCGACTCGCGCAACAAAAAGCCTTTTTTCAGCTTGGACGAGCGCGTGGCGCTGGCTGGCGAAGTACTTGGACACTACCCCAATGTGACGGTGAAGGGGTTTTCGGGCTTGCTCAAAGACTTTGTGCGCGACAATCAAGGCAATGTGATTTTGCGCGGTCTGCGCGCAGTGTCGGACTTTGAGTATGAGTTTCAAATGGCGGGTATGAATCGATATTTACTGCCCGATGTGGAAACCATGTTCATGACGCCTTCGGATCAATACCAATTTATTTCGGGCACCATCGTGCGCGAGATTGCTCAGCTGGGCGGCGACATCAGTAAGTTTGTATTCCCAACCGTCGAGGCGGCGGTCAAACGCAAGCACGAAGAAAACAAGGTATAATCAGTCAGCTTATTTTATTGATTACGGAACTTTATTATGGCACTGAAGATTACTGAAGACTGCATCAACTGTGATGTGTGCGAACCAGAATGCCCCAATGATGCAATCACCATGGGACCTGAGATTTATGTGATTAATCAAGATTGGTGCACCGAATGTGTGGGGCATTATGATGAACCGCAATGTCAAATTGTCTGTCCAGTCGATTGTATTCCGCACGATGAAGCAAAGAAAGAATCACCCGAGCAACTGCAAGCGAAGTACGAGCACCTCAAGCAAACGGGGCACTACAAATAATTGACCGTGGTGTGACTCAAGCGCAGACATCAAGACCCATCCTCGTGGGTCTTTTTTTATTGCATAATGGCGCAGCTATCCATTCAGAAAGTGAATCATGAGCAATTTATCGACAGACTTATCGGCAGACTTAAAGAGCAGCACTTTAAACGAAATCAACACCAACAGCGGCCAAACAGACGCACGCTGGGGTTTTTGGATGAGTTGCGTGTGGTTCGCCGTTTATATAGTTTTGACTCAAATGGTGTTAACTGTGGCGGTATTGCAGGGCTTTGCGTTTCAAGACCATGTGCCGCTGGGTCGGTCGGCGCTCAAGCATTATTCAAAAGACATAGCGACATTGCTCCAAGCCTCCTTGTATGTGAACATCATCAGTCTGCCGTTGATTGCCATGATGGTGCGGAGTAAAAAAGGCAGTCGTTGGATAGATTATATGGCGTGGCGCTCGGTGTCAGTGCTGCGCACCATTGGCTGGATGATGTTGTGTATGTTGGCTGTCTACGCCGCAGGGGTGTTGCACCAAGTGATGGGCTGGCCTGAGTCTGGGTTCATGGACAATGCGGGCTTGGCTTCCTCGCCATTGATTTTGGTGCTTGCGGTGGTGGTGGCTGCGCCGATTTGTGAAGAGCTGGTGTTTCGAGGGTTTATGTACAGTGGGTTTGAGCGCAGTTTGGGCGCATGGCCTGCCTTGCTCTTGACCAGTGCGCTATTTGCGGTGGTGCACGTTCAGTACAATGCGTACGAGTTGGTGCACATTGTCATCTTGGGGTTGATTTTGGGACTGGCGCGGATGCGCACACGCTCAATCTGGGTGCCGATGGCCATGCATGCCCTCAACAACGGCTTGGCGGCATTGACGGTGCTCTACAAAGGTTGACTCAAGTTTAATAAATATGAATTGAGCTCACTCTGCGTAAAGCAAGCCCAATAGGCCCAAGGCAGGCGCATATTGCATCGGCAGGGGTTTGGTGTTTTGTTGTAAATAGCCTATGAGTTCTGGCGCATCGCCACCGCAGAGCAAGACCTGCGGATTTATGGCTTCACAATAGCGCTGGATGAACTGCTCAATCGCACCTGTGCACGCGAGCACCGCGCCAGTGTGCAAGGCGTCGTTGGTGTTGTTGGGCGCATGGTGGCTGGATAGATTGCCGCCACTCAAGGGCAACTTGGCGGTGTATTGATGCAAGGCCGAGCGCATCAGACGGATGCTGGGCAGAATGATGCCACCCAAGTGCTGCCCCTGCTCTGTGACCGCATCAACGGTAATGGCTGTCCCCGCGCCAATGACCACCAAACCCGCGCCCAAACCCAAGCTGCGCGCCCCCAACAATTGCACATAACGGTCGCTGCCCATCTGCGCAGCGTCGTAGTTGAGCGTGAGCAGTGGATGCGTGCTTTGCGTGTGGGCCGTTTTGATCGCAACATCGCCCCACAGCTGATGCATGAGCTCAAGACAGGCATTCAAGAGATTCGTGTGCGCCACATTCGTGATGCGCACAGAGCGGGGCGTGGGCAGTAGCGACCACTGTGCGCGGATGTCCTCAGGCAACTGCTGAGCGTTGTGCGCACTTGCGTACGCTTGACTGAGCGCTGACACGGGCGAGTCTACGCTGTGCCAGAGCCACTTGATGCGCGTGTTGCCGATGTCGATGAGCAATGTATCTTCGTTCATGGCTGTATGGGTGATTCAGGTGCGGATGTGGAATTGGCTTGCGGATGCAGGCGTTTGGCTGGGAAATCCAGCGCCGAGCGCAGCTGACCACTGTAAATTGCAACTGGACCACGCGGAGTGTCCATCTGATAAGTGTCGCTGGCATCGATGCCCTGCCCAATACCGTGGTGCTGCTGTCCAAACGGGTCAATCCAAACTATGGCCTGATTGAGCCAGATGTCATGGGCGTTCCATTGGCTGGCCAAAAATTCGCCGCCAAGGGCGTGCTCGCCATCGATGTGCAGCAGCAATTGATCCACCAATTGCATCAGCAAGGCTTCTCGTTCACCTGCCTTTGGGGCAAGCCAGTGCGCATCGACTTGCGCCAGTCCGATGGGGTTGAATGCGGATTGGTTTTTTTTATGCGGGGCGTTGCGCGCCCGCGACACGATGTTCAGCCCCACACCAATCACGACCCAATTCATATCGGCATGCTCGCTCTGGGCGGTTTGTACCAAGATGCCTGCAAGCTTGCCATTGTTTAGAATCACATCGTTGGGCCATTTGAGCTGAGCGGCGTAGCCCAGATGCCCCAATACGTGCGCCAGCGCCAGCCCTACGCGTATGGACAGCGCGGGGATTTTGCTACTGGGTAGGTGCAGACCGAGTGAAAAAATCAAATCACCCGCATGCGTCTGCCACTCGCGTTCAAACTGTCCGCGTCCTTGGGTTTGAATTTCTGTCACCAGAAGGGTGTTGGCAAGGCTCGGGCTTCGGTATAATTGGGCGTTGGTCGATTCGCATTCGGGCAGATATTTAATCGACAGCGGATGGTGGGCGCGACTGTGTTCGCTCCACCAATTTTTGAGGTGAGCGACGTCCATGTTTGGGTAATCAATATCAGCGGTGTTGTGCATGGTGTTTTTTGAGTAAAATGGTGAATGGATTATAACGAAGCTTTAGGCTTTGCGTACGACAGAGTCCCGAGATAAACAATAGGAAACATCATGGCAGATCACAAGCAAAGTCACTACAAACACCACATATTTTTCTGCACCAACGAGCGCGCGCCTGAGGATGAGCGCGGGGATTGTGCGCGTTTGGGCGGTATTGCCGCATTGGACTACATCAAGGCGCGAACAAAAGCACTTAATTTACCTGGCGTAGGCGGCGTTCGCGTGAATCAAGCGGGATGTCTAAATCGTTGTGAGCATGGGCCGGTGTGTGTGGTTTACCCCGACAACGTGTGGTATCAATATGTGGATAACGCAGATTTGGACGAGATAGTGAGTGAGCATTTGCAGCACGGTCGTGTGGTCTCGCGCTTGTTGGTAGATAAAACGGATGTGGACGCAGATGAAGGACAAAAAGAAGCATGAATAAAACACAAAAATATTTCATCACTGGCGCAGCGGGGCAAATCGAGATTGCTGTGGATATGCCCAAACTAAGCGAGGATGCACCTCGGTTGGCAACGCCAGCAATCGCACTGATTGCACATCCGCACCCACTGTTTGGCGGGACAATGGACAACAAAATTGCGCAGACTCTGGCGCGCACATTCGCTGAAATGGGCTATGTGAGCGTGCGCTCGAATTTTCGTGGTGTGGGTCAGACCGAAGGTGTACACGACGCGGGCGTGGGAGAGACAGAAGATTTATTGCAGGTGTTGGCTTGGGCGCAAAATGAATTTCAGGCGCACGGCGCTGTGGTGCTGGCTGGGTTCTCATTCGGTACTTTTGTAAATAGTTTTGTGGCGCAGCGACTAGGCGAGCAAGCGCAAGCGGTGGCACGCATGGTGATGGTGGGTACAGCCGCAGGCAAGTGGGATGTGCAAACCGTACCCGAGGACAGCATTGTGATTCATGGTGAGCTCGATGAGACCATACCGTTGCATGATGTGTTGCGCTGGGCCGAGCCACAGGATTTGCCTGTGACGGTGGTGGCGGGTGCGGATCACTTTTTTCATCGTCGATTACAAGTGATTAAGAGAATTATTGCGCAGCAATGGTAATCAAATAAAAAAGGAAACGTATGTCGGTTCAAGAAGATGTTGGCAGTCAGACCAGTGCGGTTGCGCAGGCGGCAACCAAGCGAATACTGGTCGCTATTTGGTTTGATATGTTGCCTTCAGAAAGCGCATCAAGCTCCTCCCCCTTGTGGGCTCGTCAGGTAGCTCAGGCACATGCAAATAACGAAATAATGGTCCTAGCGCATTCAGAGAGCGCATACGCAAGATCTGGCTTGGTGTGTGAAGTTGTAAATGGTCCGTTATGGCCAGATAAATCTTGGGTCGGTATTTTTGAAAACGCTATTGGGAAAGCAAAAGTCGCGAAAATGCAACAAATTATTTTAATGCTGCCATCTCGATCAAGCGTGGTTTTTTGGGGGCAGTGGTCACTATTGGAGCTGGCTAGGCATGGTGGTGGATTAGATAACCTAACGGGATTGCTGTCTGGTTCAGATGGGTGGGAGCGCGCTTTACAACGCCCAGATGCTAGTCGTTGGTTAATGGTGGATCGCGTCATTACCTATGGAACTGGGAGCGATGCTTCAGTATTCTTAGCGCAAATGAGAGCATTTAATCCCATGGCTCGATGGGTTCACGAAGGCTTTAGTGACGACAAATCGTTGGTTCGACCTATAAGCGCATATCAAAAGAATGTTCCTCTTTTGAGGATTCCGATAGAAACTGCAGATTTGAATGCATGGGGGAGCAATAAGGTGGTATATTTTGGCTCTTCAAAAGAAGCAGATGGCTTAAAAATTTCGGATTTATTTGAACGCTGGCGGCAACAATATGGGCATAATATTGTGAGACTGTGGGCGGTGGTTCGTGTCAAAGGTGTTGATGCAGTGCTTTCTGTGACGAGTGTGCACCATCTCTGGGCTAGCGCTTTGGCGACAGACGTTACAGATAAAAATTTCTCTGAAAGTCGATTCTGGATTTTGGGGGAAAACTTAGATACCGCAACATTGAAAGCGGAATTTGAAGCGTGTTGTGCACCGTAAGGGCACAAAGTGAGCTGCAGTGATGCAGAATTGGTAGGAGTGAAATGAGATGGCGGCAGTGAAAAAAAATGGCATGATGACTGAGGCGCAGTTGCTCAAGATGCCAGCAAAAGATTATATGAATGAAGTGCAATTGGCGTTCTTCAAAGAAGTGCTGCTAAAAATGCAGGAAGAAATTCTCAGCAATGCTGGCGAAACCACCGAGCATTTGCGCGAAAACGAAGTGGTCCCAGACCCAGCCGATCGCGCAACCATTGAAGAAGAACACGCGCTGGAATTGCGCACCCGCGACCGCGAGCGCAAGTTGCTCAAAAAAGTTGGTCAAGCGCTCGAGCGCGTTGAATCGGGTGAGTACGGTTGGTGCGAAGAAACGGGCGAGGCGATTGGTGTGGGTCGGTTGTTGGCGCGTCCAACTGCGACCTTGTCACTCGAAGCGCAGCAGCGTCGTGAAAAAATCCAAAAAATGTACGGCGATTGATTGACTGCACATTAAAGCAGGATAGTACTTAAAATAAAGGGCGCATCGGTAGACGATGTGCCCTTGTTTTTTGGACAGTCGCCCTGATTTGGCTACAATAAGCACATGAATGCACACACAAAAGGAAACACATGGAACAATACCACGGCACCACCATCATCTCAGTGCGTCGCGGCGACCAAGTCGCCATTGGCGGCGATGGGCAAGTGACTTTGGGCAACACCATTGTCAAGGGCACTGCGCGTAAAGTGCGCAAGCTCTACAATGGTCAAGTGCTGGCAGGATTTGCGGGCGCGACGGCAGATGCCTTCACCCTGTTTGAGCGTTTTGAAGCCAAGTTGGAAAAGCACAATGGTCATTTGACACGCGCAGCGATTGATTTGACCAAAGATTGGCGCACCGACCGCGTTCTGCGCCGACTGGAGGCCATGCTCGCAGTTGCCGACCACACCGCATCGTTGATTATCACGGGCAATGGCGACGTGCTCGAACCCGAATACGGCTTGGTTGCCATTGGCTCGGGCGGCGCATTTGCGCAATCGGCGGCGTTGGCATTGCTGCACAACACCGATTTGAGCCCTGCTGAGATTGTGAAAAAATCATTGGAGATTGCGGGCGATATTTGCATCTACACCAACCAAAATCACACCATCGAAACCTTGTAAACGAAGCCATGGCGGATAAAGCCCGCAATGACATTGATGACACACACCACGAAGAGAACACGATGAATCATCCTGCCGCATTCAATATGACACCCCAAGAAATCGTCTCCGAACTCGACAAGCACATTGTGGGGCAGAAAGAAGCCAAAAAATCCGTGGCTCTGGCCATGCGCAACCGTTGGCGCCGCAGCCAGCTCATTGAGGAGATGCGCATTGAAGTCACACCGAAAAACATCCTCATGATGGGGCCGACGGGCGTGGGCAAGACCGAAATCGCCCGACGCTTGGCACGGCTGGCGGGTGCGCCGTTTATCAAGGTCGAAGCCACCAAATTCACCGAAGTTGGCTACGTGGGCAAAGATGTGGAATCCATCATTAAAGATTTGACTGAGGTGGCGGTAAAAAACGCCCGCGCACACGCCGCCAAACAGATGAAATCACGCGCACAGGATGCTGCCGAAGATCGAATCTTGGACTGCTTACTGCCGCCAGCTCGCGATTTGAACACGGGCGAATACACCCGTGCCGAGACCGAGGGCGTGGCGCGACAAAAATTCCGCAAAAAACTGCGCGAAGGTGACTTGAATGACACCGAGATTGAAATCGACATCAACTCAGGCAGCAACGCACAGTTTGATGTGATGAGCCCGCCGGGGATGGAAGAAATGGCCGATCAAATCCGCAGCATGTTCGTCTCGGTAGGCAAAGGTCAAACCACCAAAAAGAAAATGAAAGTGGCAGAAGCGATGCGCCTGCTGGTCGATGAAGAAGCCGACAAAATGGTCAACGAGGACGACGTGCGACGTGATGCGCTCGAAGCGGTCGAGCAGACAGGGATCGTGTTCATCGACGAGATTGATAAGATTTGCGGACGTGACTCAGGTCAGTCGGGCGAAGTCTCGCGACAGGGGGTGCAGCGAGATTTATTGCCCTTGGTGGAGGGCACGACGGTGTCGACCAAATACGGACTGGTCAAAACCGATCACATTTTGTTCATCGCATCGGGCGCATTTAGCCTGTCCAAACCGAGCGACTTGATTCCCGAGTTGCAAGGGCGCTTTCCCATTCGTGTGGAGTTAAGCTCACTGTCGGTTGAAGACTTTTGCGCCATACTGACCAGCACCGATGCCTGCCTGACTCGGCAGTATGGCGCGCTGATGGCGGTGGAGGACGTGACGCTGGAATTCACCAACGAGGGTGTGCAACGCTTGGCTCAGATGGCCTGCCAAGTGAACGAGCGCTCAGAAAACATCGGCGCGCGTCGTCTGCACACCGTGATGGAAAAGCTTCTAGAGGAAGTATCGTATAAAGCGCATGAGTACAGCGGCAAAACTGTCACGATAGACGCGTCCTTTGTGGAGTCACGCTTGGGCGAGTTGATTGAGGATGAGAACTTGAGTCAGTATATTTTGTGATGCGACTTCATGCGATGCAAAAACCGCGCCACTAAGAGAGTAGGCGCGGTTTTGTTTTGCGGAAGCATATCAATGACTGGCGTTATTTAAAGCATGTTTGATAAACAACAGTCAGCAGCAACACCAAATTCAACAGCAGCATCATCAAAACCGCAGCGCTGCCCACATCTTTGGCGCGACCGAGCAGGTCGTGCTTGTCCAAGCTGATGTGATCGACCACGTATTCGATGCCTGTATTGAGCAGTTCGGCCATCAGCAGCAGTGCGTTGGCGAACACCACCATCAGCCACAACCAAAGCGCAGGCTGCAGCCACAGGCAGAGCAGTTCAAACGCCAGCACCATGAGCACATTGTCGCGAAAAGCGGCCTCGGTCTGCCACGCGCTGGCCAACCCCTGACGGCTGAAGTTGAAAGCATTCCAAACGCGTTTGAGTGACAACATAGTGAACCTTGAATGAATAAAGTGGAATAAAAAATTGGTGCAAAAGACACGGCAGGGTCAGATTATAGAATAAAACACGGGAAATATTGCGAGATACTCGACAAATGGGTTGACAAATAAACGACATGCCGTAATAATTGCGGTCTGCTTAAGGAGAGGTTACCCAAGCGGCCAACGGGTCCGGACTGTAACTCCGGCGTCTTAGACTTCGCAGGTTCGAATCCTGCCCTCTCCACCATACAGCGGATACTTAGGTATCCCAGTGACACCGCTTAGCGGGAGTAGTTTAGTGGTAGAACCTTAGCCTTCCAAGCTAATGATGCGAGTTCGATTCTC
>CAZDLD010000058.1:0-9914 GCA_964506355.1 uncultured Hydromonas sp.
CGCATGATGCAAACGTTGCTCATTGAGCGCGTGCGACAAAGCCTTGACCACGTGGTCTTGACCGACCAGCTCAGCAAACGATTTGGGTCGCCATTTACGCGCAAGTACTTGAGAACTCATGGTGTGCTTTCAAACAGACGTTCAATTTTCCAATAAAAAAATGGGCGATGGACACTATCCATCGCCCATTTGGGAATTTAGTAGGCGAGCCTGACTTCGGCACTTGAGTAAAATGGCTGTGGCTGCTTCCTTCCGGACCTGACCCGATTCACCATCCCCCAATGCGAAGGGACCCGCCAGTGCGAATTATAGCACGGGGAACCATCGACTGACTGAAATCCGCTAAAAATATTGATGCAATCGAGGCCTCATCCGTCCCCTATATCACGACCAACGACAGGTATAATGCACGCATGTATTTTAAAAACACCCCCATCAAACTGGTCAATTCTCGCCGCCACGGCGCTGGCTGCGAGCTGTTTATCGTCGAAGGCGACTCCGCTGCCAGTACGGTCGCCGCGTTGCGCGACGGACAGTTTCAAGCGGTTTTGCCCATGCAGGGCAAGCCGCTGAACGCCATCAAGGCGAGCGCGGACAAGATTGCCCACTACCCATTGTTTCAAGCGCTGTTTGAGAGTTTGGGGGTTAAGTTGGATGCTCGATTGAACGCAAGCCAACTGGACATCACGCAGCTCACATTTGAGCGCGTTGTGCTGCTGTTCGACCCCGATGCGGATGGCATCCACAGCGGCGCGCTGATGTTGATGTTTTTTTATCAGTGTTTGCGCCCACTGCTCGAAACGGGCAAAGTTGAGATGGTACATCCGCCTTGGATGCAGGTGTGCGTGCGTGGCGAGTCGCCGATGTATGCGTTTTCAGAAGCGCAAAGCACTTCTCTAATCGCTCAACTGCGCGCTCAGGGTACAGAGCCGCAGACCGTGCGCTACCGTGGCTTATCGGGGATAGACCGTGACACCTTGATGAGCACCTGCATCGAGCCGAACACGCGCAACGCACGGGTGATGTCGGTGCAAGATGCGCAGATGGCGATTGAGGTGTTTGGGGGTGGCTTGAGTGGTTGATTTTGTGATCGATTGAATATCGAATTAATCAGCGCCATTGAATCAGTGCCATTGATTACGTACCCAAACCTGCGCCATTGTTGTTCAGCGCTTCCGCACGCTTGAACACCACATGCACGATTAAACCAGGCTTGAGGTAGGAATTCTCCAACTCCACATTCTCGGTCAGCGTCAGTTCTGCATCGTGCTGACGCGCAATTTCTTTGACAATCGCCAAGCCCAGCCCACTGCCGCCCTTGTGCTCGCCGAGCACACTGTAAAATGGCTCGAACACCTGTTCGCGCTCATGTGGCGCAATTCCTGGCCCATTGTCCAACACGTACAAATGCGCGGCCAGATGGTCTTGGGTCACGCGCACGGTGACATCAGACTGGGTGTAGTGACAGGCATTGTCAATCAAGTTTTTAATCAACTCGCCCAGCATCACGGGCTGCGCATGGATGGGCACGTCACATTCGGGGGCTTCAAACGCAATCAACAAACCCGCCTGCATGGCATGATCGGCCGCATTCACCAGTTGATTTCGTGCGGCCTGCACCAAATCCACGGTTTTCCAGTCCGAACCTTGATTGCTCACGTGCTCAGTGCGCGCCAGAGCAATCAGCTGCGAGACTAGACGTGCTGCGCGATCGGCTGAGCTGCTGATGTGTTCCAAACTTTCGCGCCGTTGCAAGTCATCCTTGGTATGCAGCGCCAGTTCCGCTTGGGCTTTGAGCCCCGCCAGTGGGGTCTTAATCTGATGAGCGGTGTCCGCCAAAAAGCGTTTTTGCAAGCCCACGTTGCGACGCAGGCGACTGAGAATATTGTTAAAGCTGCGCACCAAAGGTTGCACCTCTTCGGGGGTCTCTTCCAAGGACAGATTACTCAAATCCTGTTCATTGCGCTGCAACACGCTCATTTGCAGACGATTGAGCGACATGATGCCGCGCGTCAAGCCGAACCAAATCAGCATCACCGCAATCGGCAAAAACATCAATTGCGGCAAGGTCACGCCCTGCAAAATCTCACGCGCCAGTGCACGCCGTTTGTTCAGGGTCTCGCCTACCTGCAACAAAAGCACGGTGTCGGGCATCAAATTATCCGAAATCGCATTGCCCTCATCGAGCTGCATCCACACATAGGCCATGCGGTAGGCTTCGTCGTTGATTTTGGTGTTGTAGAATTGAATGCGGTTCAACTCGATGGCGTCACGCATGGGGGGCTGTGGCAGTTTCATCTGCCCTTCGACCAGCGCCCCATCGGCGGTAATCAACTGAAACACGCGCTTGTCGCGGCCATCGTTGTTACTGAACTGCCATGGCTTGTGGATTTTTTCGGTATTGACGCGCTGCTGAAGCAGGTGCACCTGATCGGACAAGCCTTGATCAAACGGCGAGTCAGCAATACTGCGCCCAATCGGATACGAAATCAGCATGGACAGCGGCCACAGAATAATCAATGGAAACAGCATCCACAGCATGATTTGCCCAAACAAAGATTTGGGGCGAGAGGATTTAATGGAGCGCCACATGAACGGTGTGTGTGATTTTCTTCAAGTTGTTATTGATCAGCGGTCGTCTGGGCATCCGCATCGCTCGCGTCATCGCCCGCGCCTTTGGGTTTTTCCAAACAATAGCCCAAGCCACGAATGGTGGTGATGCTCAGACCAGACGGCTCTAATTTTTTACGCAAGCGGTGTACATAAACTTCAATGGCGTTGTGGCTGACTTCCTCGCCCCACTCGCACAAATGGTCGAGAATTTGTTCTTTGGAGACCAAACGACCCGTGCGATTCAATAAAATTTCCAACACGCCCAACTCGCGCGCGGACAAATCAATCAGCTGCTCGTTGACCTGCGCACTGCGCGAGACCAAATCAAAGCTCAAATTCCCCAACTGGATGCGACTTTGACCGAAGCCCGCTTGGCGTCGGGTCAATGCGCGCACACGCGCCAAAAGCTCATTGAGTGAAAATGGTTTGGCCATGTAGTCATCCGCGCCCAAGTCCAAACCCTGCACGCGCTGCTCAACCGAGTCAGCCGCAGTCAAAATCAACACCGGCGTGTACATGTGGCGCGCACGAGCGCGGCGCAACACTTCCAAGCCCGACATTTTTGGCAAGCCCAAATCCAGTATCAGCAAATCACATTCTTGTGTGGACAGGGCCGCGTCGGCCTGCTGACCATCATTGACCACATCCACCGCATAACCTGTTTCACGCAATGCGCGCGAGAGTCCATCGGCCAACACTTCGTCGTCTTCTGCTAATAATATGCGCATCTTGTTTCTCCAAGGGTCAATTCTGCTGATGGGAATGTTGCCATTCTAATGATTATTTTTGCAAGCGTTGATTCAATTGCGCCAGCTGCTCGGGCGTACCGACATTCTCCCACACCCCATCAAAGTACGTGCCGGTAGCCAAACCAGCCTCGATAGCCGCATGGTAGTAAGGGCTCATCGGTACTTTTTCGCCAGCCTTGATGGATTCGAATTGGCGCATGTCGTACAAGCCAATGTTACCGAAGGTCAGTGCTTGTCCAATCTCGTGGCTGCGTGGATAAAGCAATCCGTCGTTAAGCACAAAGTCGCCCTGCGCGTGAAATTCGGGGTTGTCCACCATGACCAAATGCATGTGCGGCTCAATCTCCTGAGCCAAGTCGCTCGCCACATCAAACAAACTTGTGTAGTCAAAATCCGTATAGACATCGCCACTGACCGCCAGAAACACAGGGCTGTCGCTCACTGCACGCAACAGGGGTAAAGCTTGAGCAATCCCGCCGGCTGTTTCCAAGGCACTGCCTTCAGCCGAATAGTGCAACTGTACGCCAAAATCATCGCCATCACCCAAGTACTGTGGCATCTGCTCACCCAACCACGCATGATTGATCACGATTTGGCGTATGCCTGCACGCGCCAGCGCTTCAATTTGCCACACAATCAAAGGTTTGCCTGCCACCTGCAGCAATGGCTTGGGCGTGACATCGGTCAAAGGCCGCATGCGCTCACCGCGCCCAGCCGCAAAAATCATCGCAACTTGTATCATTGTGCTTCCTTAAAACGTATAACCCACTTGCGTGGTGGCTTCATTCTCGCCCGCTTGTTCTGCCACCTGATCGAGCAACAGCAAAAGATGTCCGAATTCGCGATAACGCGCCGCCACCTGACGGGTGTACTTGAGCACCAAAGGCAAGTCCTTCAAATAACCCGACTTGCCATCGCGGTGGTACAGACGGGCAAAAATACCCAAGACTTTCAAATGACGTTGCAAACCCATGTACTCGAAATCGCGGTAAAACTCGTCAAACGCACTTGGCACAGCCAAACCCTGCGCGCGAGCCATTTCCCAGTAGCGCACCAACCAATCGATTTGTTGTTGCTCGTTCCACTCGATGTAGGCATCCCGCAGCAAAGACACCGCGTCATAAGTAATCGGGCCGTACACCGCATCTTGAAAGTCCAGTATCCCTGGCGTTTGCGCCGCATCATCGAGCACCATCAAATTGCGGCTGTGGTAATCGCGGTGCACCCACACTTGCGCCTGCGCGGTGTTGTTGTCGAGCAGAGTATTGAACACCCGAGTCAATTCAAGGGTCTGCGCGTCGGTCAATTGGTACTGATAGTGCACGCCGAGGTACCATTGCGGAAACAGCATCATCTCGTTGAGCAGGCGTTCGCGATCGTAGTGCGGTAAATCCTCTGCGCTGCTGGTTTTTTGCAGCTGCACCAAGGCGCCCATGGCCTTGCGATACAAATCATCCGCCTGAGTGATGTCGCTTTGCAATGCCGACAAATAGGTGGTATTACCCAAATCAGACAACAACAAAAAGCCCTGCGCCAAATCCTGCTCCAAAATTTTGGGCACATTCACCCCGCTGGTGGCGAACAGTTGAGCAATGCGGATGAACGGCGCACAATCCTCGTGAGTAGGCGGCGCATCCATGACAATCAGGGTCGGAAAATCTGCATGCTGCGTTTCCACGCGGAAATAACGACGAAAGCTCGCATCTGCGGATGCCACAGATAAGGTCTCAGGCAAAATCGCCCAATGCGCGGGGAGGTTTTTTAACCATGCGGACAATAAATCGACACGCTCGTCTTGCAAAAGAGAGGACATTGAATTGGTTCCAAAATGAAAATGAAATTGAATAATCGGGTACAATTTCAGGGGTTAAGCGAGGACAGTACACTATTGCAAAAAATCAGGCCAAACATCAGCCATACAGATGCAAGAACATGCGCATTTTACAAGATAAATGAACAAACTTAAAACAAGCTTGTGATAAATCAACAGCACACCACCATAAACCTCAGCAAACCACAAAAAAACACAAAAAACCAGCAGAACAAGCCACAATCACCAACCCATGACAAGCACTCAATGAAATTTGCCTTTTCCGTCCATCCTCATCCACTCAAGCCCATGACCGCGCACGTCTTGGCGGCGTTGATGGCGATTATGTGCGCCAAAGGCGTCATTGGAAGCGCCCATGCTCAGACCGTCTCAGAAGAGTTGTGGGTGAAATCGGTCAACACAACAAGCACTACCGCCGAATCGACGCAGAATCAGCCCAACGCAAGCAAAACAACCAGCACAAACAAACTACCAAGCAATCAACCAAACAAACCCAGCGCCAGCCTGCCCTATTGTACTGATGTACAGGCTGACAGCAGCCCACCAGCCAAAGGCAGCACCCTCGCCGTTGGCAACACCCTATCGGCGGTCGCCAACCAAGACCTGATTCTCAAGGGGCGCAGCTGCATCCAGCGCGACACCATTCAATTGCAAGGCGATGACATCCACTACGACTACGCCAGCGAGCAAGTCACGGTAAAGGGCAATGCCCAAGTGATTAAACCCGATGGCGGGCGCATCACGGGCGACGCGATTCAGTACAATTTAGCCAACGCAACGGGTCGCATCAGCCCAGCGCAGTTTGAAGTGGAATCGAGCCAAGGCCACGGCAGCGCCGAATCCCTCAGCATCTTGTCGGCACGCCGTGCATTGCTCTCACAAGCGCGCTACACCACGTGCCAAGCAGACGATCCGGACTGGTACATCAAGAGCGATTCTCTGATTTTGGATCAAGACCACGATGTGGGCATTGGGCGCAACACCGCTTTGGTGTTCAAGGGTGTCCCCATTCTGGGCAGCCCCTACATGAAATTCCCCTTGGGCAACCGCCGTCAGTCGGGATTTCTCACCCCCACAATTGGCTATTCATCGCTCAACGGCACCTCCATCGCCATTCCCTACTATTTCAATTTGGCGCCCAATTACGACTTCACACTCACACCCGAAAACATGACCCAGCGCGGTCTGCGCGTGGGTGGCGAGTACCGTTACCTTACGCCATGGGGTCAAGGCAATGTAACTGGCGAAGTGCTGCCACATGATGAGCAAACGGGTGAGAAGCGCTATTATTGGCATTACCAGCACCTCACCCAAGGCAATTGGGCCAACGGCGTTTGGCAAGCAAAAATCAACGCGCAAAAAACCTCGGACAACAGCTATGCCGATGATTTTGGTATCACCGATTGGGACAGCGGCAGTCGTGCCCTACCGAGCGAATTCAGTCTGAGTTATAAAACCGACGCACTCTATTTGCGCTTGCGCCGCAAAGCCTACCAAACTTTGCAAACCGAGAGCAATCAGGTCGATGTCCCTTATGATTTTGAACCGCAGCTCGAAGCGCGTTACAAAACGCGCTGGGACAATCTGAAGTTCAACACCCAATACGAATCCACGCGTTTCACCCACAGCGACACCGCCAACAAGGCACAAGGCTGGCGTCACACCCTGTACCCGAGCTTGGCCTACGACTGGCGCACGCCCAGTGCCTTTATCGTGCCAAAAATGGGGCTGCACATGACACGCTATCAATTGAGCAGCATTCCTGCCGCCGCCAACGTCAACAACATCCCCTACGACAAAAACGCCTCACGCACGCTACCGATTTTCAGCCTCGACAGCGGCATGGTGTTCGAGCGCAAAGACGTGTGGTTCAAGCAGAACATCACCCAAACCTTAGAGCCACGGGTGTATTACGCGTACATCCCTTATAAAAATCAGAGTCAAATTTGGAATTTTGATAGCGCCTTGGCCGATTTGGATTTTTCGCGCATCTATTCAGAAAATCTATTTACTGGCACCGACCGCATCGCCCAAGCAAATCAAGTCACCACAGGCGTGACCTCGCGAATTTTGGGGCGCGATAGCGGCGAGGAGTTGTTCCAATTCTCGGTGGCACAACGTTATTATTTTTCTAAGCAAACCGTGGCTTTGTCAGGCATCGTTGAGAACAACAATGTTTTTCGCAAATCTGACCTGCTCGCGGGTGCATCAGGCAAAATCGCCAATCAGCTGTGGGCACAAGCGTTCGGCCAATACAATTCCGAAAGTGGCAAAATGCTGCGCACCGATGGCGCAATACGTTGGCAACCTGGTTATCGCAAGGTATTCAACTTGGGCTACCATGAGAACAAAATTCTGACCGAACCTTCCAAATCGGCTTATGCATCGGCTCAATTCCCCGTATCAGCCGTGTCGAACAATCTGTATGCCGTCGCACGCTTAAACTACAATTTAAACAACCACCGCACCACCGATGCATGGGCAGGCTTTGAATACGCCAAGGACTGCTGGATTGTCCGTCTGGTCGGCCAGCACAGCGTGACCAGCGACAACCGCATCGACAATTCGGTGTCCTTGCAACTGGTGCTCAAAGGTTTGGGCAACCTTGGCAACCACACCGACGATCAATTGAGCACACGCATCGATGGTTATCACCCCAGTGATTTCAGGTAATCCAATTCGTAATTTTGAGCGCACACTCAAACCAATCACTGTCGGTTTCTTATAAAAGACTCAGTAATATGCGGTAAATTATATTTAATCAAGAAATAATTGTATTGTTACATTACATGATAAAAAATTTGACAATAGCAACCCACATGCTATCTGTTGCTTAGCAACAAACTTAATCGAATTAATTCATTTTTAAACAACCGTGCCGTTTCATTTTTGAATACAAAAAATGTATTACAACTATTAAAATTTCAGCCATTTAATTCTCGATATCGAAGTGCGCATAAAAAAGGCAGATCAATTGTATTGATCTGCCTTTTTTGTTTTAACTAACTTCTTCTATCATAGTAGTTTTGAATTATTAATGTCTGTATCAACCAAGAGAGTACCCCATGCAGTAGATTGATATACATAATAAGTTTGCTGGCCTGATGTACCATTGAGCTGCAAAGTTCCATCACTTGTCGTGATACCACTTTCACCAATATCTGAGGTATCACCATCCCCATTGAAATCTACACCAATGTTCACACCCGAAGTCGTTACACGGTTCACACTAAATCCACTGCCGGCAATACTATCCCCAACACCGCCATCAATAATCAGAACTGCTTTAGCTGCTGTCAAATCGGTGAAATCTAACACATCTTGTGTTGCAAGAGTCAAGCTATTAGCAGTAGTTGAAGCCGCGCCCATATCAATACGCTCAAAATTCTCGATATTTGCATCACCTTGATTAAAGGTCGTCAAATTCAATTTCACACCAGAGCCTGACATGAGGAAAGAGTCAAAACCTGAGCCACCATTGAGTAAATCCAAGTCAACTGAATCTTGACCCACACCGTAGGTACTGCTAATAATCAATGCATCATTACCATTACCTAACATTACGGTATCCGTACCCACCCCAACGCTTGCTGAGTCATTACCTAAACCACCGTAATACACATCAATACTCGCTGAGCCGACATACATATCATTACCGCTGCCAGATATTACGGCCTCAACACTCACCGCAGTATCTCGATCTGTTGCAGATACCGTAACAGAAATAGCAGAACCAGTATTGATAATATTCATGTTATTGGTTGTATAAGAGTAGTCCAACCAGTCAAACCCAGCACCACCATTGAGCGAATCATTACCAGAGCCACCAGACAACGTATCACTACCCGCACCAGATGATAAAGTTTCATTGCCTGAACCACCCATCAACAAATCATTCCCAGCATCGGTTCGAACAAATTCAAAGCCACTGACCAAATCATTGCTCGAAGCAGCATTTGCAATTGAACTTGTCAAATTGACTGTGACAGCACCCGAAACACCTTGAAGATCAAGGGTATCAATACCAACACCACCAATTAACGTATCGTTACCGTCTGCGTTCATGACACGAATCCAATCATTGCCATTACCACCGTCGATAATATTACCCAACGAATCAGCACTGGCCAAAGTATCGTTCACCTTAGTGCCGAGAATATTCTCTATTCCAACAAGATTATCACGTTCGGTACCAAGTGAAGCTTGACCAACGCCAAGTATGAGATTCACTGCAGTTGCATTCTCTGAGAAATCAGCCCAGTCACTGCCATTACCGCCCACCAAAGTGTCATTACCCAAGCCACCTAGCAAGGTATCATTTCCGCCACCACCAGCAAGACTATCGTTGCCATTACCACCAGCAATAATATTGGCAAGTGAGTCACCCGTGATATTATCAACTGATGTCGAGCCTCTAATATTCTCGATACCAATCAATACATCTGAACCATCCGCTCGAGAAACAGTAGCGGAACCAGCACTATTGAGCGTAACTGTGATGCCAGAGGTGGTATCGCTAAAATCAGCCCAATCAGAACCAGCACCACCGATAAGCGTATCCGCACCAACACCGCCACGTAAAGTGTCATTGCCTAAACCACCTGAAAGAATATTACCAATACTACTACCAATCAAGTAGTCATTACCAGCACCGCCCATGACAGCCTCAATACTTGAAATAGAATCGATATCTGTGGTTGAAACGGTTACGACTGCTGTAC
>CAZDLD010000059.1:0-9895 GCA_964506355.1 uncultured Hydromonas sp.
CACGTGGTTTGATTCGTTATGACACCGAAAATGGCTTGAAACACAAATACACCAAACAACAATTGATCAAGCGCACGATACGCCCACGCGTGTTGGTGTATTGCGGGATTTTGCTGTTGCTACTGGGCGGATTGGCATTCAGTATTGGCAATCGCACTGCCATTCGCATGGTGGTTGAGCGCGATGCACGGGTGATTTCACGCATCAATGAAGAAGGCTTGGTCGAAAACGTGTTCAAATTGCAGTTGTCCAACACCAGCGAAAAAGCCCACACCATTAAATTGAGTGTGTCGGGTGTGGATGGCATTAAATTGGCGGGCAAGCCAGAAGTAGAGCTCGACCCTGCTTCCACCGATGCGAAAATCATCATTGTTCGCGTCGATCAGGTCAAAGCCCGTGCGGCTGGCGCTGGCGATCGCGGGATTCCAATCGTGATTCACTTGAGTTCGCCTGAGACGGGTGATGAGATTGACGGCTCATCGATATACTATTTGCCCAAGCAGTAATGAGGTAAAATTGAGCCAAGAGCGATTGTTTTTGGCTCATTTTTTATTCGATATTAAATTTAAGGTTGCAAAGGTTTATATGCCCACAACAAATTCAATCAAGCCATGGTACAAGCACGGATGGGCATGGTTTTTAATCGCACTGCCCATGAGTGTGGTGGTGGCCTCCATCAGCACGTATTTCATTGCCATGAAAGGCTTGGACCCCGTCATCACCAAAGATTATTACAAAGAAGGTCTGGCGATTAACAAAGACCTGTCATTGGACAAAAAAGCTGCTCAATTGGGATTGTCGGCCAAATTGGACATCGATGGCCAAACAGTCACTTTGAAGTTGTCGGCCAAAGATGCAGGTACTTTGACCGCTTTGTCGCGTCAACCCTTGAAGTTTGAGTTGGAAAATTTGAGCTTTCAGGCGAATAATTTAGAGACCACCTTGATGCCGATTGAGGCTGGTGTGTGGCGTGGGCAGATGACAGATAAGGTCAGTCAAGCGACATGGAGTGCGCGTTTGCAAGGGCCTGACTGGCGCATCAGTCAGCGGTTGGAAAATGTGACACCGAAGTCATTGGAACTCAAACCATAGTTTTTTCGACAGCACTCCATGCAAAAAGGCAGGGTTATCCCTGCCTTTATTACATCTAACAAACGCGTCTAGCAGATGCTGCTTACAGATAGTCTTGCAGCACCTGCCCCAATCGTTGACCGCACACCACCAAATCGCTGGCATCGACATAAGCAAATCCGACCACCAATCCACGCACATCGGTCTCGCCGATGTAGTAACGCGACAGTGGGCGCACCGCCAGTCCCTGAGAGTGGCATAAGTTGGCGACCTCCACGTCATCGGTGTGCGCTGGCAATTTAATCACCAAGTGCAAACCCGCATCATCGATGATTTGCTCGATTTTGTTCATGTGGTTGTGCAGGGATTTGTTGAGCACCGCGAGCAAGATGGTGCGGCGCTGTGCGTAGGCTTGGCGTAGGCGGCGGATGTGGGTGGTGAAATGACCCTGCTCGATGAACTCAGCCAAGCTCGCTTGCAAATGCAGTTGACCGGGGCGGTACAAATCGTACAGAGCGGTTTTGAATGGTTCAATTAATGCGTGCGGCAGCACCAGATATGATAATTTGATGCCAGGGAAAATCACCTTAGAAAACGTCCCCATGTACAACACACGCGAAATGCCCGACTCTTGCGCCAAGCCTTGCAAGGACGCAATCGGACGACCCGAGTAGCGAAATTCGCTGTCGTAATCGTCTTCGAGCAACCACGCGCCCGACTGTTGGGCGTACTCGATGAGTTGGCGGCGGCGCGCCAAAGACATCACCGCGCCAGTTGGGTATTGATGCGAGGGGGTGATGTAGATGAATTTGGGTGTGGCTTGATAATCCTCAGCGCTTGGATTCATGCCCTCGGCATCGACATCCACCGCACGAATGCTCAAATCATTGGCATAAAACGAACTCCACGCACCCCAATAGCATGGATTCTCAACCCAAGCCACATCGTTCTGATCGGCCAACATGCGACTGATTAAATCCAATGACTGCTGTGTGCCTGCGGTGATGAGTACTTGTTCGGGCTCAAGCACCACGCCTCGAGAAATGCGCAGATATTCGGCCACGGCTTTTTTGAGCGGGGCGTAGCCGCCGTCGCTGTCATAGTCATACAGCCCAACGTCTTCGCGACGCCAAATTTGGTTTTGCACCCGTTGCCAAGTTTTGACGGGGAAATTGAGTAAATCCATTTTGCCAGAGAGCGCCAAAGGCTGAACCTCATAAGCAACATAACCCTGCTCACGCGTCAGGCGCGTGCCGCGACGAGAGAGTTGGATAACACTGTCATCGGTTTGGGGCGTGGCGTTAATGGGGGTGTAGGACGCAGTTTCGTTCAACCCGTCGGGCAGCGCATCGGTGACGTAGGTGCCGCTGCCGGTTTGACTGCTGACATAACCTTCGGCTTGCAATTGGTCGTAGGCGGCGACAATCATATTGCGTGAGGCCGATAACTCGCGAGCCAAGTCGCGCGAGCTGGGCAGCTTGCTACCTGCGGGCAAGCGGCGATTGACTATGGCGCTGCGGATGGCTTCATACACACGCTTATAGCCTGGTAAGCGAGGGTGGAAGTCCTGACGCTCGAGTTCGTTTTGTAATAATTCAGCTAAAGGGGTGCGTCTCATGTCTGCTCCTTGGGGCGAACCGCCCGCGCTGATGGTATCGCGCATTAAATGGTTTGCCTTGTGTTTATATTTTATGGTTAAATTCTAACCAAAATGGTTGCGCTTGTGTGCGCTGATTGCAAGAAATTTCACCTAAGTGGGCGGTTTGGTGCCGATGTGCGTGCCTATCACTGCCCTTCACAGGGTACAATGGGGCGAAAAAACGCACGCATCCAACAGACCAATGTGCTATTGGCTCGAATCTTGGTGGGTAAGTGGTGCTACTGGGGGGCGTGGGGCTGCTCTATACTGAACTATTAGGGAAGGGATGGATCATGAACGGTGGATTGAGGCAATCGGTGGCATTGAACCATGAGCACAAACGCTCTGCCGTGGTGCTGATTCCTGCATGCAGCAACCAAGTGGGTGTACACGCAGCGCACACTGTGCAACGCAAATACGCCGATGCGGTATTTTATGGTGCGCAGTGCACCACCCTGTTTATCCCTGCGATGGGCGCAGATATGGACATTGATGTGTTGCTGGATGTGGCTGATGGTGTATTTTTGTCAGGCTCGCCCTCCAATGTCAATGCCGAGCTGTACGGCGAAACCATCAGCGAGCCGCATTTGCCGCAGGACGTGTTTCGCGACGAAGTGACGATTCCTTTGATTCAAGGTGCAGTGGCTCGGGGTATACCGATTTTTGGGGTGTGTCGCGGATTTCAAGAAATCAACGTCGCCTTTGGTGGCACATTGCATCAGGCGGTGCACGCCGTGGACGGATTGAACGACCATCGCGAGGACAAAAATGCCCCTGTGGAGTCCCAATACAGCGAAGCCCATCCCGTGCATTTGGTCGCTGATGGCGCGATGGCCCAGTTGCTGCATAAAAATGAATTGATGGTCAATTCCATCCACGGGCAGGGCATCAACCGCTTGGGCGAGGGGCTGGTGGCAGAGGCATACGCTCCTGATGGGCTGGTCGAAGCATTCCGCATCGAGGCGCACAACAGCTTTGGCATGGCGGTGCAGTGGCATCCAGAATGGAAGATGCTGGACAATCCAGATTCATTGGCCATCTTTGTCGCGTTTGGCGATGCGTGCCGCAGTTATCGGGATTATCGCCGCGCCAGACTGCGCAGCGATGTGGGGGATGAAGACAGCGAATGACCCTATGACTACACAACAAAAGTACTAAAAAGTACTTAAAAGCACTAAATAACACAAACGACAGACAACATAGAAATTAAAAAGAAATAGAGGCTCAAAATGACGTTTCAAAAATTCACCACTTTTAATGAGATGGAACGCTGGTTAGACGAGAACCGCGTGACCGAAATCGAATGCTTGGTACCCGATTTGACGGGTGTGGCGCGTGGCAAAATTCTGCCGCGCAATAAATTCTCAGAAGAAAAAGGCATGCGCTTGCCTGAAGCGATTTTCGGTTCGACCGTGACGGGCGAATACCCTGATTCGGACATGTTCAACTCCATCATCTCACCGATGGACAATGACATGGAGCTGCGTCCTGATCCGACCACGGTGCGCCTGGTTCCATGGGCGCAAGATGCCACTGCTCAAGTGTTGCACGACTGCTTTAATGCCGATGGCACCTTGGTACAGTTTGCACCGCGCTCGGTGCTGCGCCGTGTCGAAGCACTGTATGCCAAAGAAGGTTGGGAGCCGATTGTCGCGCCCGAGTTGGAGTTCTACTTGGTCAGTAAAAACTCAGATCCGAATCAGTTGCTGATTCCGCCGATTGGCCGCAATGGTCGCCGTGAAGCAGGGCGTCAGGCGTACAGCATTGACGCTGTGAATGAATTTGATCCTTTGTTTGAAGATATTTACGACTACACCGAAGCGATGGATTTGGACGTGGACACCCTGATTCACGAGGTGGGTGCGGGGCAGATGGAGATTAACTTCTTGCACGGCAAACCATTGGACTTGGCCGACAAAGTGTTTTTCTTCAAGCGCACACTGCGCGAAGCAGCGATTCGCCACGATATGTTCGCAACCTTTATGGCCAAACCGATGCAGAACGAACCGGGCTCGGCGATGCACATCCACCAATCGGTGATTGACTTGGCGACAGGCAAAAACATTTTCAGCTTAGAAAATGGCGAGCAATCCGAAAAATTCCTGCACTACATTGGCGGTCTGCAAAAATACATGCCGTTGGCCATGGCGCTGGTTGCTCCGTATGTGAACTCATACCGCCGCATCACCCGCCACGCCTCAGCGCCGATTAATGTGCAATGGGGTCGTGACAATCGCACGGTGGGCTTTCGCGTGCCCAACGCGCCACCACAAGCGCGTCGCGTAGAGAACCGCATTGCTGGCTCGGATGCGAATCCATACGTGGCATTGGCCGTGACCTTGGCCTGTGGTTACTTGGGGATGAAGAACAAAATTGAGCCAACCGCTGAGACGTTCTCCGCCGTCAATGGTCTGGACTTCGAATTGCCACGCAGTTTGGGCGAAGCGTTGAAAGAGTTGGATGGCTGCCCTGAGTTGCACGAAGTGCTGGGCGAGGAGTTTGTGAACCTGTATATTCAAGTTAAAGACGCTGAATTTGAAGAGTTCATGAAAGTGATCAGTCCGTGGGAGCGCGAAAACTTGCTGTTGTCGGTGTAATCCAGCATTTTTGCGAATGTACAAAGTCATAAAAATTTAAAAATTATTTAGGAGAACACAATGTCTCAAAAAAGTTTTGACACCAAAGCATTGCAACAAAAAGACTCCGCGCATTTCATGCACCCATTCACCGACACCAAATCATTGGCCAGTCGCGGTGCGCGCATCATCACCCACGGCGAGGGCGTGTATGTGTACGACTCGAACAACGAAAAAATTCTCGACGGCATGAGCGGCTTGTGGTGTGTAAACATGGGTTACGGTCAACAATCATTGATTGACGCATCGACCGAGCAGATGACCACCTTGCCGTTTTATAACAGCTTTTTCAACACCACCACGCCGCCTTCGGTGGAGTTGGCAGCGCTGTTGGCCGAGGTGGCGCCTGAAGGATTTAACCACGTGTTTTACAGCAGTTCAGGTTCAGAGTCGAATGACACCAATCTGCGTATGGTGCGCCGTTATTGGGACATCAAGGGACAACCTCAGCGCAAAACCATCATCAGCCGCATCAACGGCTACCACGGCTCGACCGTGGCGGGTGCGTCCTTGGGTGGCATGAGCGGCATGCACGAGCAGGGCGATTTGCCCATCCCAGGCATCGTTCACATCGACCAGCCGTACTACCGTGACAACGGCATGAAACTGGGCGTGACCGAGGATGAATTCGGCATCATCGCGGCGGGCTGGTTGGAAGCCAAAATTCTCGAAATTGGCGCGGACAAAGTCGCCGCCTTTATCGGCGAACCTGTCCAAGGTGCGGGCGGGGTGATTGTGCCACCGAAAACCTATTGGCCAGAAATTCAACGCATTTGCGATAAATACGGTGTATTGATTATCTCTGATGAGGTCATTTGCGGCTTCGGCCGTTTGGGTACGTGGTTCGGTTGTGAAACCATGGGCTTTAAACCCGATTTGATTACCTTTGCTAAAGGTGTGACCTCAGGTTACATCCCACTGGGCGGCGTGATGGTGGGCGACCGTGTGGCCAAGGTGTTGATTGAAGAGGGCGGCGATTTCAACCACGGTTACACCTATTCGGGTCACCCTGTGGCCTGTGCGGTGGCGATTGCCAACATCAAATTGATGCAAGCGACCGACATCGTCAACCGCGTGCACAACGACACCGCTCCTTACCTCAAAGCCAAGTTCGAAACTTTGAACGACCATCCATTGGTGGCCGACGCCAAAGCTTTTGGTCTGGTGGCGGGTTTGGAAATTTTGAAGAATAAAGAAACGGGCGAACGATTCAATGGCAATGACGGTGTGGGCATGATTTGCCGTGGTCACTGCTTTGGCAATGGCTTGGTCATGCGCGCTGTGGGCGATCGCATGATTATTGCGCCGCCGCTGGTCATCACGCACGCTGAGATTGACGAGTTGGTTGATTTGGCGCGCAAGGCTTTGGATGCGACTTTGGTCGATTTGAAAGCCAAGGGTTTGGTGTAAACATGAAAGACCACAGGGATGAGCCTGTGGTTTTTACTAAAAATTAGCGGCAAATAATGAACTAAATGATGAATTCTGTGCGAAATTGGTGCAAAATACCGCACGCAGATTCGATAAAATACAGCACTGAATTTGAATGAAATCTGGATGTTTGAAACATTTTCACCTTAATGGAGACACACATGAAAATAAAAACTTTACAACACTTTGGTTTGAGCGTGGTGGCCGCATTGGCCTTGGCTGCGTGTGGTGGCGGCTCTAAAGAAGCAGCGAAACCAGCGCCTGCAGCGCCCGCAGCACCAGCGGCGGCAGCACCTGTGAAATTGACAGGCAATGTGAATGTCTACAACTGGGTCGAATACATTCCAGAAAAATTCAACGAAACATTCACCAAAGACGTTGGCGTTAAAGTCAACTACGACACGTTTGAGACCGATGAAGCACTCAATACCAAATTGATTGCGGGCAATTCAGGCTATGACGTGGTGGTACCCGGTGCTGCGTTTGCCGAAGTGCAAATCAAGCAAGGCAAATACATGAAGCTCGATAAATCTAAATTGCCGAACTACAAAAACTTGGACCCAGCATTGATGGCGCAAATTGCCAAGATGGATCCAAACAACGACTACTTGGTGCCTTGGGCATGGGGTTTCACGGGTGTGGGCATTAACGAAGCCAAAGTGAAAAAAGCCTTGGGCGACATGCCACTGCCAAGCAATCCATTTGACTTGGTGTTCAAACCCGAATACACCTCAAAATTGAAGCAATGCGGCATTTTCATGCTCGATTCGCCGTCAGAAATTTTGCCAGCAGCGCTGCAATACATCGGTAAAGACGCTTCATCGAACAACGTAGCCGACTACACTGCGGCATTGGATATGCTCAAAGCCGTTCGTAAAGACGTGCGTAAATTTGGCGACTCAACCGTGGTGAACGAAATTGCCGATGGCAACTTGTGTGTGTTCTTGGGCTGGTCAGGTGACATCAATATGGCCGCTGAACGCGCAGGCAACCCTGACATCAAAGTGCTCTTGGGTCAAGGCGGGATTGTCTT
Source organism: uncultured Hydromonas sp. (assembly GCA_964506355.1). Classification (GTDB taxonomy): domain Bacteria; phylum Pseudomonadota; class Gammaproteobacteria; order Burkholderiales; family Burkholderiaceae; genus CTSOIL-112. The sequence continues at coordinate 7,811 of CAZDLD010000059.1, forward strand.
CTTTGATACATTGGCCATTCCTGTAGATGCCAAAAATGTTGACAACGCATACGCATGGATCAACTACACATTGGATCCGAAAAATGCGGCTGGCGTGACCAATGAGTTGGGTTATGCATCGCCCAACAAAGCGGCTTTGGATCAAGGTCTGATTGACAAGAAAATGGCTGACAACAAAACCATTTTCTTGAAACCAGAAAGTTTGGCCACCATGGCGCCGCGCCGTTTGCCATCAGAGCAAGCAGCATTGCGCGCAATGAATGACGCGTTCCGCGTGTTCAAAACAGGTAAGTAATTACCAACAGAATAAACCCTTGTCAGTCATTGGTATCTGACAAGGGTTTTTTTCAAACTTTCTAACGGGCGTTCCCGTACTTATAATTCAAGAACAGTTCACATCACACGCACAGGAGCCACATCATGGCGGACATTCCAAACGCACAGTCATTCCTCTCCATCCAACATCTGGTCAAAAAATTTGGCGATCACGCCGCAGTGAACAAGGTATCCATCGACATCGAACAAGGTGAGATTTTTGCGCTGTTGGGCAGCTCAGGTTGTGGTAAATCGACCTTGCTGCGCATGTTGGCAGGGTTTGAGACCCCGACCTCAGGCAAAATTATGCTGGCAGGCGAAGACATCTCAAAAATTCCGCCATACGAGCGCCCAATCAACATGATGTTTCAGTCGTATGCATTGTTCCCGCACCTCAATGTGTGGGACAACATCGCGTTTGGCCTGCGCCGCGAAGGGGTGAAAAAAGATGAAGTGGCCGCGCGAGTTGATGGTGTACTCAAACTGACGCAACTGACGAAATTTGCCAAACGCAAACCGCACCAACTCTCTGGCGGTCAGCAACAGCGTGTCGCATTGGCGCGCAGCTTGGTCAAACAGCCCAAATTATTGTTGCTCGATGAGCCGCTGGGTGCACTGGATAAAAAATTGCGTGAAGAAACGCAAATTGAACTGGTCAACATCATTGAGAAAGTCGGCGTGACCTGCGTGATGGTGACGCATGATCAAGAAGAAGCCATGACCATGGCCTCACGCATCGCAGTGATGTCCGACGGGCAGTTCCTGCAAGTGGGCTCGCCATCTGAAGTGTATGAAACGCCACGCACAGAGTTCGTCGCCGACTTTATTGGCAACGTCAATCTGTTCAAGAACGGCATGATTACCGTGGATCGTCCCGACCGCGCCGAAGTGCAGACAGCGGATGCTTTGCACATCATGAACCACGCCATTCCTGGTGAAGTCGGCATGGAAACATCGATTGCGATTCGCCCAGAAAAAATGGAAATGTCCAAAAACGCACCAAGCCAAGAAGGCAATCAATGTCGCGGCGAAATCACTGAAAAAATTTATTTCGGTTCGGACACGATTTACCACGTGCGCTTGGATGAAACAGGGACAGTGGTTAAGGTGCAGTACGAGAATACCACCCGCTACGCAGGCGAAGACTTTACTTGGGGCGATAAGGTCTATGTGTTTTGGCCGTCCTCTGCGATTGTGCCTGTTGCGCCGAACTACTAATTAAGGAGCAATACGATGAAAAATAGTTTGCTCAAAACGCGCTGGGGACGTTACTTCGTCATCAGCGCACCGTATCTGTGGCTGTTGTTGATGCTGCTGGTGCCATTTTTATACTTGTTCAATGTCAGCCTGTCGGAGATGGTGCAAGGGGGCGGTTATTTGCCCACTTATCGCGACGGCGGCTGGTTCTTTAAAGACAACTACTCGCCGATACTGGACGACGTGCTCAAAGGCGGACCTTATCGCTCAGCCTATATTTCGTCGATTTATTATGCAGGCTTGACTGCAATTTTGTGTCTGATTATTGGTTATCCGTTTGCGTATTTTATGGCGCGTGCGCCGCAAGAGAAGCAGCCGACTATGCTGATGTTTGTGATGCTGCCGTTTTGGGTGTCGATGTTGATTCGTGTGTATGCGATTAAAGTGCTGTTCAACGACTCGGGCGTTATTTCGGTGACCTTGAGTGGCATACTCAAGGGCATGGGGCTGATTACCGATGATTTGCATCTGATGAACAATTCGTTCTCATTGTTGTTTGGCATGGTGTATGTG
>CAZDLD010000060.1:0-9846 GCA_964506355.1 uncultured Hydromonas sp.
GCTGGTGGAGCGCGGCCACATCTACATCGCGCAACCACCGCTGTACAAAATCAAGCACGGCAAAGAAGAGCGCTACATCAAGGACGATGCTGAGCTGAACACCTACACCCTGCGCATCGCGCTGGAAAAATCACGCATCACCACCAACACCAATCAGATCATCGAGAACGACACCCTCGCCGAGCTGGCACGCCACTACCAAGTTGCCGAAGCCATCGTGCGCCGCCTCTCGAGCATCAACGAGCCGCTGCTGTTGCGCGCGATTGCCGATGGGCTGAACTTGGATTTGACCGATGTGTCTACGGCCGAGCAGAGCGCACAGAAACTGCGCGCCTACTTTGACCACCAAGCGGATATTAAATTAGAGGTGTTTGTGCAAGAGGACGAAGCGCACAAACCACGCCTGATGATCCACCGCCGTCACTTTGGCAATGTCAAAGTATCAACCATCACGCAAGAATTCACGCAAAGTTCCGACTACATCGCCCTGACCAAGAGCGCGCAGGTGCTCGGCCAGTACATGGACTCACACACCGCAGATGCATTCGTGACCGTGAGCCGTGGCGAGGGCGAGAAGATGCGCTCAGCGCGGGTTAAAGATTTTCACCAAGCGATGAAATGGTTGCTCGACGATGCCGAGCGCACGATTAGCAAACAGCGCTATAAAGGACTGGGTGAGATGAACCCAGAACAGCTGTGGGAGACCACCATGGACGCCTCAGTGCGCCGCCTGCTGCAAGTGAAAATCGAAGACGCGATTGCCGCTGATGAAATCTTCACCACCCTGATGGGCGATGAGGTCGAGCCACGACGGGCGTTTATTGAGGACAATGCGGTGTATGTAAACAACATTGATATTTAAACGCACCAAAAATAAAGAGCCCATTATACGTTCATATTGTTTTATCAACGTTATGTGATCTTTTGACCCATGTTTTGAAATATAAGTATATATTTCATAGTGCGCTTCTCAGAATATAAAATCTCGGATTTTTAACAATGAACATAAACCCATTAACCCTACTATTATCAATTCTTGGAGGTTTAGTAGTTGCAGCACTCATTGGCTGGATAAAAAAACCACGCTTAGTGATTTTGGTACCTAGAACCTTCTCGTACTCACAAATTACTGAACGTGGTCAACTAGTAGAAATTTCAGTATTCAATCGAAGTTTTAAAACAGAAGAGTCAATTGATGTAACCTTAAATCCAACAATGTCTTATGAAATGCTTGGCTCAAATAGTCAAGATGTCACAGTAACGAAGAACAGAATTAAAATAAACAGAATAGGACCTTCAGATGAAGTCACAACCCTTTTAATTGTTGAGGGTGGTATGTTTAAGGCTGATGACATTCATCAAACAACCTCGAAAGAAACCAAAGGAGTTGTTGTATCTAAGGTAGAAGATGTATCACCGACTGGGTCACAAAGAATAGGTTTAGTGGCATTCTTTATCGGCTTTCCATTGGCTCTATATACGGGGTACTTGGGGTTAAATCTTTTTTTAAAAGAACCTCACAATTCAGAAGTACCTAAACTTTCAGAGAATGTAAGCGGTTCTGCTAAACTGACAAAGCAGTGGATTGTTCCAGAATATTACAAAGACACATCAACAAAACTATATGAAGTGTTTGACAGTGAAAAAATTAATATAGAAATTACTGAACCTCAAAGAAAATCCGATTTTTTAATAGTCCCGTTCAGAATAACAAATAACACAGAAAAAATAATAAAAACTACGGTTGCTATGACCACAGTAGACTCAGAAAAGAAAATCCAAGCATTTGAAAGAAGGATATCCGATATAGTTGTCCTACCTGGTGCTAGAGAAGAGAGAAGCATAAAGGTCGTTGTTCCGCTTAACGCAGATAATTCCGCACAAAAAATAGTTTTTATTGATGCGTTTCTTGAAACAAGGGATGGTGAAACACTTTCGATGAAGCGTGAATACATTGCTAAATAAATGCGTAAGCGTATATCTGTAATTCGTAGGTTGCTTCGCTTATTGCACCCTAAATTTTCACATCACTGCCCCTGATGCCGCTCCTGCCGACTCTGCCCATGCTTGGTCTTTTGGGTACGGGTTTGCACCGTTAATCCTCGCGCCATCCAAGGCAGTTTGCCCTGCACGCCACTGGCGATGTAGTCCGCGGTGATGGCGTCGCGCACGGATTCGAGCTGTTCGTCACTCTGCTCTGGCGCGCTCGCGGCCAACCAGTCAAACACGGCAATGTACAGTTGCTCCAGCGCGATGCTGTGGCTGCGCTGCCACTGCGCTTTGAGGTGTTGCGTCAAGTCATAAAATCGTTGGTAGGGCGCATCGCGCAGGATGATGGGTAGGGTGTGGGCGAAGCGCCCTGAGTTGGCGATGTGATCCCAGTACTTGGCAAACAGTTTAAAGTCGGCCAATTCTGCCGCGCTGACATCAATGTTCTCCAAAATCTCATACGGCGGCGCGTCCGCGTAGCGCATGGCGAAGTCCTTGGTGTGACGCGTAATCGGTGTGCCGCGCAGGCGCTTTAAAATCCCCAGTTGTATCTCGTGCGCGCCCCATGTGTACAGCTCGTTGAATCCGTGGGCAAAGCTCTCCATGGTCTCAGATGGCAGACCCGCGATTAAATCAACGTGTAAATGCGCGTGGCTCTGGTTGCGCAGCCATTCGACATTTTCGCGTGCTTTGACGAGGTTGGTTTTGCGCGAGATGTGCTGCTGCACCACGGGGTTGAGCGTTTGGATGCCGACTTCGAATTGTAGGCTGCCTGCTGGGAACTGCACTATAGCGGTTTTGAGCATGTCGGGCAAATGGTCAGGCACGACTTCAAAATGCACAAACACCGGGTCATCGGGCTGAGCGTGAATTTTCTCAAGGAAAAAGTCCAATATGCGCCGCCCTGTCTCGGGCTTGAGGTTGAAGGTGCGGTCAACGAATTTGAAGGTGCGCGCACCGCGCTGATACAGCGTGTCCATCGCCTGCAAAAATTCGTCCAGCGGAAACGCCCACGCGGTCTTGTCCAAGCTGGACAGGCAAAACTCGCATTTGAACGGACAGCCACGCGAGGCTTCGACATAGATGTTGCGCGTGGACAAATCTTTATCGGTGTACAACGCATAGGGCAACACCAAATCAGCCAGTTTGGCCTGCTCGCCGACGTGAACCTTCATCAGCGGCTTGGGGCCGTGGATGATTTGCGCCAACAATTTGGGCAGCGCCAGCTCGCCCCAGCCCGTAATCACATAGTTCGCCAGCTGGCAAATCGCTTGTTCGTCATACTCATACGACACTTCAGGGCCGCCGACGATGAGCACCACTTCGGGCGCGGCAGCGCGGATGGCCTGCATCAGCGCGAGGGTCTCGTTCACATTCCAGATGTACACGCCAAAGCCGATGATGCGCGGAGAAGTTGCGAGCAGCTCATCGCGCATTTTGTGGATGTCGGTCTTGATGGTGTATTCGATGAGCTGGGTTTGCTCTGTGAACTCGCCCAGATTGGCCATGAGGTAGCGCAGGCCCAATGAGGCGTGGGAGTAGCGGGCGTTGAGGGTGGTGAGAATAATCATGCGGCATTATAAACCAGCCACCCGCACACGCGCATGGATTCGATGTGTGGCGGCTGACGTGCAGCGTAGTGTCATATCGTATTATTGACCCACGCCCAAATCTTTGACCGCCTGCATCACGATGTAGGTCGAGGTGTGGCGCACATAGGGCAGGCTGGAGATGCGCTCGGCAAGGATGTGGCGGTAGCTGTTCATATCGCGGCTGCGCACCTTGAGCAGGTAGTCAAAGTTGGAGGCGACCATGTGGCACTCCTCGATTTCGGTGATTTGACTGGCGGCGGTGTTGAATGCTTGCAGCGCAGCGGCGCTGGTGTTGTTGAGTGTGACTTGAACAAAGGCCAGATTCTCGCCATGCAGCTTGCCGTTGTCGATGACTGCGGCATAAAAGCGAATGATGCCACGGTGCTGGAGTCGATCGACACGCGCTTGCGTGGCGGTGGGCGACAGACCGATTTTCTCCGCCAGTCGGATGTTGGCGATGCGCGCATCGGTGCGCAGAATCTCGATGATGTGGGCGTCGTGTTTGTCTATCTCTGGCGGCAGGGTGGGAATTTCACTGTATGTGGGAGAATTGCTCATGATAGTCCTTATCAACGGTCGAATATAAAACCAATTTCACTATAAATTAGCACAAATAAAGTGAGTTTGTTTAACTATAAATCCTAAACTGTGGACACACCGACACAGGAGAGACGCATGAACCCAAACACCGCTTTTGAACTGAAGATAGAAACCACAGCCGAGCGCGAGCTCATCGCCCAGCGCATTGAGTCCATCGGCTGGGACGACGCGCATGCCGAGCAGGTGGTGCAGACGGCCAGCGAGCTGGTACAAGCGGTGCGCGAGACGCAATCCCCGAGCTGGATGCAGGCCATGCTCAGCGAGTACCAGCTGTCCAACCCCGAGGGACTGGCGCTGATGAGTTTGGCCGAAGCGGTGTTGCGCGTACCCGATGCGGCCACGCGCATGGCCTTGGTTGAGGACAAGGTGCTCGATCGAGATTGGGGCGCGCATCAAAGTCAGTCCGACAGCCCATGGGTGAACACCGCAACGCGTGGACTGATGCTGCTCGAGCAGGTGATGGATGAGCAGCGCAGCGGCAGCATCATGGGCGTGGTCAAGAATCTGATTAAACGCATGGGCGAGCCAGTGATCGATCTGATACTGGGACAGATACTCAAGCAGCTCGGTGGGCAGTTTGTACTCGGTCAAACCATCACCGAGGCGCTTGACGAAGCGCAGGTGTTGCAAGCGCAAGCCTACACCTATTCCTACGACATGCTCGGCGAAGGCGCCAAGACCGATGCCGACGCGCAACGCTATTGGCAGTCCTATCACGACGCCATCGAGCACATCGGTGCGCGCTGCGCGCACAAGGAGATTGAGGACAATCCAGGCATCTCGATTAAGCTATCAGCTCTACATCCGCGCTACGAAGTGGCGCAACAGGCGACGGTCATCGACGAGCTCACGCCCAAGGTGATTGCGCTGTGTCAACTCGCAGCGCAGCACAATATGGGCTTGAACATCGACGCCGAGGAGGCCGAACGCTTGAATCTATCACTCAAGGTGGTCGAGCGCATCATGCAAGAGGACAATTTGCAAGCATGGCGCGGACTGGGCGTGGTGGTGCAGGCGTACAACCCGAGTGCGGCGCAGGTCATCGATGCGCTGGACACGATGGCGCAGCAGCACGACCGTCGCATCATGGTGCGCTTGGTCAAAGGGGCGTATTGGGACGCGGAGATTAAACGCGCTCAAGTTTTGGGCTTGGCGCGTTTCCCCGTGCACACGCGCAAGGCATACACCGACGTCGCCTATATTGCGAACGCACGGCGACTGTTGGAAAAAAACCAGCGCATCTACGCACAGTTTGCCACGCACAACGCACACACGGTGACTGCGGTTTTGAGCTTGGTGGCGCAGGCGAATGCGCAGAGTGCGCAACCCGTGCGCTTTGAGTTTCAACGACTGCATGGCATGGGGGAGGCGCTGCACGACGTGGCCAAACGACAGCACGGGTACCGCTGCCGCATCTATGCACCTGTGGGACAGCATCATGATTTGCTGTCGTATTTGGTGCGGCGATTGTTGGAGAATGGCGCGAATGGCTCGTTCGTGCATCAGATTGCCGACGTGCATCTGAGCGCACGTCAGGTTGCGCAGGACCCCATCGCGCTGGCGCGCATCTGTTTGACTCAGGACAGTCAGCACGAGGGCAGTGGCGAGTTTGGCGCGATTCAGTCAGCAGAACAGCTGTACAGTCAGCGACGCAATTCTCAAGGCTGGGATTTGAGTGACAGCGAAACCTTGGAGCAGTTGCAACAGGCGCGTGAAGACTTCTGGAACGAACACCCCGAGTATGGACAACGAGCCGAGCCAGTGAACGAGAACACTCAGGACGAACAACTCATCAGCCGCAACCCCGCACGCAAGGATGAAGTGGTGGGCAGGTGTCGCATCACGCCCGTGCATGAGGTGGACGCATTGATGGCGCAGGCGCAGTCCGCTCAGCCGAGTTGGGCCGCACTGGGGACGGAGGCACGAGCGGCGTTGCTCGAGCGCATCGCTCAGTTGTATGAAACGCAGCACAGCGCATTGATGGCCTTGCTCACCCGTGAAGCAGGCAAATCATGGTCAGACGCGGCGGCAGAGCTGCGCGAGGCGGTGGATTTTTGTCACTACTACGCCCAGCAGGCGCGAGCATTGAGCGCACAGAGCGAGTACCAAGCACGTGGTGTGGTGGTGTGTATTTCGCCGTGGAATTTCCCCTTGGCGATATTCACAGGTCAGGTGGTCGCCAATCTGGTGGTGGGCAATGCGGTACTGGCCAAGCCTGCCGAGCTCTCGCCACTGATTGCAGAGTACGCAGTGTCGCTGATGCATCAAGCAGGCGTGCCGAAGGATGTGCTGCAATTGGTGCAGGGCGCAGGCAGTGAGGTGGGGCAGGCCTTGGTTGCCTTGCCCGAGGTGGCGGGTGTGTGCTTCACAGGCTCGATGCCCACCGCACGGCGGATACAGCGCACACTGGCGAATCACGCGGATGCAGACGCACGGCTCATTGCTGAAACGGGCGGCTTGAACGCCATGATCGTGGACTCAACCGCGCTGCCCGAGCAAGCGGTGCGTGACATCATCGCCAGTGGATTTCAGAGCGCAGGTCAGCGATGTTCGGCGCTGCGGATGTTGTATGTGCAGGCGGACATCTACGATAAGTTGCTGCAGATGCTCAAAGGCGCGATGAACGCATTGGTCATTGGCGATCCTGCCGACATCGCCACCGACGTGTCACCCGTTATCGATGACGTGGCGCAAGACAAATTGCAAGGCTATATCGACGCCAACTCAGCTCTGGGCAAAGTCTTGCATCAAATCGATGTGCCAAACAGACACAAAACCCTCGGCTACTTCGTCGCGCCCACCTTGATTGAGGTTCGGGGCATAGACGAGCTGGGTGAGGAGCAGTTCGGCCCCATCGTGCACATCGCCAAATTTGAGGCGCACCAATTGAACGAGGTGCTCGAGCACATCAACGCATCGGGCTACGGGCTGACCTTGGGTGTGCACACACGCATCGAGCGCCGTGCGCAGGAGATTTGTGCGCGGGCACGCGTGGGCAACGTCTATGTGAATCGAAATCAAATTGGGGCGGTGGTCGGTGTGCAGCCCTTTGGCGGATGTGGATTGTCAGGAACAGGGCCCAAAGCCGGCGGGCCGATGTATCTGCGCGCTTTGATAAACGCATCTACAGACGTGACAAGGGATGCGGGGCAAATGCCGTGGCAGGCGACGGAGCTCGAAGGACCAACTGGCGAGCGCAATCAATACCGCGTGCAAGGACGCGGCACGGTGTTGTGCTTAGGTCCGAGTGCTGAGGATGTGCGTGTACAGCTGCGCAGTGCGCGTGCGACACGCAACCATGCGTGGGTGTTGGAATCTTTGTGGGAACATACGACGAATACGGCGCTTGAGGGAAATGTGCAAGATGAACTTGATGCGCCTGAAGTGTTTGATGTAAGCAAGCTACCCAACGAGCAACTCAAGCACAGCCTACTCAATGCCAAAATCGACGCGGTGGCCTATTTCACCGACCAGCCGCGTGATGAGCGTGCTGTGTCGTTGCGCCGCATACTCACGAATCGCGCAGGCGCGATTATTCCGCTGATGAGCACGGCGCACACGCTGCACGACTGGGTGCATGAGTTTCATGTCTGTACCGACAGCACCGCCGCTGGCGGCAACGCGGAGTTGTTGGCCAACAGTTTCTAATCGCAATACCAAAGAAAGACAAAGCCCCGCAGTTTGCGGGGCTTTGTCTTTGGGTAGAACGCGTGAAATCAAATAAACCTATTATTTAATTTTATCCACAGGCACAAACTCTTTGCCTTTTTCTTCCAAAATGGTGATGACGGTGTCAGCGCGCTCGCCGTTTGGCTGGAACGAAATCGCACCGCTCAAACCTTGCGCTTGAATGCCCACCATGGCGGCAGAGATTTTTGCAGCATCGGTGGTGGTACCTGCTTTTTTAATCGCTTCGACCAAGGTCAATACCGCGTCGTATGCAAACGGAGAGAAGCCTTGAACTTTTTGGCCATTAAAGCGTTTTTCAAAACGCTCTTTAAACGCCATGCCTTCTTTCATTTCAGACAGTGGAATGCCGGTGACTGAACAAATTGTGCCTTTGGCCGCTTCGCCTGCCAAGCTGATGTAGTTGTCGGTACAGACCGCATCTGGCATCAAGAATGTGGCAGTGATGCCCAATTCACGCGCTTGTTTGGCAAAGGTTGCTGCCGTGTCGTCCAAACCGCCCCACATCAAGCCATCTGCGCCTGAGCCTTTGGCCTTGGTCAAAATTGCTTTAAAGTCAGTGGTTTTGTCGGTGGCTGATTCGCGCAACACCACTTCCATGCCCAACTCTTTGGCTTTTTTCTCAACTTGATCGGCCATGCCCTTACCATAGGTGGTGGCATCGTCGACAATCGCGATTTTTTTCAAACCTTTTTTGTTCGCATACAGTGCCAGTGCTGGGCCTTGCATGCCATCGTGTGCCACCATGCGATAGACCGAGGTCACGCCGCTGGCAGTCTTTGGCGACTTGATGGTCACGTCTGGATTGGTCGCGCTCGGTGTGAGGGCAACTAAATTGGCGCGGGCATAAATCGGGTTGGCCGCCATGGTCACGCCAGAGTTATAGTGGCCAACCACTGCCACGATGGATTTGTTATCCGTAATTTTTTGCGCCACGATGGTGCCTTGTTTGGCATCGGCTGCGTCGTCCTCAGAGATGAGGTTCAGGGTGTATTTTTTGCCACCGACCTCTACGCCGCCTTTGGCGTTGATTTCTTCAACTGCCAGACGTGCGCCTGATTCGTTGTCTTTACCTGCGTTGGCCGTGCCACCCGACAGTGGGCTGACGCTGGCGATGTTGATGACCGTGCTGCTCGCGGCTGAACCCGATTGACCGCCACAAGCGCTCAAACCCATTGCGGCCACAACAGCCGAAGTCAATACCAGTGCTGAAAACTTAATCTTCATTCATGCTCTCCTTTGTGATGTGTTTTTTGTCACGCCCAAGCAAACCATTCGTATTTTTTATTGCCTACCGCGGGCGCGTGTTGAAGAATATACGCCAGTTTTTGAATGATGGATGAATTTCGATGTTGCACTGCAAAAAAATCGGCTTAAGCGGTCATCTGATCGCACGCGCAGGGCTTGCCATCCTTGAACACCATGAATTGATTGGGGGTCATTTGATGCCAGACTTCGTCATCGGTCAACGGCTGTGTGGCAATCACCGCCACACGATCGTCAACCGTGGTGTGCTCGGCAAAATCAATCATCACATCCGCGTCCATCAGGTGCGCCGTGGCAAAGGGGTACTCGCGCACAATGTAGAATAAATTGGTCGCGCAGTGCGCCCACAGCGCTTGACCGTTGGACAGGCAAAAATTGAAGGTGCCGTGCGCAGCGATGGTTGGGACGATTTTGGATAGGCTCTTTGAAATTTGAGCAAGGCTGGGGGGATTTTGCGCGCTGGCGCTCGGATGCGCGTCGCGCAATTTTTGCAGCAGGGTGCAAAACGCCATTTCACTGTCGGTGGTGCCAACAGGTTGATAAATGCTGTGTGGGTCATGGCTGAAATGTTCCAAATTGCCATTGTGTGCAAACACCCAGTGGCGCCCCCACAACTCGCGCACGAAGGGGTGGCAGTTCTCAAGCGACACCACGCCTTGAGTGGCCTTGCGGATGTGGGCGATGACGTTGAGTGATTTAATCGGGTAGGAGC
>CAZDLD010000061.1:0-9800 GCA_964506355.1 uncultured Hydromonas sp.
GCTAATTTTCTCAAACCCTTAGAAACTGTGCAGGAAATTTTCGCGTATGATGACTCCTTGACACGCACACTCACAGCCCCACCGACTAAAAAAGACATGCCCCCTGCCACCATGCAGGCCGTTGCCCGATATTTTCACGTATTGGCCGAGCCCACCCGTTTGGCGATATTGAATGAATTGCGCCAAGGTGAGCGCAATGTGGGCGAACTGGCACAAATTTGTGGCTACACCGCCGCCAATATTTCTCGTCATTTGTCATTGTTGACCCAGCAAGGCATCGTGGCGCGGGAATCCAAGGGCAACAGCGTGGTCTGCCGCATCGCCGATGAAGCGGTGTACGAGTTGTGCGATGTGGTCTGTGACAACATCGTCAAGCACTTGCAGCGCCAACATGAAGAACAAGGCGCACTACTGGCAGAAGTAGCGCAACACAAATAAACCGCACCACCTCGATCTGAGGCAACATGCGCTGTGCGTCAAACCACAAAAAAACCCCACAAATTCATGCGGGGTTTTTGTTTGATTGTGTGCTATTGCATTACTTGCAGCACTTGCCATCATCACAGCTCGAGCAAGTGTTTTTGCCCAACAAGCTGTACAAAGGGCAAAAGTTAAATAAGCCCGTCAACAAAGGTACGATACCAATCCAACCCCAAGTTTGATGACCAAAAACGGCCAAACCAATCAAAATCACACCCACCAAGATGCGAATATTTTTATCCATACCACCAACGTTACGTTTCATATAGCTCTCCTTTAATTGACAACTTGTACAACTTGTACAACTTAAACACCTGAAACAACTTCACTTGCGAATGCGCCCATGCGGGCAACACCCTTGCGCTCATTGTACCTCTTTTTTTGAAAGATTCACGCGCCACTTATGCGCTCGCGCTGAACTCATCGAATGCCGCCAGCACGTTGGCCGCATACATCAACGACGGGCCGCCGCCCAAATAGATGCACATATTCAACGTTTCGTTCAGCTCTTCACGCGTTGCACCCAGCCGAACCAAGGCTTTGACATGAAAACCGATACAACCATCGCAACGCACCGCCACGGCGATGGCTACGGCGATAAGCTCTTTGGTTTTCTCGTCCAACACACCCGATGTGGTCGCGGCGCGTGCCAACTCACCAAAGGCCTTCATCACATCAGGCGATTCTTTACGTAAAGACGCTAAGTTCTTATTGATGTCACTGGTTAATTCACGATAAGACGGTATGCCGCTCATAAAGATTCCTCTCTCTGCTTGCGTGTGGTTTTATAGATTTGATGTATAAGCTAATGCTTTTTTCATTATATAGATTTTTTTATTAATTCACAGACGTTAATAAATCCGCATGTATCCCTCTGATTTATCAGTCTTTTACCACAGATCTTATCACCTCAAAAAACAGCAGCTCCAGCATAAAGACAGTAAATTTTCCGTGTATCATGGACGCTTCACTTCCCTGAGGTTGTGAATCTCCTATTTATATTTTCGATTTTTTCTGAAAGGGTCAATCATGTCTCTTAATTTGTTAGATTTGGCGAAGACTTCGCTCGCGCCAATTTTGTTGTCAAAAGCAGGTGCATTGTTTGGTTTGGAAGGCGGCGTTGCTGCTAAAGCCATGGATGCAATTTTACCTACGTTGTTATCAGGTGTTTTGAGCAAGTCTGCTTCAGCAGAAGGCACTCAAGGCTTGTTGAGCGCAATCACCGATACAAGCGTTGATGCTGATATCGTGAAAAACCTGCCAGCTGCTCTTGCAAGTGAAGAAGGCGTTCATTCTTTGGGCGCGCAAGGCGGCAAAATCTTGGGTTCTTTGTTCGGCGATAAAGCCAGCGGTTTGGGCGAGCAAGTTGCAAGCTTGACAGGCGCATCTGCAGAATCAACCAGCGGCATCAAAGGTTTGACTGCTCTGGCAGCACCTGCACTGTTCGGTATGATCAAAAACCACGTTGTGGGCAACAATTTGGATGCCAAAGGTTTGAACACTTTGTTGGCCAACCAAGTGCCTCACTTGGAAAAATCATTGCCATCACAAGTGGCTGACTGGTTGGGCTGGGGCTCAATCGGTGGTTTCTTTGGTGGTTTGGCTTCTAAATTCGGTGGCGCATTGGGCTCAGTTGGCGATGCGGTTTCTGGCACAGTCGGCTCTGCGGTGGGTACTGCGGGTGCAGTGGCTGGCGCAGTTGGCGGCGCTGCGGCTGCGGGTGGTAAATCGGCATGGAGTTTCCTGAAATGGTTGTTGCCATTGTTGATTTTGGCCGCATTGGCTTTGTGGTTGTTGCGCGCTTGCGGTATGTCTACGCCTGCTGTGAAAGCACCTGAATTGCCAGCGGTTCCTGCAGTAACTGCGCCTGCCGTTCCTGCGGTGGCTGCACCTACAGCGCCAGCATTTGATGCAAATGCAGCGGTGGGCGATGCGAAAACCAAATACTTGAACGCATTGAAAGCATTGGAAGCAACGGGCAAATGTGATGCTGCGGCTTTGACCAACGCATTGGGCTTGTACATCGTGAACTTCAAATCAGGTTCAGCTGCATTGCCTGAGGCTGATGTTTCAGAATTGAAAAAAGCCGTTCCAGCATTGCAACTGTGCGCCAAATCAGGCGTTAAATTCAGTGTTGTGGGTCACACTGACAACGTCGGTAACCCAGCATCTAACCAAAAATTGTCAGAATCACGTGCCAACTCTTTGAAAGCTTTGTTCGTTAAAGAAGGCATTGCAGCTGATTTGATGGCAGCCAGCGGTAAAGGCGATGCAGAACCAATCGCTGACAACAAAACTGAAGAAGGCAAATTCAAAAACCGTCGCATCACTTACGGTACCAAGTAATTTGAATGGTGCGTTGGGTGGCGGTTACGCCATCCTCGCCCACTGTTTTTGCCGTGGTTTGCTGCCGCAACGCCACGCGCATAAAAAAACCCCTCCAACAATGTTAGAGGGGTTTTTAATTTACAGCCTGCGACTAACGATTCGATATAGCTTGCCTGAATAGGCTGTATTCCTTGAACGGTTGGTGGCTTCTCAGCCCGATTTTAGTCAGTAGTTACCTCATCAATAAAGAACAAACCGTGTTGCTTGATGTCACTCGACTTACTGAGCCACCGTTGCATGTCGTTTGCTGGACACCTGCACCGGCAAACCTTTCAACTGATTGATGGCTTGTTTGAGCGGGAAGTCATTGGCATTGCCGTATTTGAACGCTGGTTCGTCTGGGTTCTTTTTCGGCTCATCGGCTTCTTTAGCCCACTCGTCCCATACATCACGCTTTTGATCCACGGCCACACCGCTGTCATTCGACAGGTGGTTGGGCAAATCCGACTCACGCGAGTAATGACCATTGCGACCATCTGCAAAATCATCCACAAATACGTCAGGAATTACACCACGCGCTTGCAATGATTTGCCGCTCGGCGTGTAGTAACGCGCAATGGTCAATTTCACGCCCGTCAAACCTTGGCGATCCAACGGCATGACCTGCTGAACTGAACCTTTACCGAAGGTTTGGCCGCCCATAACCGTGGCACGTTTGTAGTCTTGCAACGCACCCGCGACAATTTCAGACGCAGAGGCCGAACCGCCATTGACCAGCACCACCATCGGCACAGTTTTGAACGTATCGGGCAAGTCACTCAAAAAGTCAGTCACGCCACGTGCATAATCCACTGGATTGGTTTTGTACTCACGCTGTTCGGTATTGACACCGCGTGATGTCACCACCACTTGGTCACGCGGCAGGAATGCGGCCGTCACGCCAATGGCTGCATCCAATGAACCGCCTGGATCGTTGCGCAAATCGAGTACCAAACCTTTGAGTTGACCTTGTGCGTTCAATTCTTTGAGTTTTTTCACAAAATCATTGAACGTCGGTTCCTGAAACTGCGTGATGCGCACCCAAGCATAACCCGGCTCAATCATATTGCCTTTGACGCTTTGGCTCTTAATCACAGCACGGGTGATGGTTTTGATAATGGGTTTGGATTCGCCTGAGCGCATAATCGCGATTTTGACTTGGCTGCCTTCGCTGCCACGCAACTTCGAGATGGCCTCGGTCAAGCCCTTCATTTCGCTCACTGCTTGACCATCAATCGAGACAATCAAGTCGCCTGCCAGCACGCCAGCTTTAAACGCAGGGGTGTCCTCAATGGCGGAGACCACCATGACGCTACCCCCTTTGCCCGGTTGAACTTCCAAGCCCACACCAGAGAATTTACCCGAAATACCTTCTTTCAAGTCTTTAAACTCTTTGGCATCAAAGTACGCCGAGTGCGGGTCCAACTCTTTGACCATGCCCGAAATCGCATTTTCAATCAAAGCTTTGTCGGACACCTCATCAACGTAGTTCTCTTTAATCATCGAGAGCACTTGCGAGAATTTTTGCACGTCCTCAATCGGCAAGGCGGTGACGCCGTCTTTTTTGTCCGCATACGCGGTCAAGCCCAAACTGAGCAAAACGCCTGCCACTGCACCGCTCAATACCAACCCTGCTTTTTTCATAGATTGAACCATTTCTTTGATGAACATTGATTTACTCTCTAACTCTGTAACTCCCAACAACTTTCGACTGCTCTAGTTGTGTCAAAACCCGCGAGATAACCCGCGGGGTTTGCATTGAGTTTAACGCGCCATTGTGTACAAATTTCGAGCAGATTACTTGGCTTTGCCTTGATTTGCCACCGCTGCCACCGCCGCTGCAATCGCATCAGCATCGCCCAGATAATAACTTCGGATAGGTTTCATGTTCTCATCCAACTCGTAGACCAAGGGCTGCGCGGTTGGAATGTTTAGCTTAACAATATCGTCATCGCTGATGTTGTCCAAATGCTTGACCAATGAACGCAGGCTGTTGCCATGAGCGGCAATCACCACTTGCTGACCTTGCTTAATCGTCGGCACAATCACGTTTTCCCAATACGGCACGACACGCGCAACCGTGTCCTTCAGACATTCGGTCAGTGGCAATTCTTCTTTGGGGATGTTCGCATAGCGTGGATCATTAGCAGGGTTCATTGGGCTGTCGACATCCAATGGGTTCGGCGCAATCGCGTAAGCACGACGCCAAATCAACACTTGCTCGTCGCCATACTGAGCGGCCGTTTCGGCTTTATTCAAGCCTTGCAAAGCGCCGTAGTGACGCTCGTTCAAATGCCAGTCAGGACGTACAGGGATGTAGGCTTGGTCCATCTCATCCAACACGCCCCACAGGGTATGAATCGCACGTTTGAGCACGGACGTAAAAGCCACGTCAAACCTAAAGCCCGCTTCTTTGAGTAATTTCCCTGCACGTTTGGCTTCAGCCTTTCCATTTTCGGTCAGATCAACGTCGACCCAGCCTGTAAAACGGTTGTCCAAATTCCATTGACTCTCACCATGTCGAAACAATACCACCTGATACATTGCCCACTCCTTAATAATTAAAAATTTGCAGTCCATCCAATGCGGCCATCGCAGCGCAACTGATTATGCTGACGTGCCGCACCATTCTATTTTATAATGCCAGCTCATACGCAGGTAGAATGGCGAAACAGCCTGTATTTTACCGCAAACAGCACCCACCCCTTAGGAATTTTACCGTGAACTTTTTTTTACAACCGATTAATTTAGCCCTATTGGCCATAGCTGTCATTTCTGGCCTATTGTTGTTGCAACCCCTGTTGATGAAAAGCAGCGGCAAACACGTCAACGCCACGGAAGCGACCCAATTGATTAATCATAAAGCACAGGTCATTGATGTGCGCAGCGCGGCCGAATTTGCCAGCGGCCACATCCAGCATTCCAAGCTCATGCCCGTTCAAGAACTCGCTACCATGTTGCCCACAGCCAAACTCAAGCACGACAAACCCGTACTGATCATTTGCGCCAGCGGCATGCGTGCCCGCCGCGCTGCGTCCATCTTGGAAAAAGAAGGCTTCACTGACATCGCCATTTTGGATGGCGGACTCAAAACTTGGCAAGAAGCTCAACTGCCCCTGATTAAAGGTTAATCATGCAAGCCGTTCTCATGTACACCTCAGGTTACTGCCCTTACTGCGTGCGCGCAGAAATGCTGCTTAAGCAACGTGGCGCCACCGAGATTGAAAAAATCATGGTCGACACCGTCGACGGCGCACGCGAGACCATGATGGAGCGCACAGGTCGTCGCACCGTGCCGCAAATTTTCATTGGTGCCACCCATGTTGGCGGCTGTGATGATTTAATCGCTTTGGATCGGGCTGGGCAATTGCTGCCTTTACTCAACACACCATAAACCACCACGTAATTTCTAATCACACTCAATTCACCAAATCCTTTTAAAAGGCCGCTCACCATGACCGATCAAACCAACAACCCAGTTGAACACAGCGAAGCTCAACCCACATTCGATTTGCGACGCGTGTATTTAAAAGACGCTTCATTGGAAATGCCGAATGCACCTGAAATTTTCTTAGAATCAGGCGAGCCAAAGGTCAATATCAATATTGCTGTTGAAACTAAATTCTTGGGCAACGGCGCTCATGAAGTGGCGGTGGGGGTTACAGTCACTGCAAACATTCTCGAAAAGACCTTTTTCTTGGTTGAAGCCAAGCAAGCAGGCGTATTCGAAATCAACAACGTGCCTGAAGCGCAAATGACTGGTCTAATCAATGTGGTCTGTCCTGCAATGTTGTTCCCTTACCTGCGCGCCAACGTCACCGATTTACTGACCCGTGCGTCTTTGCCGCCGCTGTATTTGGCTGAAATCAACTTTGAGCAACTGCATCAAGCTCAGTTAGAACAATCCCAAGCGACCAAACAGTAATATGAACATCGCCGTACTCGGCGCAGGCGCATGGGGCACAGCCCTTGCCTCTGCACTGGCCACCAACGCACAACACCACGTCACCCTTTGGGGGCGTGAGGCCGACATCATGTTCGGATTGGCAGCAGCCGCGCCCGAAGCGCGCATCAATGCACGTTACCTGCCCGATATTCTTTTAAGTCCGCTGTTAAATTACGAGGCGGACTTGAACCACACCCTCGACACACACGCTCAATCTGACGATTTGTTGATTATCGCAACCCCGATTGCCGGGCTGCGCGACATCGCACAAAAAATTGCTGCTCATGGCACTAAGGCCGCTGTGCTGTGGCTGTGTAAGGGGGTTGAGCGCAACACCCTGCAATTCCCACATCAGGTGGTGGGCGGTCTGTTTCATGCTGACACCGCGTTTGGCGTGCTCTCAGGCCCTTCATTTGCACAAGAAGTTGCCCGTGGCCTGCCCTGCGCTTTGGTACTGGCATCAGATTTTTCTGCATTGAATTTGGACTTTGTGCAAAAACTCTCCAGCCCGAATCTGCGCATATACCACAGCACCGACGTCATCGGCGTCGAGCTGGGCGGCGCGCACAAAAATGTACTGGCGATTGCCGCTGGCATCAGCGACGGTCTGCAATTGGGCATGAACGCCCGCGCAGCACTACTCACCCGCGGTATCGCGGAGATGCGCCGCTTTGCTCAAGCTCTGGGCGCAAATGCCGACACCATCGCCGGATTGGCAGGCGTGGGTGACCTAATCCTCACCGCCACAGGCGACTTGTCGCGCAATCGGTCCGTGGGACTGCAGCTGGCTCAGGGCAAGAGTTTGGACGACATCACCGCTCATCTGGGACACGTGGCAGAAGGTGCGATGTGCGCCAACGCGATGTTGCAAATCGCCAATCAGCACCAAATCTCAGCTCCGATTACCCAAGGCGTGTGCGCGATTTTGGCGGGTACGCCGCCCAAAGAGGTCTTGGCGCAATTGTTGTTGCGAGAAGCTGTGCGAGAGTAAATGTCAACCGCATAAACACAAAGGCGAATCTTACGATTCGCCTTTGTTTGTTTCAGCCCACCCAGTACTATCAATTTTAAATATTCAATTGAAGTGTTTTCCAACTTTTATGACTTTGGTCCCAGCGATCAAATCATGCAAACAACGTCTATCTGCTCGAAAAACAAAAAGATAATCTACAACCGCCAAAATTCCGCCTATCAGTGGAATATATGAAATCGCATACATTGACAAAAATCGTTTGACGACCAGAGGGATGATGGGGAGCAGCTGGTTGGTTTCGTGATGAACAATTTGGATGCCCACGATTTTTTTGCCTATGCTTTGACCCGATTTGTGCAAAAAATATCCGTGAATCAAAAAATACCATAACCACCCAAAAATAGCTATGGAGAGACCTTGCATAGTCAAGTGATTAGCATGGGCCTGTACATAACCCCAAAAACCCGTGAACTTCAATATCAGATAAATTGGTATCGTAGTGATGAAGGTATCTATTATGGTTGCAAGAACACGGTCAAACTTGGTTGCCAAAAGCGGTTGCGCTGAACCACTAACCTCGGGTATTAAAATATTTTGTGTCATGTCAGTCATAAACTTCCTCCATTTGATGGGAATAACCATGTTTTGCATCATAGCATGCGTTTGGTTGAGCATTAAGCCCATTCGCTATCTAGTTTACTTCATCGAGCTGCTTACGCAAACACAAATTGCCCATCTCGGTAATCCACATGTACCACTGCTTTTGGCCCGTATTGCCCCGCCAAAATTGCCCGTGCCAATGGATTCTCAATCTGCTGACTGATGGCGCGTTTCAGCGGACGTGCCCCATACGCTGGATCAAAGCCTTCTTTCGCCAACGCCGCCAAAGCCACATCACTGACCTCCAAGCCCATATCCAAATCCAGCAAGCGCTGAGTCAAGCGTTGCAGCTGAATCTTGGCAATGCCCTGAATGTGCGCTGCGCTCAATCCGTGGAACACCACCACTTCGTCGATGCGGTTAATAAACTCTGGACGGAAATACTGCTTGACCTCCTCCATCACCGCAATCGCGATGGCGTCATCGGGTGTGCCCGCCTCAGCCAGTCGTGCAATTTCGCCCGAGCCTAAGTTCGAAGTCATCACCATCACGGTGTTTTTAAAATCCACCGTGCGCCCTTGTCCGTCGGTCATGCGACCATCGTCCAGCGCTTGCAACAAGACGTTGAACACATCGGGATGGGCTTTTTCCACCTCGTCAAACAGTATCACGCTGTAGGGTTTGCGACGCACCTGCTCGGTCAAATAGCCACCTGCTTCGTAGCCAACATAGCCGGGCGGCGCGCCAATCAAACGCGCAACCGAATGTTTCTCCATGTACTCGGACATATCGATGCGAATCAGATGGTCTTCTGAGTCAAACAAAAATTGCGCCAGTGCTTTGCACAACTCGGTCTTGCCCACGCCCGTCGCACCCAAGAATAAGAACGAGCCATAAGGCTTGTTCGGATCGGACAGCCCCGCACGCGAACGGGTAATCACATCCGCCACTTTATTGACCGCGTTGTCTTGCCCGACCACACGCTGGTGCAGGTGCTCGGCCATGGCCAATAATTTTTCACGCTCGCCCTGCAACATTTTGGATACCGGAATTCCGGTGGCGCGGCTGACCACTTCGGCAATTTCGTCTACGCCCACTTGGGTTTTGAGCAAGCGCGGCTTGTCCTGTGGTGTTTGTTCAGCTTTTTCGGTGGTTGCCAGTTGCTGCTCTAAATCTGGCAGTTTGCCGTATTGAATCTCTGCCACTTTGTCGAGCTTGCCTTGACGTTGCAGCTCGACCATCTCGCTGCGCAGGGCATCGATTTGCTCTTTGATGTGCGCGCTGCCTTGGGCTTGAGACTTTTCTGTGCGCCAGATTTCTTCAAGCTCGGCGAGCTCTTTACTCAATTCTTTGATTTCAGATTCGATGATTTTCAGGCGCGCTTTAGAGGCGTCGTCTTTTTCACGTTTGACCGCTTCGCGCTCAATCTTGAGC
>CAZDLD010000062.1:0-9761 GCA_964506355.1 uncultured Hydromonas sp.
ATAGAATGTAGGTAGAAAACTATGGCAACATTGAAACATTTATTTAAAAGTTTTTTCTTGACCGAGTTACTGCAAGGTATGACGGTGACGGGCAAGTATTTTTTCAAGCGCAAAGTGACGCTGAAATACCCACAAGAAAAAACCCCTATTTCCCCACGTTTTCGTGGTTTGCACGCACAACGTCGTTATGCCAATGGCGAGGAGCGTTGCATCGCGTGTAAATTATGCGAAGCGGTGTGTCCAGCGATGGCCATATCGATTGAGCTCGGTGAGCGCGAAGATGGTACGCGCCGCACCACACGCTACGACATCGATTTGACCAAATGTATTTTTTGCGGTTTTTGCGAAGAGTCGTGCCCTGTTGATGCGATTGTCGAAACCCAAATTTTGGAATACCACGGTGAGAAACGCGGCGATTTGTACTACACCAAAGAAATGTTGTTGGCTGTGGGCGATCGTTATGAGTCAGAAATTGCTGCAGCAAGAGCGGCTGACGCTAAATACCGTTAATTTAATCTGCCGTATTGTTAAGAGAGTTTGAGATGGATATTCAAAGCATTATTTATTTCGTGTTTGCCGCAATATTGCTGGCATCCGCCATCGCGGTGGTCACCGTCCCCAATCCTGTGCACTCAGCTTTGTATCTGATTGTGTCGTTTTTCTCTGCGGCTGGCATCTGGTTGATGCTGCAAGCTGAGTTTTTGGGCATTTTGCTGATTCTGGTCTATGTCGGCGCGGTGATGGTGCTGTTCTTATTCGTGGTCATGATGCTCAATTTGAACACCACACAAAAGCGAGAGGGCTTTAAGAAAACCCTCGCTCTGGCTTTGGGCTTGGGTGCTTTGATTGTGGTGCAAATGGGCTCGGTGATTTTCCATAAGTTGCATCATCCAGCAGTGGCGACTGCCGCAGCTGATTTGTCCATCGAAGGCTCGAACACGCGCAAGATTGGTAAAGTACTGTTCACTCAATATGCATTGCCATTTGAATTGGCGGCTTTGATTCTGCTGGTGGCCTTGGTCGCTGCCGTGGTGATTACTTTGCGCAATCGTAAAGAATCTAAAGTTCAAAACCCAAGCAAACAGGCACAAACACGTGCACGCGATCGTCTGAGCGTGGTCAACGAACCTGCTCAAACACAAGCGCGCCAAACGATTTCTGCCATTCCAACACAAACCGAGGAGTTATGATGCCCAGCTCATTTTATTTGATTTTAGGTGCCGCGCTGTTTGCCATCGGTGTTGTGGGTATTGTACTGAACCGCAAGAATATGATTGTACTGTTGATGTCTGTGGAGCTGATGCTCTTGGCAGTCAATACCAATTTCATCGCTTTTTCACACATGTTGGGCGATATTAAAGGTCAAATTTTTGTGTTCTTCATTTTGACTGTGGCTGCAGCGGAATCCGCGATTGGTTTGGCCATTTTGGTGGTCTTGTTCCGCACCATGGACACCGTGGATATGGATAAACTGGACAACCTCAAAGGGTAATGTTTGGGGTATGGGCATCGAGCGATCTCCATCTAACCTTCAAATGACAGTCCTAAAGCAAACAACCCTTGGGCGGCGGTAACGCCCGATACGATTAGATTATTAAAGTTAAGCGAGAAAACAATGAAAGCGTTGTACCTCATCATTCCATTTGCGCCACTGGTCGGCTCGATTCTGGCAGGTCTTTTTGGCAAACAACTCGGACGATTGCCTTCAGCCGTCATCACGATTTTGGGTGTGTTGATTGCCTTTATTGGCTCGGTCATGGTGTTCAATGACGTGCGCGCAGGTCATACATTCAATGACTCTGTATACACATGGGCGCAAATTGGCGGCTTGCACATGGAAGTCGGCTTTTTGATTGACAACCTGACCACCATGATGATGTGTGTGGTGACCTTTGTGTCGTTGATGGTGCATATTTACACCATGGGCTATATGGCTGAGGACGCTGGTTATCAACGCTTTTTCTCATACATCTCTTTGTTCACCTTCTCGATGTTGATGCTGGTGATGAGCAACAATTTCTTGCAATTGTTCTTTGGTTGGGAAGCGGTGGGCTTGGTTTCTTATCTCTTGATTGGTTTTTGGTACACTCGTCCGACTGCAATTTTTGCAAACATGAAAGCATTTTTGGTCAATCGCGTCGGCGACTTTGGTTTTGTGCTCGGCATTGGTTTGATTTATGCGTTTACCGGCTCTTTGGACTACGCTGAAGTATTTGCCAAACGTCAGGAATTGGCTACATTGTTGTTCCCAGGCACCAGCTGGATGTTGGTGACCACCATTTGTATTTGTTTGTTCATCGGTGCGATGGGTAAGTCGGCTCAAGTGCCTTTGCATGTGTGGTTGCCTGATTCAATGGAAGGTCCAACGCCGATTTCAGCATTGATTCATGCGGCAACGATGGTGACCGCAGGTATATTTATGGTGACCCGTATGTCGCCGCTGTTTGAGTTGTCGTCTACAGCCTTGTCGTTCGTGTTGGTAATTGGTGCGACCACGGCTTTGTTTATGGGCTTTTTGGGCATTATTCAAAATGACGTGAAGCGTGTGGTGGCTTACTCAACCTTGTCACAACTCGGTTACATGACCGTTGCATTGGGCGTGTCTGCGTATTCGGTTGCGGTGTTCCATTTGATGACCCACGCATTTTTTAAAGCCTTGTTGTTCTTGGGCGCAGGTTCAGTGATTATGGGCATGCACCACGATCAAGACATGCGCAACATGGGCGGCTTGCGTAAGTACATGCCGATTACTTGGATTACCTCGTTGATTGGTTCTCTGGCTTTGATCGGTACCCCATTTTTCGCAGGTTTCTACTCTAAAGATTCGATTATTGAAGCGGCGGCTGAAGCGATGCACGCGCATCAATTTGGCGCGACCTATGCATACTATGCGGTATTGGCTGGGGTGTTTGTCACGGCATTTTACTCATTCCGTATGTATTTTATGGTGTTTCACGGTAAAGAGCGTTGGATGGAGCAAGATGCGCACGCGCATGCCGATGCCCATCATGCAGTCGCAGCTCATGCAGACAACCATGGTCACGATGATGCACACGATGACGCTCATGGTCACGACGATGCGCATGACGAACACCACGGCCTGGGTCCAAACGACAAACCGCACGAATCTCCATGGGTTGTGACTGTGCCTTTGATTTTGTTGGCGATTCCGTCTGTGATTATTGGCTTTTTGACCATCGAACCGATGTTGTTTGGCGACTTTTTCAAAGGCGTGATTACCATTGATGCGCACAAGCATCCTGCGATGGAAGAATTGGCTAAGGTGTTTGAACACCACCATGGTGCATTCGGTATGGCGATTCAGTCTGTATTTACCTTACCTTTGTGGTTGGCGATTGCTGGCGTGGCAACGGCATATGTTTTCTATATGAAAAAGCCTTCGATTCCAGCTGCGATTAAAGCGAAAACACCAATGATTAACAAATTGTTGGAAAACAAATACTACTTTGACAGCTTCAACGAAAAATTCTTGGCGGGTGGCGCACGTAAAATCGGCGAGTTTTTGTGGAAGGTATCGGACACCAAACTGATTGACGGTCTGCTGGTCAATGGCTCGGCTAAAGTGGTGAATGTTTTGGCTCAAGCGGTGAGCTTGTTCCAATCGGGTTTGATTTATCAGTACGCGTTCGCTATGGTGATGGGTTTGGCGTTCTTCTTGCTGGTGATTGTGACCTTGCAATAAAAATGGATGGGTGTGCTGTTCACACCCATGGACGTATTAAATGAGGGTGTGGGGTGGTTTGCTGGTCCTGACATCTGTGATGTTTGTGTTTAATTTAAATAAAAGTGGTAGCGATATGCATATGC
Organism: uncultured Hydromonas sp.; assembly: GCA_964506355.1. Classification (GTDB taxonomy): domain Bacteria; phylum Pseudomonadota; class Gammaproteobacteria; order Burkholderiales; family Burkholderiaceae; genus CTSOIL-112. Next base: position 3,829 of record CAZDLD010000062.1, read on the forward strand.
CTTGGTTAAGTTTAGCGATTTGGGTGCCCATCTTCTTTGGTGTGGTGACTTTGTTATTGGGACGCAATGGCTCTGACGCGCGTGCGCGTGCGGTGGCTTTGGTCGGTTCGATCGTCGCCTTTTTGGTCACGGTGCCTGTGATGGCTGGATTTAAATCAGGTACTGCCGCCATGCAGTTCGTCGAGCACCGCAACTGGTTGCCGAGCATCAATGCGAGCTACGCTTTGGGCGTGGATGGTTTGTCACTGTGGTTCGTGCCATTGACTGCTTTCATCACGGTGTTGGTGATTTTGGCGGGTTGGGAAGTGATTTCAACTAAAGTGGCTCAATACAACGCGGCATTTTTGATTTTGTCTGGTTTGATGGTCGGCGTCTTTGCTGTGACCGATGGCTTCTTGTTCTATATATTGTTTGAAGCCACATTGATTCCGATGTACATCATCGTCGGTGTTTGGGGTGGTCCGAATCGCGTTTACGCAGCATTCAAATTCTTCTTGTATACCTTGATGGGCTCATTGTTGATGTTGATCGCCATCGCTTACTTGCGTTATGCAACAGGTACCTTTGACATCTTGGCGTGGCAAGCGTATCCATTGGCGATGGGGGTGCAAAAATTGATTTTCTTTGCGTTCTTGATTGCCTTTGCAGTGAAAGTGCCGATGTGGCCAGTGCACACTTGGTTGCCTGATGCTCACGTGGAGGCGCCTACAGGTGGCTCGATGGTGTTGGCAGCGATTATGTTGAAGTTGGGTGCGTATGGCTTCTTGCGTTTTTCATTGCCGATTGCACCAGATGCATCACACGCCTTGGCACCGATGGTCATCACCATGTCGCTGATTGCGGTGGTGTATGTCGGTTTGATCGCTTTGGTACAAAAAGACATGAAAAAATTGGTGGCGTACTCATCAATTGCACATATGGGCTTTGTGACTTTGGGCTTTTTTATGTTTGACAAAGCGGGTAACGGATATAACGTGGCAATGCAGGGCGCGATTTTGCAAATGATTTCGCACGGCTTTATTTCTGCTGCAATGTTCTTCTGTATCGGTGTGATGTATGACCGTGTACACAGCCGCGAAATTGCCGCTTATGGTGGCATCGTCAACACCATGCCTAAATTTGCAGCCTTCTTTATGCTGTTCACTATGGCCAATGCGGGCTTGCCTGCGACCAGCGGCTTTGTCGGTGAGTTCTTGGTGATTATCGGTGCGACTAAATATAATTTCTGGATTGCAGCGATTGCAGCCACCACATTGATTGTGGGTGCGGGTTATTCGTTGTGGATGTACAAGCGCGTGGTGTTCGGCCCGATTGCCAACCACCATGTGGCTGAAGTGACTGATGCCAACCGTCGTGAGTTGTTGATTTTGGCATTGTTGGCGGTGACGGTGTTGGTGATGGGCTTGTATCCTTTGCCATTCACCCAAACCATGGACGCCTCAGTCAATGAACTGATCCACCACGTGGCGCAAAGCAAATTGCCCATTAAGCCTTAATTACTGACGGGGTCTTTGACCCTTGCACGAATTTTTAGAATACCAATCGGTTAGAACGAGGTTAAACGTTATGCCAAACTTTTTTATCATTTACCCAGAAGTCATACTCGCGATTATTGCGACGGTGGTGTTGTTGCTCGAACTCGGGACGCAAAGCGATGCTTATCGTCGTGTGATTCACGCGGTGAGCTTGCTCTCATTGGCTGTGGCGGGTATTTTCACTGCGCGCCTGTTGCATGCGGGTGGTGTTCACTTGGCATTCAACGATATGTTTGTGTCCGACCCATTGGCCAACTTGGCTAAAATGTTCTCATACATCGCGATTGCAGTGACTTTGGTCTATGGTCAGCGTTATGCGGCTGAGCGCAATTTCTTGCACGGCGAATTTTACAGCTTGTCATTGTTCTCATTGGTTGGTCAAATGGTGATGATTTCTTCGACCAATTTGATGGCGCTGTACATGGGCTTGGAATTGCAGGCTTTGTCGTTGTACGCCATGGTGGCGCTGCGTCGTGATCACACGCGCTCGATTGAAGCGGCGATGAAGTATTTTGTTTTGGGTGCGATTGCTTCTGGCTTGTTGTTGTTCGGCATGTCTCTGGTCTACGGTGCGTCGGGCGGCAGCTTGAGCTACACTGAAATTGCCAACAAATTGCTCAGCGGTCATGCAGACACGCAAATGCCAATTATGATTATGGGTCTGGTGTTCTTGGTCGCTGGTGTGGCGTTTAAAATGGGTGTGGTACCTTTCCACATGTGGGTGCCTGATGTGTATCAAGGTTCGCCTACACCTGTGACCATGATGATTGCTGCTGCGCCAAAAATCGCCGCATTTGTGATGGTGGTACGTATGTTTGTTCAAGCACTGCCCAATCTGTCGGTGCACTGGCAAACCATGTTCGCGATTCTCGCGGTCTTGTCATTGATTTTGGGTAATTTGAGTGCGATACGTCAAAAAAGTTACAAACGTATGTTGGCCTATTCGGGTATTTCACACATGGGTTTTGTGTTGTTGGGCTTTTTGTCAGCGCGTTCGGGCGTGGATCCTTATCTGACCGCTTTGGGTGTTGGTAATGCGTTCTTCTACGTCATTATTTATGCGATTATGACTTTGGCCAGCTTCGGCGTGGTGTTGGCGATGACCAAAGTGGGCTTTGAAGCCGATCAATTGGAAGACTTCAAAGGCCTGAATCAACGCAGCCCATGGCTCGCCTTTTTGATTCTGTTGGTCATGTTCTCTTTGGCAGGTATTCCACCACTGGTTGGCTTCATGGCTAAATTTGTGGTGATTCAAGGCTTGGTCAATGCGGGTCTGTTTAAGTTGGCAATCGTAGCGGTGATTTTCTCACTCATCGGTGCGTTCTACTACTTGCGCGTGGTTAAAACCATGTACTTTGACAAACCTGATACCGAAGCGCCGATTGAGTTCTCTACGACGCAACATTGGGTGTTGACGGTTAATGCATTGGTCTTGGTACTGTTGGGCATTTTGCCAAACGGATTGTTGCAAATGGCAATTAATGCGGTGTTGAAAAGTTTAGGCGCTCTGTGATGATGGTGGCCGTGGTTCTGATTGCGGGTCTGATACTCGCCAGCTTACCTTTGATGGGCGAGCGCAGTTTCATGGCTTTGCCCTTACTCAAGAGAAAAAAATCGCTGGGTCTGCGCGTATTGGAATTTGGATTGGCGTATGGCATCTGGCTTGTGATTGGGAAATTTTTGGAATCACAAGCAGGACAGGTCAACGCACAAGGCTGGGAATTTTACGCGGTTACTTTTTTGCTGTTTGTTTTGGCCGCATTTCCGGTATTCACTTGGCGTTATTTGTGGCGCCGAGCATAAGGTTTAACCCCATTGATAAACGCGTGGAGCTTCCACGCGTTTCATTTTTTAAGGCGTGAACAGATGTTAAAACCTCATAATTTAGCAAGTTTACAAGATGACGTCGGGCTGGCCGAATCGACCGTGAGCAGTGAGCTGGTCTACGACGGTGACTACCTCAAATTAATGCACGACAAAGTGAGTCTACCCAACGGACAAACATCATTTCGAGAGTATTTTAAGCACCCAGGAGCGGTGATGATTATGCCGTTGTTTGACAATGGCGATGTGCTGCTCGAGCGCCAATACCGCTATCCGCTCAAACAGGTGTTTGTAGAGTTCCCAGCGGGTAAGAAAGACGCAGGCGAAGATCCACTGACTACAGCCAAGCGCGAGCTGCGCGAAGAAACAGGTTACACGGCAGAGCGTTACACCCACATCACCGACATACACAACGCTTTGGCTTATTCGGATGAAGTGATACATTTTTACTTGGCTCAAGGGCTGACCCAGGCGGGTGAACAGGAGCTTGATGACAATGAGTTTGTGCAGTTGATGCGCATCCCTCTGAGTGAATTGATGGGGTGGGTTCGTCAAGGCTGGGTACCTGATGTCAAAACCCAGCTGGGTGCGTTTTGGCTGCACGATTATTTGAATAACCATACAAACAGTAACAAGGACTGATATGCCTCATTGCCGCATTGAATACACGCCGAACATCGGCATGACAACACCTGAATTGGTCTCTCTCGCGCACGGGGTGATGCTCGATTGCTGCTTGTTTGGGGTGTCCGATGTCAAAACCCGCGCTTCACAGGTCACGGACTTTATACTGGGTTCTGGTACACTTGGTGAGGGCGCATTTATTCACATCACGATTGCTCTGCTCAGTGGTCGAACTATAGAACAAAAATCAGGTTTAACCCGCGCCATGGCGCAGGCCATCCGTGCACAATTGCCCACTTTGGACAGCATTACGGTGGACATAGTAGACATGGCGCGTGAGACCTATGCCAAGGATGTGTACAGCGGGTTAGTGAGTACTCACAAATTGCAATAATAAGTATTTTGGCTAATTACTGAGTCATGTCCTTGCTTTTTGTGCAGAAAAGGGCTATAAATACATTAATTCAATTTTTTGATTTAGAGCACCGACATGCACAACGCACACACTTTTTATTTCTGGCACTTTACACGAACTGGCGGTGGATCTGTTCGGTGAGCCTTGTGCGACCCAAATACGTAAAACCGCTAAACCCAGTTAGCGGTTTTTTTATGCCCAATTCATTTCAACTTTACATTCAAACCTAAGGAAAAACCATGAACAACACAGATGACGTTCGCATCAAAAAAATTGAAGAACTCGCGCCTCCAGGCCACATCATGCGCGAATTCCCACTGTCAGAAAAGGCAGTCAGCACCACCTACGAATCACGCGCAGCGATTCATCGCGTGCTCCACGATGCGGATGACCGCTTGGTGGTGGTGATTGGGCCTTGTTCGATTCATGACCCAAAATCTGCGATTGAATACGCACAACGTTTACTGGTTGAGCGTGAGAAGTACAAAGACACCTTAGAAATCGTGATGCGCGTGTATTTTGAAAAGCCGCGTACCACGGTCGGTTGGAAAGGTTTGATCAATGACCCACATTTGAACCAAACCTTCGACATCAACCAAGGATTGCGCATGTCGCGTGAGTTGTTGCTACAAATCAACGATATGGGTATGCCTGCTGCAGTGGAGTTCTTGGATGTAATTTCACCGCAATACATTGCCGACTTGGTCAGCTGGGGCGCGATTGGTGCGCGCACCACAGAGTCGCAAGTTCACCGTGAATTGGCATCGGGCTTGTCTTGTCCCGTGGGCTTCAAAAACGGCACCGATGGCAATGTGAAAATTGCGATTGACGCCACACTGGCTGCACGTCGCCCTCACCATTTCTTGTCCGTGACCAAAGCGGGTCACTCAGCGATTGTTTCAACCAATGGCAATGCCGATTGTCACGTGATTCTGCGCGGCGGCAAAACGCCGAACTATGATGCAGAGTCTGTAAATGCAGCCTGTGAGCAAATCGGCAAAGCAGGTCTGCCTCAGCGCGTGATGGTCGATGCATCTCATGCGAATTCTGAGAAAAACCCCGAGCGTCAAGTGCCTGTTTGCGCGAATATTGCTGAGCAGATGGCCGCAGGCGACGATCGGATTTTTGGCGTGATGATTGAAAGTCATTTGGTGGGTGGGCGTCAAGATTTGGTTGAAGGGCAAGCACTCACTTACGGCCAAAGCATCACTGATGGCTGCATCGACTGGGCGCAGTCAGAGGAAGTTCTGAGTGTGTTGTCCAAAGGGGTGAAAGCGCGTCGCCAAGCCAAACTGAATAATTACAGCGAGCAGTAAACTCTGTAGCGCTGATATGGAGCGTGTGATGAACCAATTTGCGAATACCCCTGAACCGCCATATTATGTGGTCACGTTCACAAGCCAGCGCACCGACGGTGATGCAGGCTATGAGCACATGGCGCAAGCCATGCTCGACTTGGCCGCGCAGCAAGAGGGCTATTTGGGTGTGGAATCGGTGCGCGATGAGCACGGGTTTGGCATCACGCTGTCCTATTG
>CAZDLD010000063.1:0-9725 GCA_964506355.1 uncultured Hydromonas sp.
TTAAACACTTCAAACCCACTCACTCGACTCTCACACCGCGCTTGTTTCAGCGCAGACCGAGATTATGATGCCTCAAGGTGTTTTGGTCAAGGGTTTTTTTGATTGTTTTTGAATAAACGCCCTCGTTCGCTTATTATTCTTTTGAATTCAAGGGTTTGTACATTGAACTTTTATTTGCCTGACGTGTGGTTTTCGCGCCATTCATTGGGAATGCCAGCTTCGCTTTCGTAGCGCGCCCATTCAAAGCCCGTGCCTGGATCGGTTTTCCGTGATGGTGCGATTTCACTGTGCCCAGCAACACTGTCAATGCTGGGGTATTTGGTTTTCAGTGACTGCGTCAATTCGCTCAGCACTTTGTATTGCGCGGATGTAAACGGCACACCATCCGCACCTTCCAACTCAATTCCTATCGCAAAGTCATTGCATCGCGATTGACCGCGCCACATTGATGCGCCCGCATGCCATGCGCGCTGATCGCAAGACACATATTGAATAAGCTCACCATCCCGACGAATCAAGAAGTGTGATGACACTTCAAATGTATGTATCAACTCAAAGTAAGGGTGCGCCGTTGGGTTGAGATTGTTTTGAAACAAGTCTGTAATCCACTGTCCGCCAAATTGATTGGGCGGCAGGCTGATATTGTGTATCACCAGCATGGTTGGTTGACTTCCGTGTGGGCGCTCGTCGAAGTTGGGCGAAGGCGTGCACACTGCCTGCGCACACCACCCAGCATCGTCGAACTGATGAGCTGGCTTCATCGTGCGTGCTCTTGGCAGCAGTAAAATTGACCGCCCACCTGTACGCCTTCATTCGCAGTGACATACAGACCACATTGCGCGCAGGCTTGCATACTAGCGGTATTTTCTCGGCTCGACGTAGTGCGCTCAAATGGGCGCTCGCCGGTTTGGTCGTATGGCGCGGCATTGCCTTGTTCGCGCATTTGTTTCTTTGCTTCGCGAACTGCGCCCGCCATTCCGAACAGCATGCCCCACATTTGTTTGGTTTGAGCTGGAATCCTGCGCCATTTTTGATACAGTGCGAGTCCAATCAATGCAAATACGCACAGCAAAACGATAAACTTCATTGCGTTTCCTTAAGGGTTGCGATGCAAAATAACATCCATTACAAAATGTGTGCCCGCATATGCCAAAAACAAGAGCACGAAGCCAAATATAGTTGATCGTACCAACGCCATCCCTCGCCAACCTCGCAAATGACGTCCGAGCAACAACACGGCAATCACCAACCATCCGAGCAACGTCAAAAGCGTCTTGTGATTCCACTTCAACGCCATACCCCACGCCGATTCGCCAAAAAACATGCCCGTCGCGATCAAACCCGTGAGCAACACAAATCCCAAGCCCAGCACCTGCACCAACAGTCGCTCCATCGTCAGCATTGGCGGCAATCGATTGACCCAGCTGGTTTCGTCGTCATGAATGAGCTCTTGTGCACTGTGCAAATGCCGCGCCTGAAAATAGATCACCACTGCCAAGCCAAATGCCAGCACAAATACGCCCGAGGTTAAACTTGCGGCCATGAGATGCGCATTCGACCAAATGCCTTCTGCGGCATCTGCGTGATTCGGCACAAACAAAAGCACAGCAAGTACTGACATTGGGTACAATAGCGACTGTTTCAACAACTGTATTACGTGCACACGATTCATGGTGTTTTCGTCCATCTGTTGGTTATTTCGGTAAACTCTATGGCGCGTTGAAGTGCTATCAATGCAACTAAATACGCCTATTAGTAGGATGTCATTGTATCAGTTAATCCACGCACGAACATCAAAGCCCACACGCGATCACGTAAAATCAGCCCCCCCATTACCCGTAGGATATTAAATGTTAGACAACCTCAGCTCACGATTTAGTCAGATTCTCAAAACCATGCGCGGGCAAGCTCGCCTGACCGAAGAAAACACCGCCGAAATGCTGCGGGAAGTGCGTATGGCGTTGCTCGAGGCTGATGTTGCCCTGCCTGTTGTGCGCGAATTCATCGCCAAGATTAAAGCTCAAGCGATGGGCGAAGAAGTGGTGGGGAGCCTGACGCCTGGGCAAGCATTGGTCGGCATCGTGCACAACGAAATGGTGGCTCTGGTCGGTGGCGAGTATAACGCCAAAGCGATCGAACTCAACCTCGCTTCACAGCCGCCCGCCATTATCCTCATGGCCGGCCTACAAGGCGCGGGCAAAACCACGACAGTGGGTAAACTTGCCAAGCTTCTGACCGATCAGAAGAAAAAAGTCATGACCGTATCCTGTGACGTGTACCGTCCAGCGGCGATATTGCAACTCAAGAACGTCACCGAACAAGCTGGCGCGACCTTCTACGCATCGACCCCCGAACAAAAGCCAGTAGACATCGCAACTGCCGCCGTCGACTACGCCAAGAAGCATTATATGGATGTGCTGTTGGTCGACACCGCAGGTCGTCTGGGTATCGACGAAGCCATGATGAGTGAGATTTCTGCTCTGCATGCCTCACTCAATCCAATTGAAACCTTATTCGTCATCGATGCGATGGCGGGTCAAGATGCCGTCAATACAGCTAAAGCCTTCAGTGATGCACTGCCCCTCACTGGTGTCGTGCTGACCAAGCTGGACGGTGATTCTCGTGGTGGTGCGGCGCTCTCGGTGCGCCATGTCACGGGCAAACCGATTAAGTTTGTCGGCGTGTCCGAAAAACTCACGGGGTTGGAGCCATTCCATCCCGACCGCATGGCGCAGCGCATACTCGGCATGGGCGATGTGCTCTCTTTGGTTGAAGAAGCGCACAAAAATGTCGATATGGCTAAAGCTGAGAAATTTGCCAACAAGATTAAATCAGGCAAATCGTTCGATCTGAACGATTTTAAAGAACAAATTGGTCAAATGCGCAATATGGGTGGCGTGGCGTCGCTGATGGACAAACTGCCCGCACAAATGACCCAAGGCATGGGCGGCAAAGCCAATATTGACACAGAAGCCGCGGAAAAAACCATGCGCCGCACCGAAGGCATCATCAACAGCATGACCCCGCAAGAGCGCATCAAGCCAGATCTAATCAAAGCCAGTCGTAAGCGTCGCATCGCACAAGGCGCAGGCCTACCGGTTCAAGAAGTTAATAAAGTCATCAAGCAGTACGAGCAAATGCGTGACATGATGAAAAAATTTCAAGGCGGCGGCATGGCGAAGATGATGAAAATGATGGGCGGTATGAAGAGCATCAAAGGCATGATGGGCGGCAAAGGCGGTATGCCATTCTAAGTTTGCTCTGTGAACCCTAACTAAAAAGCACACCCGAAGGTGTGCTTTTTTTACAAGTTGCTCAGTGTTAATCGCCTTTATAACCTTTGAGCTGCAAACGCGCTTTGTGCAACAATGGCTCTGTATAGCCAGATGGCTGCTGCGCGCCTTTGAACACCAAATCACACGCTGCTTTGAACGCGATGCCTTCATAGCTTGGTGCCATTGCTCGGTACTGTGGGTCGTCTGCATTTTGCGCATCGACCACCACCGCCATGCGTTTGAAGGTTTCCATCACTTGTTCTGGGGTGACCACGCCATGAGCCAACCAGTTCGCCATGTGCTGCGAGCTGATGCGCAAAGTCGCACGGTCTTCCATCAATGCCACGTCATGAATATCAGGCACTTTCGAGCAACCCACACCGAGGTCAACCCAACGCACGACATAACCCAAGATGCCTTGACAGTTATTGTCCAACTCATTTTGTTTCTCTTCAGCAGACCAATTGGTGTTGGCAGCCAAAGGTATGGTCAAAATTTCGTCTACATTGGTCATTGGGCGTGATTTCAACTCGTCTTGGCGAGATTTCACATTGACCTTGTGATAATGCATCGCGTGTAAGGTCGCGCCTGTTGGAGAGGGCACCCATGCACAGTTTGCGCCCGCATTCGGATGTCCGATTTTTTTCTCCATCATCGCGTGCATAGAATCTGGCTCTGGCCACATGCCTTTACCAATTTGGGCTTTGCCTTGCAAGCCACATTTCAGACCGATGTCCACGTTGGCATTTTCGTACGCGCCCAACCATGGTTCGGCACGCATTTGTTCTTTGCGCACCATGGCGCCCGCGTGCATACTGGTGTGAATTTCATCGCCCGTACGATCCATAAAGCCAGTATTGATGAAAATCACACGATCTGCGGCTGCGCGGATACACTCTTTCAAGTTGACAGAAGTGCGGCGCTCTTCGTCCATGATGCCAACTTTCATACTGCGTGCTGGCAAATTCACGGCTTGTTCGGTACGGCTGAACAATTCAACTGCAAACGCCACTTCTTCTGGGCCATGCATTTTTGGTTTTACGATGTACATGCTGCCCACACGCGAATTGCGCAATGCGCCCGTGCCATCGTATTTGAACAGCATGCCTGTCACCAGCGCATCCATGATGCCTTCAAAAATTTCTTCGCCATTGATCAAAACAGCGGGATTGGTCATCAGGTGGCCGACATTGCGAATCAAAAGCATCGCACGACCATGTAAGGTCAACGTGCCACCATCCACGCCATTGTAGACACGGTCCGGATTGAGTTTGCGCGTGAGGGTTTTGCCGCCTTTATCGAACGACTCTACCAAGTCGCCTGCCATCAAACCCTTCCAGTTTTCGTAACATTCTACTTTTTCTTCCGCATCCACTGCAGCCACCGAATCCTCGCAATCCTGAATGGCGGTAACTGCTGATTCCAGCAACAAATCCTTCACGCCCGCTTTGTCTTGCTTACCAATCAAACTGGTTTCGTCGATTTGGATTTCGATGTGCAGACCATTGTTCTTGAGCAAAATCGCTGTTGGAGATAAGGCTTCGCCCAAATACCCAACTGCTTGCGCGGCATTTTTCAAACCAACAGATTCGCCGTTGACAATCGCAACAAACGCACCATCCTCAATCGCGTAGTTGGTCACATCTGCATGCGAGCCTCGCGCCAACGGAAAGTTGGTGTCTAAGAAATGACGACCGTATGCGATGACACTGGCACCGCGCACTGGGTTGTAGCCAACGCCCACTTCTGCGCCATTTTCTTGAGCAATCACATCTGTTCCGTACAATGCATCATATAAACTACCCCAACGCGCATTGGCTGCATTCAGCGCATAACGCGCATTGCGAACAGGCACCACCAATTGCGGACCTGCCAATGTAGCGATTTCTTCATCGACGTTTTCGGTTGTGATTTGGAAATCTGGCCCTTCTGGAACGAGGTAGCCAATTTCTGTCAAAAATGCTTTATATGTTGCGAAATCTGCACTTTTATTGGCCAAGTGCCAAGCATCAATTTTGGCTTGTAAGTCATCGCGCTTAGCCAACAAAGCTTTATTCTTTGGGGTCAGATCCAAAACCACTTGTTCAAAATTTTTCCAATAGGTATCACTGTCCAAGCCAACGCCAGGCAATGCGGATTCAATAAAATCAAACAGAATTTTGTCAATGGCAAGACTGCCACGGTTGATGCGAACGGTCATAAATAGCTCCATGGGGGATGAAATAGTAGATTTATTATTATAATCTTAATGAAACTTTATGCTTAATGATTTTTAGTAGATTTCATTGATTAACGCGAATTTTTCGCAATTTATTTTGGGGACAAGCGACAAAAAAGCGAACCCAGTGGTTCGCTTTTTGTGTCTGTCATGCTTGATTATTCAGCAGCTGTTTCTTCTGAACGATCAACCAATTCAACGAATGCCATGGGCGCATTATCGCCAACGCGGAAACCGCATTTCAAAATACGTGTATAACCACCCGCACGGCTTGCAGAGCGCGGGCCGATTTCGTTGAACAATTTAGCAACGATTTCGCGATCGCGCAAACGTGCAAATGCCAAACGTTGGTTGGCAACAGTATTGGTTTTACCCAATGTAATCAATGGCTCAACGACACTGCGCAACTCTTTTGCTTTTGGCAAAGTGGTTTTGATGGCTTCGTGGCGCAACAAAGATACACACATGTTGCGGAACATAGCCAAACGGTGGCTGCTGGTACGATTGAGTTTACGTAAACCTGAACGATGACGCATAATAATTTCCTTTAAATAATCTAAACGGTAGCTCTTCTATCCCAAAAAAGATGGGCGGGCTCGTTAATGTTAATGATAAAACAACGGTTATAGCAATACTGCGGACTACTGCACAAGCTGACGACTAAATGACTCGTGCTGAAACTGGATATGCAACGAAGTCGATGACCCCGTCGCATGTTCAATTACATTTCCAAATTGGCTGGTGGCCAGTTGTCCAATTTCATACCCAAAGTCAAGCCGCGCGCAGCCAAAACTTCTTTGATTTCAGACAATGACTTACGACCCAAGTTTGGCGTTTTGAGCAAATCTTGCTCAGTACGACGAACCAAGTCACCAATGTATTGAATCGCTTCTGCTTTCAAGCAGTTTGCAGAGCGGACAGTCAATTCCAACTCATCTACTGGACGCAACAAAATTGGATCGAATTGCGGTGCAGCATTACTTGCTGCTGCCAATGCCGCGGGATCAACTGTGTTTTGCAACGCAGCGAATACAGACAACTGTTCAATCAAAATTGCAGCCGATTGACGCACCGCTTCCTCAGGCGTAATTACACCGTTGGTATCGATGTGCATCACCACTTTATCCAAATCGGTACGTTGTTCTACGCGTGCAGATTCAACACTGTAGCTCACTTTGCGAATTGGAGAGAATGAAGCATCCAACAAAATGTGACCGATTTTTTTGCTGTGGTCATCAGCGAAAGCACGTACGTTACCAGAAACGTAACCACGGCCTTTTTCAATCTTGATTTGCATGTCCAAATCACCGCCTGCCAAATGTGCAATCACATGGTCAGGGTTGATGATTTCAACTTCGTGTGAACCTTGGATGTCCGCAGCAGTCACAACACCTTCGCCTGATTTTTTCAGCGTCAGTGTGATTTCATCACGGTCATGCAATTTAAACACAATCCCTTTAACGTTCAAGAGGATATCAACCACATCTTCTTGGACGCCATCTAAGGTCGAGTATTCATGCAAGGCACCCGCAATTTGAACTTCAGTCGCAGCATAGCCGGTCATAGATGACAGCAACACTCGGCGCAACGCATTGCCCAAAGTGTGACCATATCCACGTTCAAAAGGCTCTAACACGACTTTTGCGCTGTACTCACCCGTTGATTCAACTTGAATGTTGCGTGGCTTTAAAAATGCATTGTTAGACATGGAATTCCTTTCAACAAAACTGACTCTGCGTCTTTACACAGTCAGTTGGGTGGCGATATGAACTTCTAGACACAGCGCGCCACACATGCGGCGCACTCAGACAGAGCGATGAGTAACGTGAGGACAACTCAACAATCAAATGCTCATTCACATCATGTGCCACATCAGAACGTTCTGGCGTTGTTTTGAATACGCCTTCCATTTTCTTCGCATCAACAGCGACCCAAGAAGGCATGCCCACTTGTTCAGCCAATTGCAATGCTTCAGCGATACGCACTTGTTTTTTAGCTTTTTCAGTAACGCCGATAACATCGCCTGGGCGAATTTGAATAGAAGGGATATTGGCAACTTGACCGTTCAAAGTGATTGATTTGTGGCTTACCAATTGACGTGCTTCAGCACGAGTAGAACCAAAACCCATACGGTAAACGACGTTATCCATACGTTGTTCGAGCAAACGAACCAAGATTTCACCCGTGTTACCACGCAAGCGATCTGCTTCAGCGAAGTAGCGACGGAATTGACGCTCTAAAACGCCATACATACGTTTGAGTTTTTGTTTTTCACGCAATTGCAAACCATAGTCTGAAGTACGCGCGCCAGATTTGGCACCGTGCTGACCTGGTTTGGTTTCGAGTTTACATTTTGAATCTAAAGTGCGACGAGCACTTTTCAAGAATAAATCTGTGCCTTCACGGCGAGCCAGTTTGGCTTTTGGACCTGTATAACGTGCCACGGTATTTTCCTTAAGTTGATACGGATTACACAATCCGCATGTTTTATCAAATTGCTTTAATAAAACTGTGGTCTTAGATAAACTAATGAAATATTAATCAATGTGTCAGACTCATGCAAAGCTGCATTCGTAAGCTACATTCACTATTTTAGAATTGCACACCACCGCTGATGGCATGGCGGCGTACAAAACAAAAGCGCAATCGCCGATAATACACGGCGATTACGCAAATGTCAAGCAAAATCAATTAGATACGACGACGCTTTGGAGGGCGGCAGCCATTGTGTGGTACTGGAGTCACATCTTGAATCGATGTCACTTTGATACCCAAAGCATTCATTGCACGAACTGATGATTCACGACCTGGGCCTGGGCCTTTGATACGCACTTCAAGGTTCTTGATGCCGTACTCTTGAGCCACTTTACCAGCCGCTTCCGCCGCAACCTGAGCTGCAAACGGAGTTGATTTACGCGAGCCTTTGAAGCCTGCGCCACCAGCTGTTGCCCAAGACAACGCATTGCCTTGACGATCAGTAATGGTGATAATGGTGTTGTTGAAAGACGCGTGGACGTGCAAGATGCCGTCAGCAACGTTCTTTTTGACTTTCTTACGCGCGCGTGCAGCGGCGTTGTTTGCAGCTTTTGCCATATCAAAATTCCTTAACTATTATTTCTTCAAAGCAATACCAGCTTTGCGCGGACCTTTACGCGTACGCGCATTGGTTTTGGTACGTTGACCACGGCAAGGCAAGCCTTTACGATGGCGCGTGCCACGGTAGCAACCCAAATCCATCAAACGCTTGATAGACATGGTTACTTCACGACGCAAGTCACCTTCGATCGTGAACGTGCCAACTGCGTCACGCAATTTTTCTAAATCAGCATCATCCAAATCTTTGATCTTTTTAGAAGCTTCAATACCTGTCGCTTCACAAATTTTCAAAGCACGGGGACGACCAATGCCATAAATCGCAGTCAAACCAATACAGGTATGTTTGTGCGGCGGGATGTTTACACCAGCAATACGTGCCATTCTATATTTCCTTTGTACTTAATTAACCTTGACGCTGTTTATGACGTGGGTCACTTGAGCAAATTACGCGCACAACACGATTGCGGCGAATAACTTTGCAATTGCGGCAAATCGGTTTTACAGATGCGAGAACTTTCATTTACAACTCCTCTACTTTAAATACGCTCCGTCGATTATTTCGAACGGAACACAATACGTGCCTTGGTTAAATCATAAGGGGTCAATTCGACCGTTACCTTATCACCCGGAAGAATGCGGATATAGTGCATTCGCATTTTGCCAGAGATATGCCCTAAAACCATATGGCCATTTTCTAACTTCACTCGGAAGGTGGCATTTGGTAAATTCTCCACCACCTCGCCTTGCATTTGGATTACGTCATCTTTTGCCATGCTAATCCTTATTTTGAACCTTTGAAATTGGCTTTTTTCATCAAAGACTCATACTGCTGGCTCATCATGAACGCTTGTACTTGAGCCATGAAATCCATCGCCACAACTACAATAATCAATACTGATGTACCACCAAAAATCATTCCTGAACCTGAGCCAAGTGCCATCATAAAGAATTCAGGCAACAAGCATACGATCGTCAAGTACAGCGCACCTGTTAAGGTTAAGCGCGATAAAATCTTATCCATGTAGCGTGTGGTTTGCTCCCCCGGACGTATCCCAGGTACAACTGCGCCTTGTTTCTTCAAATTATCTGCTGTTTCACGGCTATTGAACACCAAGCCCGTGTAGAAAAAACAGAAA
>CAZDLD010000064.1:0-9692 GCA_964506355.1 uncultured Hydromonas sp.
ACCAATATATGCGTATGATTTTTCATACTCATCTAAGACAACACATCCTAAAACCCCATCAACACTTGTTTTATTTATCATGTTTTCACTCGTTCACATGCTCTGCGTGGGAATGCATATACTTCAATCGCTGGCAATACGCTCTCACGCTGGAGCGTGGGAGCGAGGAATCAAACTTCTTTGCGCAACACCGCATGCAAACGATCGAGATTTTGCTCGTTTGCATTTGGGAACTTCTCGCGAATGATTTTCGCGATTTCTGCATCTTCCAATGCTTGTACCCATTCAATCCGCGTACCCTCGGGCACAGCCGTCAGGGTTATGGTGAGGGTGAATATCGGCACGACGATGTGCTCAATGACGATTTTTTGATTCTCGACCAACTCTTGAAAGCGATTTTCGTTCGCATAATCTTGACCGTCAGGTCCGTGCATGGTGAATGTCCACAGTCCACCATTTTTGAATTCAAAAGTCTTGAACGTATTGCTAAAGCCATTAGGTCCCCACCACTGCGCCAGAAGTGTTGGGTCAGAATGTGCGCGGTAGACCGCTTCCACAGGAAAAGGTAAGGTGCGGGTGTTGGTAAATGTGGCGGTATTCATCGGTATCCTTGTGCTTGATTTTATTTGGCGCGATTCGCTGCGTACATGGTGTGTGAATGGCTGATGATAAAAGCAAGGCATCAATCAATCTTTATTGCGTTACTGACGCTTAAAGCAATTCAGACTGTGGTCATTGATCAAACCCACCGCCTGTAAGTAGGCGTAGCAGGTGGTGGTGCCCATGAATTTGAAGCCGCGTTTTTTGAGGTCTTTGGCCAGTGCGTCCGACACAATGCTGCGGGTCGAGTAGCTGCTGTCGGTGCTCAGTGCGTTGTCTATGCTGCGGTGGTTGACAAAGCCCCATAGGTAGGCGTCAAAGCTGCCGAATTCTTGCTGCACCGCTAAGAATGCTTGCGCATTGCGGATGGTGGCTTGAATTTTCAGGCGGTTGCGGATGATGCCTGCGTCGTTCATCAGCTCGGCGGCTTTGGCTTCGGTGTACTGCGCGATGATGCGCGGGTCGAACGCGTCGAACGCTTTGCGGTAGTTCTCGCGTTTTTTGAGTATGGTGTACCAGCTCAGGCCTGCTTGTGCGGACTCGAGCACGATGAACTCGAACAGCACGCGGTCATCGTGCACGGGCTGACCCCATTCGTCATCGTGGTAGGCGACGTAATCGGGCTTGCTCAAATCGACCCAGCGGCAGCGACAGGGTTGTGCAGAGGTACTCATAGGGCAGAATTGGCAAAATCGGCCAGTCGCGAGCGCTCGCCACGGGTGAGGGTGATGTGTGCGCCGTGCGCCCAGCTCTTGAAGTGTTCGACCACATTGGCCAAGCCCGATGAGCCTTCGCTCAGATACGGGGTGTCTATCTGCGCCAGATTGCCCATGCACACGACTTTGGTGCCGGGGCCTGCGCGGGTGATGAGGGTTTTCATCTGTTTGGGCGTGAGGTTCTGCGCTTCGTCGATAATCAGGAGTTTGTTGACGAAGGTGCGGCCGCGCATGAAGCTCATGGCTTTGATTTTGACTTTGTTTTTGATGAGTTCGCTGGTGGCGGCGCGCTGCCATTCGCCTGCGTTTGCATCACCTTTAATCAGGATTTCGAGGTTGTCCTGCAATGCGCCCATCCACGGGGTCATTTTTTCTTCTTCGGTACCCGGTAAAAAGCCAATGTCCTCGCCCACAGGGATGGTCACGCGGGTGATGATGACCTCGGCAAATCGCCCCAGCTCCAAGGTCTGTTGCAATGCGGCGGCGACAGTCAGGAGGGTTTTGCCCGTGCCCGCAGGGCCGAGCAGGGTGACGAAGTCGATGTCGGTGTCCATGAGCACGTTCAGTGCGAAATTTTGCTCGCGGTTGCGCGCGCCGATGCCCCACACGCCGTGCTTGGGGTTGGTGTAGTCAATGAGGGTGCGCAGGGTGGCGGCGCGATTGATTGTGTCCACCGCGATGACTTGGCAGTGGCTGGCGATGGTGTCGGGGTAGTCAAAATACACGTATTGATTGAGCACCATTTGCGCGACCATCGGGCCTTGGATGCGGTAGAAGGTGTGTGCGCCTTCTTGCCATGATTCTAAATTCTTGCTGTGGTGCTCCCAAAAATCAATAGGCAAGGCCAAATGCCCCGTGTACAGAATGTCGGAATCTTCGAGCACTTGGTCGTTGAAGTAGTCCTCAGCGTTCAGCCCCAGTGCGCGGGCTTTGATGCGCATATTGATGTCTTTGGACACCAGCACAACTGGGCGTTGCGGCTGTTTGAGCTGGAGCGCGTGGACGATGCTGAGGATTTGGTTGTCGGCCTTGCCAACGGGCAGGGCTTTGGGCAATTCGTCTTGTAACGATTGGGTTTGGACAAACAATTTACCCAGTTGGTTGACGTGCTTGGGCTGCTCAGCGCTCTTGCTGTTGAGCGCGACGCCGTCCTCAATGCCATTGGGGTGGCTGGATATCAGCTGATCGAGCAGGCGCGAGACTGCGCGGCCATTGCGTGCGGTTTCGGTCATGCCTTTTTTGTGGTCGTCCAATTCTTCCAGCGCAATCAGCGGCAAGTAGATGTCGTGCTCTTC
The DNA here is from genome assembly GCA_964506355.1 of uncultured Hydromonas sp. Taxonomy (GTDB): domain Bacteria; phylum Pseudomonadota; class Gammaproteobacteria; order Burkholderiales; family Burkholderiaceae; genus CTSOIL-112. The sequence goes on from CAZDLD010000064.1 coordinate 2,612, forward strand.
GAATCGAAATAGGCAAGATGGGTCGTGCAGCAGGACATTGGTGTCGAGTACAAACAGTTTGCGCACGCCGTCGCGGGTCTTTTTGCGCGATTGGTTGGGGTGTTTGTGCGGTGTTGCGCTTTGAGTGGGTTTTTGCGCTGCGGCGTTTTGGGTGGTTGTGCTTGGGGTTGCTGGGTTTGCAGTGGCTTGGCTACTTTGATTCGTACGGGCAGGCTTGGGTGCGGGCGCTGTGCTGTGTGTCGCGCTGTGTGTCGCGCTGTGTGTCGCTTGTGGGGCGCGAGCTGGCGCAACATCCAGCACGGTGGGTGCGGTGGCTGCGGGTGGCGTTTTTGAGGGGGCGTTGTTGATACGGTGGTTCTGAGTCGCTGCTGGCGCGGCGTTGTTCACTTGGGTCAGTAGACTGCCTTTTTTACTGGGGGCTTTGGGCAAGGGCATGGGGTTTCCTTAAGTGACAGTTGGCGTTGAATTGGGTGTGAATTGAGTGATTGTTGTACGTGACTTTGGTCTCCATGACGCACATCATTCGGCGTGCGTCATCGGGATGGTATCAAATATTGTGTGCCAGTGCTTCAAATTGCGCCTGAATTAGGCGAGGGCGCGAGCCGCTTCGAGCACTTCGGCCACGTGGTTGTCTACTTTGACTTTACGCCATTCTTGCACCAATTGCCCCTCGGCATTGATGAGGAAGGTGCTGCGCTCGATGCCGCGGACTTGTTTGCCGTACATCATTTTGTCTTTGATGACGGCGAATTGTGCGCACAGCAGTTCTTGGTCGTCGCTGATGAGCTCGAACGGCAGTTCGAGGTTGGCTTTGAATTTATCGTGCGATTTGAGCGAGTCGCGTGATATGCCAAAAATGCGCGTGTTCGCTTGAGCAAAGTCAGGCGTGCTGTCACGAAAGCCCATGGATTCTGTGGTGCAGCCAGGAGTGGCGTCTTTGGGGTAGAAGTAGAGCACGACTTTTTGACCACGGTAGTCGGAGAGTTTGAATGCTTGTGCCTGACCTGCGGTGGCGCTGGTCATGCTGCATTCGATGTCGGTGATGGCTTGAGTCATGGTTGTCCTTGGTGAAATTTGGGTCGGTGCGGTTGTGATGCAGTTGTGATGTTTGGCTCAAACTGTGAGCCGTCTTTTATCTGATTATTTGTTTATTTGTTTATTCGCTGATGAGAATGATGGCGACCACTTTGCGGCCTTCGTTCATCAGCACATTGTAAGTGCGTGATGCGGCGTGCGAATTCATGCATTCCACGCCGATGTTTGCATGATACAGCCGCGCCAATTGAGCTGGCGGCACGAATTTGTGGGTTGTCCCCGTGCCGATGAGCAGAACTTCGGGCGAGCAGGCGATGACTCGGTTCCAAATCTCGTCATTCAACTCGCTCAGCTGGCGCAGCGCGAGCGGCTCGATGAGCGTGGGGCTGAGTAGGACGCTCTGGTTGTAGTCTTGTTGGTTGATTTGCAGGGTGTGTGCGCTGCATGCGGTGATGGTGTTGAGGTGTTCACTGCGTTCTTGTTGAAAACTCATAATGGCCTTGTGGGGTTTTCAGTAAATTATTTCGAATAGCTAATTTATTCAGAAATAATTTATAAAAAACTTAAAAAAATAGGTTCATCTGTGGAAAATCGTTTTAATCCAGCGTATAATGCGAGTCGTTGGATGTAGGCTCGCCCCGTATGGGGTGTATGCAATGCATTTTAGCAGGTTTGAATCAATATTTGACATCAATCACCAATCACATTTACCCATACCACTTTACGAGAATCCCCATGCGTCCCATAGTCCAGTCCCATAAATTAGACAACGTGTGCTACGACATCCGTGGCCCCATCATGCAGCGTGCCGCCCAAATGGAGGCGGAAGGTCAGCGCATCATTAAGCTCAATATCGGCAATCTGGCGGCGTTTGACTTTGCGGTACCTGAGGAGATGGAGCAGGATTTGGCACGCAACATCGGGCAAATGGGCGGCTACACCGATTCAAAAGGGATTTTTTCTGCGCGCAAGGCCATCATGCACTACGCGCAGCAAAAGAACATCAAGGGCGTGACCTTGGAGGACATCATTGTTGGCAATGGTGCATCTGAGCTGATTGGCTTTGCCATGCAAGGTCTGCTCAATCCGGGTGATGAAGTTTTGGTGCCATCACCCGACTATCCGCTGTGGACGGCTGCCACCAGCTTGGCCAGTGGCACGCCAGTGCATTATCTGTGTGACGAGGCCGATGATTGGAACCCATCCATCAGCGACATCCGTTCGAAAATCACCGACAGGACCAAGGCCATCGTGGTCATCAATCCGAACAACCCCACGGGTGCGCTGTATTCGGATGAAATCTTGCTCGAAATCATTCAAGTAGCGCGTGAATTCGGCCTCGTGGTGATGGCGGATGAAATCTATGACAAGGTTTTGTACGACGGTCACACGCACACCTCCATCGCGTCATTGGCGGACGATGTGTTCTTCATCACCATGAATGGACTGTCCAAAAACTACCGCGCCTGCGGCTACCGTGCGGGTTGGATGATACTCTCGGGCGCGAAAGAAGCTGCCGCCGACTATATCGAAGGTCTGGTGCTGCTCGCATCGATGCGCTTGTGCGCGAATGCGCCTGGTCAGCACGCGATTCAAACGGCTTTGGGTGGCTATCAGAGTATCAATGACTTAATCGCTGAGGGCGGACGTCTGCGCCGTCAGCGTGATTTGGCCTATGAGATGCTGACCGCGATACCGGGGGTGAGCTGTGTCAAGCCTAAGGCGGCAATGTATCTGTTCCCGAAACTCGATCCGAAAATCTACCCGATTAAGGACGATCAGGCCTTCGTGTTGGAATTTTTGGAGCGCGAAAAAGTGCTGGTGGTGCAGGGCACCGGATTTAATTGGAAAGACCAAGATCACTTGCGTTTCGTGTTTTTACCGCATGAAGAGCAGCTGCGCGATGCGATTGAACGGTTTGCGCGTTATTTGGCGTTCTATCGTGAGCGTGCGCAAAGCGCTGCTTAAATTAGATTGGATTAGATTGGACTTATACATAAACCCCGTGAACTCACGGGGTTTTGTTATTTGGGTAGATGGCAGAAATGAATTTTTACAACATTTTTACATCGTGCTTGGCATACTGATTGCAATTCATCACTCAGGAGTCTGTTATGAGTATTCAAAATTCTTCGGACAAAGGCTTTCAATCCGCACCGTGGTTGTTGACAGTGCTGGTTTGTGTCATGGCTATGCTGATGGCTTTGCCCCTACTGCACTGGGTGCATCCGACAAACATCGCCATGCTGTTTCTGCTGGTGGTGTTGCTGGTGAGTTTTTGGTGGGGACGGGGCGCTGGCGTATTGAGTGCATTGTTCTTGGTGGCGGGGTTTGACTTTTTTTTCGTTGAACCGCGTTTGAGCTTTGCGGTCAGTGATGCGCAGTACTTGATTACATTTTTGGTGATGTTGGTGGTGGCTGTATTCATTAGTAATTTGGTCAGTCAGTTGCGCCACAAACAGCAAGTCACTCAAACGCAAGCCACGCAAACGGCCTCGTTGTATGCCTTTTCAAAGGATTTGATGCGTGCAATCAATCTCAAAGAAGTGGCGCAGGCCACATCAAGCTTTATGCAGTTGCATTTGGGCTTCGACAGTTGCGTGCTGCACGCGGGTTCAGACCATCGTTTGGTTACGGCGGACTCGCTCAAACCGTTGCAGATGGTGGAAAAAATAGCCGCTGAGGGTTTGTTCGAGCAAAACAGCTCCAATCCAACGGTTCAAAACGATGCGTATTTTGAAGATGAGGGTCAGAGCAGCATGTATGTGCTGTTGCAGGGCTCAACCTGTGCGCGTGGTGTGCTGTTGGTGCGCGCCAATGGTCAGAAATTCGTGGACATGCGGCAGGCGCGTCCGATACTCGATGCCGTGGCATCGATGGTGGCGATTGCGATTGAACGATTGCACTACATCGATGTGGCCAATCAACACCAGTGGCACATGGAGTCCGAGCGTTTGCGCAGTTCCATTTTGGCCGCGCTCTCGCATGACATTCGCACTCCATTAACCGCGATGTATGGCGTTGCTGATGGTTTGCACTGGGTTGAACCCAAGCCAGCGACGGAAGTGCTGGCTGCGGCGGACAAACTGTGTGAACAGAGCTTGCAACTGAATCAAATGGTGAGCAATTTATTGGATTATTCAAAATTGCACTCGGGTCATGTGCGCATACAGCGCGAATGGGTGCCCATCGATGAGCTGGTGAGCGGCAGTATGCGGGCGCTGGTGCAACCGCTGCGCAATGTTCGGGTGGATGTGAATGTGCCTGAAGTGTTGTTGTCTTTGGACCCCGTGTTGTTTGAGCGCGTGCTCGCCAATTTGTTGGACAACGCCATCAAATACAATGCAGACGCCAACGACAAGTCGATTGCCATCGATGCACACATTGAGAACAGCGGTGAATCTGCGCAGTGCATCATCAGCGTGACCAACCCTGCGGCGCATTTGAGCGAGCAGCAGATTGCTGATATGTTTACCTTGTTTGAGCGCTTGGGTGATGAGCGCAGTGAGCTGGGCACTGGGCTGGGTTTGTCCATTTGTCGCACCATCGTGGATGCGCACGGGGGACGAATTTGGGCTGAAAACACCCAGCTCAATGGGCGTGAGGCACTGACGGTACATGTGCGTTTGGACATGCAGAGTACACCGCCCAAGTGGATAGAGGAGTCTGAGCAATGAACGAATATTCAATAGGGACGGCACGCGTGTTGCTGGTGGAGGATCATGCAGACATTGCTCAGTTTGTACAAAAATCATTGCAACAAGCGGGCTGGCAAGTGGCTGTGGTGGGTAGCATCGCTCAGGCGCAATCAGAGCTAAACGGCAATGCGGTGCAGGTGATTTTGTTGGATTTGGGCTTGCCCGATGGCGATGGCATCGATTTAATCGCCAACATCCGCGGCTGGAGCCCAACCCCCATCATCGTGCTGTCGGCGCGAGATCAGGAATCTGAAAAAATTAAAGCGTTGGACGCAGGTGCGGATGATTACTTGACCAAGCCGTTTTCGATTAATGAACTGTTGGCACGCGTGCGCACTCAGTTGCGTCGTTTGGGGCAAATGGAAACGGGCGATGTGGCACCTGTGGTGCGATTTGGTGCAATTGAGTTGGACCGCTCGCAGCAGCGCATCACGCGGGATGGTGTGGCGGTGCACCTCACCCAGATTGAATACCAGTTGCTGTGTCATTTGGTTCTGCACGCAGGGCAAGTGCTGACGCACCGTCAGCTTCTCAAACACATTTGGGGGCAGTCGTATGCGGAGAATGCGCATTATTTGCGCATCTACATGAGTCACCTGCGTAAAAAATTGGAAGTGAATCCAACTCAGCCTGTGCATTTTTTGACAGAAACAGGCGTGGGTTATCGCTTTGTGTTGGGTCAGGAGTGATGAATTCAATATCCAATTTGATTCATCGGTACGAATATATTTGAGGAGAAGTGAAGTGACAGCACATACAAAATCCAGTCAAGCCACGTTGGCGCTTGCAGCGCTGGGCGTGGTTTATGGAGATATCGGCACCAGTCCATTGTATGCATTTAAAGAAGCGTTTGCGCATGGTATGGCGGTGAATGAGTTCAATGTCTTGGCGAGTTTGTCGGCCTTTTTTTGGGCAATCTTATTGGTGATTTCGCTTAAATACGTGTGGTTTATTTTGCGATTTGACAATCAAGGCGAGGGCGGTGTGTTGGCCTTAATGGCTCTGGCCAAGCAAAATGCCGAGAGCAGTCACAAAGGGCTCAAGACTGTGGTCGCGCTCGGTATATTTGCTGCGGGATTGTTCTATGCCGATTCTTTCATCACGCCCGCCATCTCGGTGCTCTCAGCGGTCGAGGGCATCAATGTGGTGTCGAAAAACTTTGAGGCGTATGTGGTGCCCATCACCATCGCCATCATCATTGGTTTGTTTTCCATTCAACGCTATGGCACGCAACGCATCGGTGGGCTGTTGTTCGGGCCGATTATGATTGTTTGGTTCGCAACTTTGGGAGGCTTGGGGGTGCTCAGTATTATGAAATACCCACAAGTTCTGTTGGCTCTGAATCCTTACTATGCGTTGAATTTTGCACTGACTCAGCCCACTATGGCATTCGTGTTGCTCTCTGCAGTGTTTTTGGCTTTGACGGGTGGCGAGGCTTTGTTTGCGGATATGGGGCATTTTGGCGTAAAACCTGTGCGCATGGCTTGGTATGGTGTGGTTTGGCCCGGTTTGGTATTGAACTATTTTGGTCAAGGTTCATTGGTCTTGCGCAATCCTGCGGCGGTTGAGAATCCATTTTATCTACTGGCGCCCGAATGGGGTTTGTTGTTTTTGGTGGTGCTGGCGACGTTTGCCACGGTGATTGCGTCACAGGCGACCATCGCTGGGGCGTATTCAATGACTTTGCAGGCGGCTCGGCTGAATTTATTGCCTCGAGTGAGTGTGATGCACACCTCGGACACCGAGCAGGGGCAAATTTATATGCCTTTTGTGAATGGTTTGATGCTCGTGGGTGTGATTTTGTTGGTGCTCAGTTTTGGCTCGTCCAGCGCTCTAGCCGCTGCCTATGGATTGGCGGTGTCGGGCACGATGCTGATTACCACGGGCAGGGTGTTGTACTTATTGAGAAAGTCGCGCTTGAAAATGCGTGGTCTGATGTTGGCCGCATTTGGCTTGTTTGCGCTGCTTGAATTTGGCTTCGTGGCGTCCAATGTCAGCAAATTAGCGCATGGTGGCTGGTTGCCTTTGACCTTGGGGGTGCTGTTTTTCATCATCTTGCATACGTGGCAACGGGGGCAGGCGTATATTGCCAACGAGCGCACGGTCAACAGCTTGTCCATGACATCGTTTCTGCAAATGCCGATGGATAGCATTGCACAGGTGGAGGGTACGGCGGTGTATCTGACGTCTGATTTGAATGTGGTACCGAGTGCCTTGATGCACAACCTCAAGCATTACAAGGTGTTGCATGAATCGAATGTGTTTTTGGTGGTCAATGGCTTGAACGTGCCGTATGTTCGTACTGATGAGCGTGTTCGAGTACATACAATTGCCAATCGAATGTATTC
>CAZDLD010000065.1:0-9653 GCA_964506355.1 uncultured Hydromonas sp.
CCAATGTCAGCAGTGACACAGGCACCCTGAGCGTGTACGGTAAAGACGGCGTGACTGTTCAGAATGGCACCAGCACAGACTCGTTTGATGAAGGACACTATCGCAAAACCAGCGGGTTTCTGTCGAGCAAATCCAGCGAAACGCGAGTGCATCAGGACAGCAGCAACGCCATTGCCAGTAACTTTTCTGGCGCGACGGTCAGCATCGAGTCAGGCAAGGATCTGAACATCGTTGGTTCAAACGTGGTGTCAGACACCGAAACCGCGCTCAAAGCAACTCATGATGTCAACATCCTCGCCGCACAGAACACCAGCAACAGCAGCTCGTTTGAGGAGAACAAATCATCGGGTATCACTGCGGGTTATAGCGCAGGTGTGGCCAGTGTAGGTTACAGCAAGTCAAAATCAACCACGACGAATAACGCGCATAACACCAGTCTATCGGCGAGCACCATTGCCAGTTTGGATGGTAAGACCACGATTACTGCGGGCAATCACCTTCAGATTACCGCCAGTGACATTGCAGCAGGAACTGATTTGAGTTTAGAGGGTAAAAGCATTGACATGGTTGCCGCGCAAGAAATCAGCCAACAAGACAGCAGCCATCAATCCAAAACTTCAGGATTCTCTGTCGGGATCACCGTTGATCCATTGTCTGCATTTAACTCGGCGTACAGCAGTACCTATGACAACACTCCAGCCACAGGCACCGTGGGCAAAGCCACCCGAGTCGCCGAAGCCCTCGGTTCGGGCATGAAAGCTGCCACTACGCCCGTGGTTGTGACTGCGGGCAGCCACAGCAGTTCCAGTGAGCAACATACGGCAAGCAGTATTGCGCGAGTCAGTACGATACACGCTGGGGGTAAACTGGACATCAAAGCCACCGCAGGCAGCATTCAAAGTGAAGGCACCCAAATCAGCTCTGAAGGCGATGCCAATTTGTCAGCGACCGAGCACATCAACCTTGATGTGGCGCACAACACCGAGGTGCAAACTTCGGACAGCAAAGCCAGTGGCTGGGGCTTTGATAACCGCATGACGGGCTTGCCTGTCGGTGTGTATAAGAACAAAGCCAATGGCGATGGTGCAACTGATACTGTGGTCGGCACCAGCCTTTCTGTTGGGGGTAAAGCCTCATTGACCACCACCAAAGGTGACATCAACATCATCGGCAGTAACGCCGTCTCCACGGGTGACATGACCTTGAATGCGGGCAACAATCTGAACATCGTTTCAGCGCAGAACACCGCCGCAAATGAAAACCACAGCAACAACAAAGCCATTGGCAAAGTCGTCATCTCGGATACTGAGCGTTTTACAGGCTATCACAGTGAGAAAGCCAACAACGACAACCAAACTGTCACCCAAGTATCCAGCAATGTTGGCAGTCTCAATGGCAATGTGAATGCCACAGCAGGCAACAAATACACCCAAACCGCCAGCAATGTGGTGGCTAAGAACGACATCTCCGTCACCGCCAAGAGCATTGACATCCTCACCGCTCAAAACACAGGCGACAGTCACAGTGATCAATCGGCAACCAAGGTGGGGGCGTTTGCACGCGTTAGCTCGCCTCTTATCGACTTGGTGAACAATATTGAAGCCTCAAGCAACAGCGATGGACGACTGGCCGCGATGCAAGGGATGGCAGCCGCAGGCAATGCCTATCAAGCAGGCAGCGCGATTGCCGACATGGCAGGAGCAGGATACGGCAGTGGTTCGATTGCCAAGGTTGAAGTGGGTGTAGGCGTCTCGAACAACAAGTCGAGTGACAACACCACCTACAGTACCAGCGTGGGCAATACTCTCAAAGCGGGTAACAACGTTAAATTGACCACCACTGCGGGCGACATTCATGTGCAACAAACCGACCTCACCGCAGGCAAAGGCATCGCACTGGATTCAGCGCAAGACATCCTACTCGAAGCGGGTCAGTCCACCAGCCACACCGATGGCAAGCACAGCAACTACGGCGCAGAGGTTGGTGTGGGTGTGAGTGTGGGCGCGCAAACAGGCGTGTACGCCTATGCATCTGCCAATGCAGGCAAAGGCAGTTACAGCACCGACACGGTGACCAACAACAACACCCACCTGAAAGCCGACAACATCACCTTGACCAGCAAAGGCGATACCACGCTCAAGGGTGCAACGGCAAATGCCAACAGCATCAGCACCGATGTGGGGGGTAAACTCACGGTACAAAGTCTGCAAGACACCAGTGTTCAAACCAGCTCAGAAACAGGTGTGAATGCGCGGGCGCAAGTGAGCTTCGGTACTGCGTGGGAAGCATCGGGTGGCGTGACTGCATCCAAAGGCAATGGTGACTATGCTCAGGTGACTGAGCAAAGTGGCTTGTTCGCAGGCAATGGGGGTTACCATGTCAAAGCCAAAGAGGTAGACCTGATAGGTGGTGCGATTAGCAGCACCAATGCAGGGAAGTCAGAATTGACTGCTGACAAACTCACGCACACCGAGATTCAAAACCACATGGATTATTCTGCAACCTCGGCGAGTTTAAACGCGAGCTTTGGGGGTTCGAGCAACAACAGCGATGGCAGTCAGTCCACCGATTTGGTGAAAGAACAGAATTTAGGGGGTGTATCCACAGGAGGACTCACGCCGAGCCTGCCTATGATCAGTTCAGCCAGTGGTGGTAGCACCACCCAAGCCACACTCACTGCTGGCAAAATCACCATTGGCGGCAAAACCACTACCGCTGCTGCCACTGGTGTCAACACCAATGCCAGCGCAGCCAATGCACAGGTCAGCAGTTTGCCAAGCATCCAGCAATTGCTCTCTGACCAAAAGGCCATGTCAGCTGCAGTGGGGACGGTGACAGCCAGTGCCACTCAAGCGGTATCGGATAAGCATGAGTATGAGCAAAACCAAGCGGATGCGATTAAAACACAAATTCTTGCCGATGAAAGCACGAGCGCTCTTTACAACGGATTGAGCCCAGAGGACAAACAAGCGTTCTTGTTGGAAAATGATGATTACCGCAATGCGTTTAATGAAGCGCAAAGTTGGGGTACGGGTGGTGACAATAAACGCGCGGCAGATGTGATTACCGCGATAGTAACGGGTGTAGGCAGTGGACAAGCAGGCGCACAGGTGGTCACCAATGCAATTGCACCCTATGCCGCGCAGTTGATTGGCAATACGTTTGACCCGAACAAAGGTGGAGAGAATGCGAGTGAAACCGCGCAGATATTGAGTCATGCGGTACTCGGCGCAGTACTGGCGTATGCCAATGGTGGTAATGCCACCACAGGTGCAATCGCAGGCGGTGGCTCAGAAGCAGCGGCGCAGTATTTGGTACGTGAACTCTATCCACAGGCGATTACAGCCGATGGGAAGTTTGATGCGTCATTATTGGATGAGAAAGAACGACAAAACATCCTCGCCCTGACCAATGGCATCGGCGCGGTGGTCGGTGGCTTGGGCGCGAGTGTCAGCGGTGGTGATGCGGTTGATACCATTGGCAATGCTGCGGTGGATGCGCATGTGGCGCAGAATGCGGTGGAGAATAATACCCTTGTCAAAGAGGATTGGCAAAACTATGTCAAATTGATGGATGAGTGTTATAAGACCAAACAGTGCGATTGGAAGACGATTGACGGCTATGCCAAACTTTCCAAGCAAAATGACACGAGGATTAGAAACCTACTCGAAAAGTCTTGGAACGGTGATTTGCTCGAGCCCGAAGAATATTTCTTCTTGTTGTGGATGAATAAAGGTGCATATAACGCAACCAGTAACACATTCGCAGGTAGAAGCGATGAGGAACAAGCATGGCTTGAAAACAAGTTAGGTGAGTTTTATTATGACCCAACCGTGCGTGACCCAAAAACAGGGAAGAACGTCGCGATTAAAGATGCGATGCTCAGTGCCCTGCAAGGGGATATGCTCAATAAATCGTCAGATTGGTCTGCGCAGAATAAAAAGGTTCTCAGCTTTATTGCAGACTGGGTTCCTGTTATTGGCGATCTTAAAGGATTTGCTGAAGCCAAAACAGCAGGTGATTATTTCTTTGCGGTGCTGGGTGTTGCGCCAGGTATAGGCGACAGCGCACAGAAAATCTATAAAGCCAAAAAAGAATTCGAGGCGGCTAAAGATGTCGTTGAGATGAAAAAGGCAATAGAAGCCGCAGGTGATGCGTATGTTGAGGCGAAAGCGGGGACAAAAGGCAACTGGTCATCAGACTTGAATCCACCAACCAAAGCACCTGAGTTCAAACCAAACACCACATATAATGTTGATGGACACCTCTACAAAACAGATCCGATGGGACGGGTCAATAAGGTAGATGCTGATTTAAGTTTAAACAAAGCAGATAGAAATACCTACCAACAATGTGCCGCAGGAAAATGTGGCAACGCAGGTGATGATGGTGGGCATTTAATTGCATCTTCTTTGGGTGGCGCGGGCGATAGAATTAACTTAGTGCCACAAGCCAGTACATTAAATCGTATAGATTGGAAGGCTATGGAAACCCAGTTAGCCAATGAACTGAAAGCAGGCAAAGCAGTAAATGTTAAAATTGATGTCGGTTATCCAAGCGGTGATACTTTAAGACCTAATCAGTTTAAGGTTACCGCTGTTATTGATGGTCAAGAAGAAATATGGAGGTTTAAACAATGAGTAACCAATTAGAAAATCAAGAAGTATTGAATGCTTATCAAGCAATAGTTCAAGAAATTATTGACTTTACAGGAGGTAAACCATGGGATGTAGCGTGTGCAAAGTATAAAATTTTTTTCAAAATGATTAATAGTAAGTTTTGGAGTAAAAAAGATGATGAATACACCTATATTGGTATATCAAATATTCGTGATGAAGTGGCTGATGCCTCACAAGAAGGTATATATTACTTGCGTAAACACCTAATGGATTTAACAGGCGACCGCATTTGGGGCTTAACATTCACCCTTTATCCAACAGGCAAGTTTGAGATTGACTACGACTACAACAAACCTGATGGATACGAGGAAACGGACGAAACCATCACAGGTGAGGAAATCAATCAATCCTTATTTGATTTAGGTTTTCGAGCCGCGCCAACGGACAAAGCCCCCAAAGGCAATGAATAAATTCAAAACCTCAAACCCTCAAAAAGCCACAGCAGCTCTACTGCTGTGGCTTTTGTCGTTTGGGTTTTGTGCCACCTCAGCCACAGGCACAGTCGGCAAAGCCACCCGAATCGCCGATGCCCTCGGTTCTGGCATGAAAGCCGCCACTACGCCCGTGGTTGTGACTGCGGGCAGCCACAGCAGTTCCAGTGAGCAACATACGGCAAGCAGTATTGCGCGAGTCAGTACGATACACGCTGGGGGTAAACTGGACATCAAAGCCACCGCAGGCAGCATTCAAAGTGAAGGCACCCAAATCAGCTCTGAAGGCGATGCCAATTTGTCAGCGACCGAGCACATCAACCTTGATGTGGCGCACAACACCGAGGTGCAAACTTCGGACAGCAAAGCCAGTGGCTGGGGCTTTGATAACCGCATGACGGGCTTGCCTGTCGGTGTGTATAAGAACAAAGCCAATGGCGATGGTGCAACTGATACTGTGGTCGGCACCAGCCTTTCTGTTGGGGGTAAAGCCTCATTGACCACCACCAAAGGTGACATCAACATCATCGGCAGTAACGCCGTCTCCACGGGTGACATGACCTTGAATGCGGGCAACAATCTGAACATCGTTTCAGCGCAGAACACCGCCGCAAATGAAAACCACAGCAACAACAAAGCCATTGGCAAAGTCGTCATCTCGGATACTGAGCGTTTTACAGGCTATCACAGTGAGAAAGCCAACAACGACAACCAAACTGTCACCCAAGTATCCAGCAATGTTGGCAGTCTCAATGGCAATGTGAATGCCACAGCAGGCAACAAATACACCCAAACCGCCAGCAATGTGGTGGCTAAGAACGACATCTCCGTCACCGCCAAGAGCATTGACATCCTCACCGCTCAAAACACAGGCGACAGTCACAGTGATCAATCGGCAACCAAGGTGGGGGCGTTTGCACGCGTTAGCTCGCCTCTTATCGACTTGGTGAACAATATTGAAGCCTCAAGCAACAGCGATGGACGACTGGCCGCGATGCAAGGGATGGCAGCCGCAGGCAATGCCTATCAAGCAGGCAGCGCGATTGCCGACATGGCAGGAGCAGGATACGGCAGTGGTTCGATTGCCAAGGTTGAAGTGGGTGTAGGCGTCTCGAACAACAAGTCGAGTGACAACACCACCTACAGTACCAGCGTGGGCAATACTCTCAAAGCGGGTAACAACGTTAAATTGACCACCACTGCGGGCGACATTCATGTGCAACAAACCGACCTCACCGCAGGCAAAGGCATCGCACTGGATTCAGCGCAAGACATCCTACTCGAAGCGGGTCAGTCCACCAGCCACACCGATGGCAAGCACAGCAACTACGGCGCAGAGGTTGGTGTGGGTGTGAGTGTGGGCGCGCAAACAGGCGTGTACGCCTATGCATCTGCCAATGCAGGCAAAGGCAGTTACAGCACCGACACGGTGACCAACAACAACACCCACCTGAAAGCCGACAACATCACCTTGACCAGCAAAGGCGATACCACGCTCAAGGGTGCAACGGCAAATGCCAACAGCATCAGCACCGATGTGGGGGGTAAACTCACGGTACAAAGTCTGCAAGACACCAGTGTTCAAACCAGCTCAGAAACAGGTGTGAATGCGCGGGCGCAAGTGAGCTTCGGTACTGCGTGGGAAGCATCGGGTGGCGTGACTGCATCCAAAGGCAATGGTGACTATGCTCAGGTGACTGAGCAAAGTGGCTTGTTCGCAGGCAATGGGGGTTACCATGTCAAAGCCAAAGAGGTAGACCTGATAGGTGGTGCGATTAGCAGCACCAATGCAGGGAAGTCAGAATTGACTGCTGACAAACTCACGCACACCGATATTCAGAATCACAACACGTTCAGCTCATCCAGCTCAGGTATCAATTTGAGCAGTACGACTGTGGCAGCGAATGCGATTGGCAATCTGGGTAATGTGGCGAGTATGACCGGCTCAATCAAGCCGACCACCGAAACAGCAAGCACCCTTGCGACACTGTCGGAAGGCAAACTCACCATCGGAGGCAAGGCAACGACTGCGGCAGAATTACACAATCAAACAGGCATCAATACCGATGCAAGCAAAGCCAATGGCACTGTATCCGATGCGGTGGACATCAAAGCCCTACTCGCCGAACAAAAGGCAATGAATGCAGCCGTTCAAACTGTTGCCAGCAGTGCAGGACAGTTGGTGACTGATCAGCAGAAGTTCGCACAGGCAAATGCGCAAAGCGCGGCAGAAGCATTGGATAAAGCCAAAGCCAACGGCGACCCTGCGCTAATCGAGCAAGCACAAACCCAGTTCGATAGCAGTGTCGCCACGCTCAAACACTGGGGCGCAGGTGGCACCTACAATGTTGCTGTCAATGCGCTCGCACAAATCGTTACAGGCATCGGTGGCGACAAATCCCCCCAAGCGATTGCCGCTGTGATTGCATCGCCCTTGGTCGCCAATCAAATCGGTGACAATATTTCGCAGGACAATGTGGCAGGTAAACTCGTCGCTCACGCATTGCTTGCTGGCGTGACTGCCGCTCTATCAGGCGCGGATACCAAGGAGGCTTTGAGTGTGGGATTGTCCACTGGTTTGATTGAATCCGTGGTCACCCCAAAACTCGCACAGGAACTCTACGGTACTTCTGACCCAAGTCAACTCACACCCGAACAACAACAAAACCTACTCGCACTCTCAGGCGCAGCAGGTGGACTGCTCGCTGGGATTGCGGGGGATTCAACTAACTCGGCGGTGTTGGGGGCGGGTACGGCACTTAATGCGGTGGAGAATAATTATTTGACAAGACACCAAAACAACGAGTTTGTGCGCAAATTGAGTGCGATATGTTCTAAATTGAGTGGGGGGTGTAGCGAAGAAGAGAAGCAAAAGCTCATTGCTGAATATACCAAATACAGTATTGACAACGATATTGCTATGGTTAAGGCCTGCGATGCGAATCCGAATGGTGAAGCATGTGCCTCACATGTACGACAAGCCTTAGATTATTCATCTTTTGCAGGGATATATTTGAGCAATGATAAATCTCGCTCTAATGCAAATGTACTAAATACCGTATTTAACGAAATGTCGAAAGATTCCTTTATCAAAATAGTGAACAACATTGATGCACGAGCCGATTTATTTAGTGCAATGGCAAATCAATCTCCTAATTCACGTTGGTTTAAAGGGGCTGAGGATGTTTCAAGGGCTTGTTTTGTGGGTTTAGGTGCAGATGGTTGTGGGTCTTGGGCTAGTTTTTATATAGGTAGATTGGGAAGTGCGGAAAAGTTTTACCAATGGCGTGACGAAGCGGGTAAAGCCATTATGCAATCAGGTTATGAGTACTTTAAAAATTCATTCAATAATAGCGGTTCGTATTCGGTGGCGGATGACATTGCGCAACTGAAACGTGAGCAACAGATGTTGCAAGCGATTCATGAGAAATATTTTAAAGGCAGTAATGTTTTTGACAGAGGTGATGTACTGCGGTATGGTGGAATGCTTTATCCTGGCGTTGACATACTTGACTATAACAGTCGCATGGAATACGGTTGTAAAAAAATGGGGCTAACCCCTGCCCAGGGGTGTAAACCATGAAAAAGGCAACTAATACTCAAGGAATTAGCGTTTTTCTTTTATCTCCCCCTGTTCTGTGGATAATCCTAGCGCAAATAACGGCACGTATCCCTACAAAATTCTGGAACTTTCTTAAAGTTCAAGAATTCATGGAAATGTACATGAATTTATTTTTGGCTTTTGCTTTGGGTTTATTGTTTATGTGGCAACTCACCAAAAGACTGAAGAATCCAGAACTTTCAGATAAGTTTATGATTATATTGGTAGGGATGTTTAGTTTAAAAGGTGTCTTTGCTGATTTTATGCGACTCGGATTTAACCCATGGGCATCACTCTGGCTCTTTGCGCCATTTTTATTGGTGGCATGCGCTAGAGGAGAAGGCTGGCAATACCTAAAAAAATACTTGTGGTATCCAATAATGCTGGATGGTTTAGTATTGATATATAGGTATTGGTTTGGTAATTTATCGGAAACATTAAAAGGAGTGACCGTTATAGACTTGATGATACTGCTGTTCGCGTATGTTGCAGTGTTTGTGGGGTTTGTCAAATACACCACATGGACGTATGCCCCAGCCAAACCCCGCTGGTATATTCCTACAGCGATACTTGCTATTCCTGCGTTTACCATAGGGCTGTTCATCATTTTTTTATTTTTGATTATGTTTTAAGGTATTGTCAAATTAACTTGGCTTCAGAGCAGAAGGTCAAAATAATAGGGCATGAACACTAAAAATCCCTACCACCGTCACCGTTTCCCAATTGATATAATCAGTCATTGTGTATGGCTGTATTACCGATTTTCGCTCAGTTATCGAGATATTGAGCTCATGATGGCAGAAAGTGGTTTGTTTAGCAACCGAGACACAACACAAACACATCACAAGAGCTAACAGCAATCGGAGACATCCATGAACACTCGCTTACACAAAGTCATCTTCAATAAAACCACAGGCCGCATGGACGTGGTCTCAGAGATAG
>CAZDLD010000066.1:0-9415 GCA_964506355.1 uncultured Hydromonas sp.
TGTGGGCGGCATACTCAATGGCAAAGACGCGCAAGAGAAAATTGACGCAGGCGCCTCCTTGGTGCAGGTGTACACGGGCTTGATTTACCGTGGGCCGGAGTTGATTAAAGAGTGTGCCTTGGCGATACGCTAAGCGTCTCTATATGGATTTTGTCACCCTACTACTTCTCATTGGTGCTGGATTTATTGCAGGCGTGGCTAACGCGATTGCGGGCGGTGGGACGTTCTTTACCCTGCCGATTTTCCTGAGCTTGGGGTTGCCCCCCATCGTGGCGAACGCCACCAATGCGTTGGCCGTCTATCCCGGCCACCTGCTCGCCAGCTGGAACTACCGCGCCCTGTTGCGTGCCGACAAACACGCCTTGCTGCGCATCAGCCTCATCGGCTTGGTCGGCGCCATCATCGGTGTGGTGCTGCTCTACAGCATCGGTAACGCTGGATTTCGCCGCGCCATCCCTGTGCTCATTGGTTTTGCCACTTTGATTTTCGTCATCGGCCCGCGCATCCGCAACTGGCTCAATCGACGCATGGATATAACCGATGCAACCGATGCAACCGATGCAACGGCAGCACCTAAGAACCACCTGCATGCACTCACCCACATGAGCGTGGGCAGTCAACTACTCACCTTGGCCATGTCCATCTACGGTGGTTTTTTTAGCGCGGCTCTGGGCATATTACTGATGGCACTTCTGTTGATACTCGGCGTAAAGGATTTGCAGACCAATAACGCTTACAAAAATGCCATCGCCAGCGTCATTTCCAGCGTCGCCGTGGGACTGTTCACCGTGCAAGGCTGGGTCAACTGGCACTATGCGCTGCCCGCATTTATCTCGGGGATTGGGGGCGGTATATTTGGCGCGCGCATGGCTCAGAAACTACCTGACGCCTGGCTACGCCGCATCGTGATTGCCACGGGCTGTGTTCTGACAGCGTACTATGGTGTGCAGTTTCTTTAAGCGCCATTGTTGAGTTTCCGACGTTTGCTCATACCCGCATGTGCTGACGCATTTGTAGCGTCTCAAAATCCATCGCGGATTAAAGCGCGCTCAATTAAAAAAGCAGAAAAATCGACAATTTACATGCGTAAATTGAACATAAATTCAGCAATCTTGAACTTCAACGCATATAATCCTCAATAAATCAAGCCATAGCAACAATCACGAATAATCATTGAGGCATCACTGGCGCATACACTGCAAATAGAATTCACAACCATTCGCATAGAATCACACACGGCAAACTCAATTTGCACAGTCGACAGGTTCAAACTCAAGCACAGGAGAAACCATGATTGAGCATTTCGTCTTAAAAAAGCAAGAACATGATTTGCTGGATTTTCACGTTAAATCCTACTACCGAAATTTAAATTTATACAATCTAAACACCTTATTCGGGTTTGTCATCAGCACCTTGTTGTTTAGACATCTCTTGAGCACTAAACAACACATTTTTTTTGGTTTTGCATGGATTATCTATATGAGCGTCGTACATATTCACGCAATCCTGATTAAACAACCCAAATACGCAAATTCATTTCAAAAACGTAGTTTGTATTTTATTTTTATTACTTTTTTGATATGGGCAAGTATTTGGAATGTTTATTTTTACTACATGTCCAGACAGGCCAATGAATTGCAAATGTTAGCCATTATCTTGCTGCAGTTTTTACTTCTGGTCATCAATATAGCTGTCATTGGTTTGTTTGAGCGTCTGGTATTGATTTGTCTGGCTTTAGTAACTATTAACGCATCAATATTAATATGGCTAAAAGACATACAAATATTCATAGATTTATCCATCCCAAGTTATTTAATGTTTTTATATTTTATTAATTTTCTGCTAAATAAAAAAACAAATAAAATTAAAATATTTAGCTTCACCCAACAAAACACCAAATTATTTACCGCTCTCAAAAAAAAAAATGAACGACTCGAGCAGTCTCATCTGGCTCAATCACGTTATCTGTCTGCCGCCAGCCATGATTTACGACAGCCTCTGCATGCGTTGGCCCTACTGACGAGTGATGCACAAAGAAAAAACAACATCCCCGAAGTCGCCCTAACGCTCAACAAAATCGAGCAGGCCATCGACTCACTGGGGCAATCATTCAATTCCATGCTCAACTTATCACGTCTGGATGCGGGCGTGCTCAAACCAGAATTAAAGCCCGTTTCACTACAAAGGTTATTTGATCGAATTCAAATTGAATTTGCCGAAACCGCTTACAACAAAAATCTAAGACTCGTCATCATACCAAGCAAAGTGTGGGTGCAGTCCGACGAAGGTATGCTGCACAGCATCCTAAGCAACTTCGTCAGCAATGCGCTACGCTATACAGAACGTGGGCGCGTGATGGTTGGGGTACGGCATCATACGAACAATCAAGTGCACGTACTGGTCTACGACACAGGTTCAGGCGTTCCTGCTGAAAAAGTGAAACACATATTTCAGGAATATCAACGACTGGAAGAAGCCGAGCAACGCGTTAAAGGTGGCGTTGGGCTGGGCTTGGCGATTTCCGAGCGCATGGCGCGCCTGCTGGAAGCCGAACTCCTCGTCAGCTCAACCTTGGGACATGGTAGTTGTTTCGGCCTCAGACTACTTCAGACACCCACACCTCCTGCAACGACTTTAGAGCAGCGAGACAAAGAAGGAATTTTGGATGCACTCAAAGGCAAGCGTGTCGCGATTATAGAAGATGATGAAACCGCCATCGAATATCTATATCAATTATTAAGCAGCTGGTCTATGGATGTGTCCATCATACTGAGCAGTGAAGCATTGCAACGGGTGGTGCGTGATGCTGGTGATTTTGACTTAATTCTGTCGGACAACCACTTGGGATTGGTCGATGAAACTGGCTTGGACATACTCATGACGGCTAAACGCATTCAGTCAAACAACCCGCCCAAATGCGTGCTCATCACAGGCGACACCAGTTCTGAACTGAGCCAGCTGGCGCACAACAATCACATCGAGCTTTTTTACAAACCGCTGCGCCCCGTGCGCTTGCGCGCGCATCTAAACGCCCTGCTCAAAGATTAATCGTGCGTGCTGTTGTGTGCGCAATCGGGTTCAAATTTGAGCGCCGCACCGTTGATGCAGTAACGCAGCCCCGTGGTGTCAGGTGGTCCATCGGGAAACACATGCCCCAAATGCGCACCGCAAGCATGACACACCACCTCGGTGCGTATCATCCCATGCGCGGTGTCGCGCTGCTCCGCCACCACCTCAGCGGCCACTGGCGCATCGAAACTCGGCCAGCCACAACCTGCGTTGAATTGATTATCGGATTCAAACAACACCACATCACAAACAACACAGTGATACACCCCATCACGCCATGACTCTGCGAATTCGCTGGTGTATGGGCGTTCGGTGCCTTTTTCTTGGGTGACTCTGTAGGCGAGTGGGGAGAGTTTGTTGCGTAAATCGTTAGGGGTCATGGGGTCACCGTATTCATTTTGAGGTTAGGCAAGGTTCGTGAACAGCAAGTGAAGTCATTCGATAGAAAGGGCGGTTGGCGAACCACCCCTTCGGACATCACCCCCCAAACACCTCGCCCAGCACTTTAACCCCCGCACGGATGCGTTCCTCAGGCACGGTCACAAATGCCAAGCGCATGGTGTTGCGCGCAGCTTCGTTCGCGTAGAACGGCACACCGGGTACGTAAGCGACATTTTGCGCCAGCGCTTTTTTCAACATGTCTTCGGAGTCCATGCCTTCTGGCAAATTCATCCACAGGAACATCCCACCCGCAGGCTGGTTCCAAGTCACGGACTTTGGCATGAACTCATCGAGCGCGCTCAGCATCGCTTGTGCTTGGGCGTGGTAGAGTTTGCGAATATTCGGGATGTGCTCGCTCAAGAATCCGTCTTTAACCACTTCATACACCGCACGCTGCGTGAGTGTGGCGGTGTGCAAATCGGTCGCTTGTTTGACCTGCTCGAATTTACGCGCGATTTCCACAGGCGCCACGATGTAGCCCAGACGCAAGCCCGGTGCGAGGATTTTTGAGAATGAGCCCATTTGAATCACGCGCTCAGGCATGCGGGTGAGCAATGAGGGTGGCGGCGCGGCGGTGTACCACAACTCGCCATAGGGGTCGTCCTCGACCACCAGCAGGTTGTGCTCACGCGCTTTGGTCACGAGGGCTTGGCGGCGCTCTTCGGTCATCAGGCGACCTGTTGGGTTTTGAAAATTCGGCAAGGCGTAGAGGAATTTCGCGCCATCGAGCTGCTCGGCGGTCAATTGACTGGCGTCCAAACCGTCCTCATCCGAGGCGACCGAAATGAATTTCGGGAAGAACAATTCGAACGCTTGCAATGCGCCCAAGTAGGTCGGGGTTTCCACCAATACTTTGTCGCCTTCGTTGATAAATACTTTACCAATCAAGTCCAAGGCCTGTTGCGAGCCAGAGACGATGATGACTTGGTCCGGGCTGATGTTCGCGCCGAGTTTGGATTTTTCAGCGGCAACCCATTCGCGCAGGGGTGCGTAGCCATCGGTGGTCGAGTATTGCAACGCAGCTTGCGGTGCGTCATTCAAAACTTTTTCAAAAGCTGCTTTGAGCTGCGGCACGGGAAAGCTTGCATCCGAGGGCAAGCCACCCGCAAATGAAATCACTTCGGGGCGCGCGGTGACTTTGAGAATTTCACGAATCACTGAGCTTTTAATAGCGGTTGCGCGTTTTGAGAATAAGTTTTCGAATGACATAAAACACCTTCTAATTTGATTTAATAATGAGCCACATAACGATACTATAATCGATAAAAACAGTACAGTACCGATACAATCTTTAAAACACGGTTAAAACTGTATCGCTGCGCGCAACGATACGGCAGCCGCGCCCTACAACAATGAATTTTGTGTGACGGGTGCGTCCGTGGACTTGACCTCTTCTTCGCCCAAGCCCAAAAGCTGCACTGCCGCGCCACTGTCCATCTGCTCGACGCCGCTGAGCGCACGGCTCATTGCACGGGTGCGTACTTGGGCGCTGTCGATTTCTTTGGCAGCGGATTCGAGTTTGTTTTTGGTTTTGGCCAGTACGTCGCCGAATTTACCGAACTCGGTTTTGACCGCGCCGAGCACTTGCCAGACTTCTGAAGCGCGTTTTTCCATCGCCAGCGTTCTAAAGCCCATGTGCAGACTGTTGAGCAATGCGGTCAAGGTTGTCGGCCCCGAGACCACGATGCGGTACTCACGCTGGAGCAAATCGAGCAACCCTGCTTCACGCGCCACCTCGGCGTACAAACCCTCAGTCGGCAAGAACATCACCGCAAAATCTGTGGTGTGGGGCGGCATGATGTATTTGCTGCTGATGGATTTGGCTTCCAATTTAATCTGTACCACCAGCTCTTTGCGCGCTGCATCAAAGGCATCTGCATCTGCGGCATCTTGTGCATTTTGCATGCGCTCGTACTGCTCTTTGGGGAATTTGGCATCCACGGGCAGCCACACCACCTCGTCGGCGTTGTCACTGCGCCCGGGCAGCTTGATGGCAAAGTCCACCATCTCGTTGCTGTCGGGTTTGACCTTAACATTCGCAGCGTAACGGTCAGGCGTGAATACATTTTCAAGTAAATTCGCCAGCTGCATCTCGCCCCAATTGCCGCGGGTTTTCACATTAGTAAGCACTCGCTGCAAATCGCCCACGCCCACTGCAAGCGTCTGCATCTCACCCAAGCCACGGTGCACCTGCTCGAGTCGATCGGACACCTGTTTGAATGATTCGCCCAAGCGCTGCTCAAGCGTGGCGTGGAGTTTCTCATCGACCGTGGCGCGCATTTCTTCGAGTTTTTTGGCGTTGTTCGATTCGATGCTGCTCAGGCGTTGCTCGATGTTCTCGCGCATGTGGTTCAGGCGGCGCTCGGTGGTCTCGTTCAGTTGTTGCAACTGCTGCACCAATTGCGTGGTGGTCTGGGTCAATTGAGTGAGTAAGTGCTCACGTGCGCTCTGCGCCTCTGTGGACTGATTCTCACGCAGCGCTTTGAGCTCGTTGCCCATCTGTGATTGATTGTGGTTGAGCAGCTGCCCCAGCTCCAAGCGCTGCTCGCGCGCCATCACGCTGCCATGCTCGCGCAAGGCTGACAGTTGATTCATGCCCTGCTCTTGGGCTTTCTCAAACCCCGCATCCAGCTCCTGCGCCAAGTGTTGCAAACTCTGTATGGATTGTTGTTGCAGCAATTTTTGCTCGATGCTGTGTGCGCGCTGCTGCCCTGCCCGTGCGAACACAAACAGCACCAAGCCCGCCACCAGCAAAAGCAGCACAATGACCACAACAAAAAGAATGCTTAAAGTTTGAGCCGTCATCAGATGCGCACCCCGTATTGCTGGGCAATCGATTGTAATTTTTTTGTCGTGCTATTGGGCACGCCCGTGATTTCGATGCCGACTTGATTGGGCAGGCGCGGGTCGCCCTCGACTGGGTCGGGTTGATTGCGCATCCAGTCCGCTGTGCCATAAAATGACACAATGAGTTTTTGAAACAAGGTTTCTTCCACACCGATGTCACGCATCGCCTGCGCCATGCACGCCACCCATTGATCGCGCTCGTTCACGCCGATTTTGAATGGCATGTGGCGCGCACGCAAACGCGGATGACCGTGTTGCTCCAAGTACAGTTGTGGCCCGCCCAGCCAGCCGCTCAAGAACATAAACAACTTCTCCCGCGTCATTGCCAGACTACCGTGGTGCGTGGCGCGCAAGGCTTTAAACTTAGGCTCGATGTCCATCAAATCATAAAATTGCGTGACCAAATCTTGCACCCGCGTCGCACCGCCCATCATTGTGTAGGGGGTGTCCTCAATCAACTGCGTTGTGGTTTCGCTCGTGTTTGCGTCGTTCATATTTGATTCATTCATCTTCGTTTCATTCGTCGCTGTCATGCTGTGCTTTCATATTCAAATTCTGTTTCGGTGGACGACCGCGTGGCGCTGGACTGATGCGTCGGCCTGTGGCCAGTTCCGCTTGCGCGATAAAACTCGCGTCGCCCAATGCCCAGCCCGTTTGCACCGCATTCATCAACTCACTCGCTTCACGCTCGGACAAGCCCTCGCGCAACATCTGCGCAAAGCTCGACTGACGCTCAAAAGGCGTGTTGCCCAGCTGCCAGTATTGTTTGTGGTCACGGACAAAGTCGCTCGAAGTTTGCCCCAAATGGCGCAGCGCAGAGGTCTGCTCGGTTTGCCCACCCAGCCCACCGTCCAACCACGCGTAGGCGCGCAACACATAAGGTTCATCCTGAATGAACGCGGTGCGGTAGCGCCCTTCCCACAGTGTCCCTGTGCGTTGGTGGGCGCTATTGACGTAGCGCACATAACGACGGCCCAAATCTTGCATTAAACCCGCCAGAGCCAGCTCGTGCTGCGCCGTGACCAACAACACAATCTGCGTGGGCAGCAGCGCAAAGGCATGAATCTCCACCGCGTGTACAGGCGCGATGGTGCGCGCAATCGACTGCCACTGCGCATAATCATCGGGGTGAAAAAATACCGTGCCATTGTTGTTTCCACGCACCAGCACCAACTGTGCGGTCTGCGGAATATACACACGTGCTTGCCGTGCCATTGATTAACCCTTTAACTCAAGAATACCCATGCTCACACGCTCGTTGCCTGCCAAATCACGCAGCGTCTGTACCTGAACCAAGCCCGCCGCGTGCAATAATTCGCGCAAGGCCGCCCCTTGATTGTACCCATGTTCGAAATACACTGCGCCCTGAGGGCGTAAATATCGCGCAACACCGTCCAAGATGGCGCGATAGTGGCGCAAACCATCCGCCCCATCGGTCAAAGCCCCCTGCGGCTCGAAGCGCACATCGCCCTGCGAGAGGTGCTCGTCATCCGCCTCGATGTAGGGCGGATTGCTCACCACCACATCGAATTCCAACGCTTCCGCGCTCGGCAAAGCCTGCCACCAATCGCCCTCAAGCATCCGCACCGACACGCCCAGTCGAGTCGCATTCTCACGCGCCACGGCCAATGCCGCAGCCGAGACATCACTGGCACAGACCTGCCAACTTGGGCGCTCTGCCGCCAAAGTCAATGCAATAGCACCCGAACCCGTGCCCAAATCCAACAACCGCAATGGCCGTTCATCTTTGTACGCATTGTTGTGCGCATTGTGCCGCGCCAGCACCGCGTCAATTAGTGTCTCGGTATCAGGGCGTGGAATCAACACATCGGGCGTGACCTTGAAACTGCGCCCATAGAACTCACGCTCGCCCAAGATGTACGCCATCGGCTCGCCTGCGCTGCGCCGCGCTTGCAGTGCTTGCCATTGCTCATATTGAGCATCGGTGAGCACATCGGTGTCGTGGGTCAGCAGCTGCACGCGTGACAAGCCCGTAACCTGCTGCATCAGCATGCGGGCTTCGAGGGGTTCAAGTACACTTGAACGCAGCGCTGCGGATAAGGTATTGGCCATACATCAATCATAAAAAATGGGCAAAGTCGCAACTTTGCCCAAGGTTGTTTCAGCTTCATTAGCGGTTTATGGATGCTCAATCACAGCCACAAACCATGCTGCGGCGAATTACGCCAAAGCCTGCCAAGTCGCGACCACCGTATCGGGGTTGAGCGAAATCGACGAGATGCCTTCTTCGACCAACCATTTGGCAAAGTCCAAATGATCCGAAGGACCTTGACCACAAATACCCACGTATTTATTCATGCGGCGCGCTGTGCTGATGGCGCGTTGCAACATGAACAACACCGCAGGGTCGCGCTCGTCAAAGTCTTTGGCAAGCAATTCCATGCCTGAGTCGCGATCCAAGCCCAAAGTCAATTGGGTCAAATCGTTCGAGCCGATCGAGAAGCCATCAAAAATATTCAAGAATTCTTCTGCAAGGATGGCGTTCGATGGCACTTCGCACATCATGATGACGCGCAGACCGTTTTGACCTTGTACCAGACCTTCTTTGGCGAGCAAATCAATCACCGCTTGACCTTGTGGCACGGTACGCACGAACGGCACCATGATTTCGACATTGGTCAGACCCATTTCGTCGCGCACGCGTTTGAGCGCTTCACATTCCATCGCGAACGCAGGTGCGAAGTCTTCAGAAATGTAACGCGCCGCGCCACGGAAGCCCAACATTGGATTTTCTTCATCCGGCTCGTAACGTGAGCCGCCAATGAGTTTTTTGTACTCATTTGACTTAAAGTCGGACAGGCGCACGATGACTGGTTTTGGATAAAATGCAGCGGCAATCGTTGCCACGCCTTCGACCACTTTGTCCACGTAGAATGCGCGTTGGCTGGCGTGACCGCGTGCCACAGACTCAACCGCTTTTTTCAAATCGGCATCGATGTTCGGGTACTGCAAAATTGCTTTTGGATGCACGCCGATGTTGTTGTTAATCACGAATTCCAAACGCGCCAAGCCCACGCCTGCATTCGGCAACTGACAG
>CAZDLD010000067.1:0-208 GCA_964506355.1 uncultured Hydromonas sp.
CAAGTCCTGCTTGTAGGGATTGGAGAACAACGAACCGCCGCCCGTAGTGCTGCAGGCGGACAAGCCCATTGTCAACAACACCAAACCAGCGACCAGCAGGTGTCGGATGATTCGATTGATTTGAGTCTTAGGCATGGAGCACCTTTATGAGGGGGATTCGATGATGGTATTTTGACTGATTTATCTGAACCTTGCCGCACAAAACACC
>CAZDLD010000067.1:218-2297 GCA_964506355.1 uncultured Hydromonas sp.
ATAAGCTACGCTCTCAAAAAAACGCATACCGCCACAAGCAACAAAAAAGCGATGCATCGCATCGCTTTTTTTGAGTCCAGTTGAGTCCAACCCGCGATTAAACCGCGCGGCGTACCAACATTTCTTTAATCTTACCAATGGCTTTGGTTGGATTGAGTTCTTTTGGACACACGTCCACACAGTTCATAATCGTGTGGCAACGGAACAGACGGTATGGGTCGTCCAAGTTATCCAAACGTGAGGCTGTGTCTTCATCACGGGTATCTGCGATGAAGCGATAAGCAGCGAGCAAACCAGCAGGACCGACAAATTTATCCGGATTCCACCAAAAAGACGGGCAAGCCGTTGAACAGCAGGCACACAAGATACATTCGTACAAGCCGTTGAGCTCTTCACGTTGTTCTGGAGATTGCAAACGCTCTTTTTCAGGCGCTGGCGACTCGTTCACCAAATACGGTTTGATTGAATGGTATTGGTTGAAGAAGTCCGTCATGTCCACGATCAAATCGCGCACCACAGGCAAGCCTGGCAATGGGCGCAAAACGATGGTTTCGGGCAAGTCGTTCAAATTGGTCAAGCAAGCCAAGCCGTTTTTACCATTGATGTTCATCGCATCTGAGCCACACACGCCTTCGCGGCAAGAACGGCGGAAGGTGATGGTTTCATCTTTGGTTTTCAGGCGCAACAAGGCGTCCAACAACATGCGATCGGTTGATTCAAGTTCAACTTGAATCGTTTGCATATACGGTTTCGCGTCTTTATCTGGATCGTAGCGATAAACTTGAAACGTGCGAGTATTTTTACTCATAATCGTGTCCTTTTAGTCAGTGCAATATGATTAGAATGTGCGTGGTTTCGGTGGAATGGTGTCCACAGTCAATGGCTTCATCTGTACTGGTTTGTACGTCAGTTTATTGCCATCACGATGCCACAAAGTGTGCTTCATCCATTCTTTGTCATTACGACCCAATGGGTGCTCTGGGTGGTTCTCAGGCAACTCGTAGTCCAACACGCTGTGCGCGCCACGGCATTCGTGACGGGCTGCTGCTGAGACCATAGTCGCTTTTGCCACTTCAATCAAGTTATCCACTTCCAAGGCCTCAACACGTGCGGTGTTGAACACTTTAGATTTGTCTTTCAAGTGAATGTGACCGACTTGTTCCGCGATGTCCATAATTGACACCACACCTTGATCCATGATTTCTTGCGTACGGAATACCGCAGCGTGTTTTTGCATCGATGCGCGGATGTTGTTCGCCACGTCTTGAGCGTATTCGCCTGAAGTCGAGTTTTCCAAACGTGCCAAACGCGATTCAGTCAAATCAGACGCATCAGCTGGCAAATCTTTGTGGTTGGTCGCGCCGGTTTTCACTGCGTTGACAATGTGGTTACCCGCTGAACGACCGAACACCACCAAGTCGAGCAATGAGTTCGTACCCAAGCGGTTCGCGCCGTGGACCGATACGCATGAACATTCGCCCACTGCGTACAAACCGTTGACCACTTGGTTCGCGCCTGTTGCATCAGGCACCACCACTTGACCATAAATATTCGTTGGAATACCACCCATTTGATAGTGAATCGTTGGCACAACTGGAATTGGCTCTTTAGACGCATCCACGTTGGCAAATTTCTTCGCAATTTCAAAAATCGATGGCAGACGTTTCATAATGGTTTCTTTACCAATGTGCGTCACGTCCAACAATACGTGGTCTTTGTTCGGACCCACGCCACGGCCTTCTTTAATCTCTTGATCCATAGAACGAGAAACGAAGTCACGCGGTGCCAAATCTTTCAATGTCGGCGCATAGCGCTCCATGAAGCGTTCGCCATTGGCATTGCGCAAGATACCGCCTTCACCACGCACGCCTTCAGTAATCAACACACCCGCACCAGCCACGCCAGTTGGGTGGAATTGCCAGAATTCCATGTCTTGCAAAGGAATGCCCGCACGCGCTGCCATACCCAAGCCGTCACCAGTGTTGATGAACGCATTGGTAGACGCGGCGAAAATACGACCCGCACCACCGGTTGCGATGATGACCGAATCAGAAGTGTACGTTGTACCTTCGGCTGTGA
>CAZDLD010000067.1:2307-9411 GCA_964506355.1 uncultured Hydromonas sp.
CTTGCAAGTTCATCACTTCGCCTGTTTCCATTTCGAGTGCAGTCACACCCAAAACATCGCCATCTTGATCACGAATCAAATCCAAGGCCATCCATTCAACAAAGAACTGGGTGTTGGCGCGGACATTGCGTTGATACAAGGTGTGCAACAGTGCGTGACCAGTACGATCGGCAGCAGCACAAGCGCGTGGAACAGGCTTTTCGCCGTAGTTCGCAGAGTGACCACCGAACGGACGTTGGTAAATAGTGCCATCAGGGTTGCGGTCAAACGGCATACCGAAATGCTCTAATTCATAGACGTTTTGCGCCGCTTGACGGCACATGAATTCAATCGCATCTTGGTCGCCCAACCAGTCAGAACCTTTGACCGTGTCATAAAAGTGATAATGCCAGTTGTCTTCAGCCATGTTACCCAAAGACGCACCGATACCACCTTGCGCTGCCACTGTGTGCGAGCGAGTTGGGAATACTTTTGAGAGAACGGCTACAGACAAGCCCGCTTCTGACAATTGCAACGCTGCGCGCAAACCAGAACCGCCTGCACCGACCACGACCACATCATATTTTTTTGTTAAAAGTGCCATTGTTATTCCTTAAATCGCTAATACCGCAGCCACGCCATAAACCGCACAAGCGAGCAACCACAAAATTGTAAAAATGTGCAATGCCAAACGCACACCCGCGTTTTTCACATAATCCATCCAAATATCGCGCACGCCAATCCAAGCGTGGTACACCACTGCCAAAATCGCGAACAAGGTCAAAGTTTTCATCACTGCACCGCTCATGAACGCGTGCCAGCCAACGAAGGTCAAATCAGATGCCGCCAAAAAGCGCACCAACATCACCACAACCCAAACCAAAACAATCGCACCTGTGATGCGTTGCGCCAACCAATCTTTCCAACCGTAATGTGCACCCGTGGTGACACGAGCCGTACCTGCTTTTACGTTATTCATATCGACCTCCGAGTTAAACGAACATTTTCACTGCAACGATTGCAGTCAAAATCAAACTAACCACCAAAACCACTACAGCAGTCGAGTGACCGCCTTCTTTAGAGACTTTGACATGCACATCCATCAACAAGTAACGAACGCCCGCAACTGCGTGGTGCATAATCGCCCACACGAGGCCCAATGCAATCAATTTCACAACTGGATTTGCCAAAACACTGTGTGCCGCGGCAAATTTATCTGCTGTTTGGAACATAGACACAATCAGTGACATGACCAAAGGCAAGAACAAGAACAAACCCAAACCGCTGATTCGATGCAAAATCGAAACCTTGCCAGCCAATGGCAAACGATAGTTGCGCAAATCGGAAATACCGATGTTACGAAACTCCGTACGTTGGGCTTTTTGTGGAGATTGACCCATATAAGACCTCGCTAAGTTAAAATTAAAATAAAGTTAAAACAAGTTAAACAACAATCAAAAAAACAAATAATCGAAAAATCCAACAACATGCTCAACAACATGTTCAGCAACCAATTCGAACCCGCCTTGAAGCCACCTCACAATTCGTTGCATTAAAAACTGTTACAGCTGTCATACACCTTCTTGACAGACTTTCATCAATCCAATCAAGAACTTAAAATCATTCAGCGCCCCATTTCAGCACGCTTTATCAGCTCGGCGCCATTTAAACTCAGGCATCGCGCCGCATCGACGCTCATTCTAATTTTGAAACAGGCGGCTTGTCCACACATCTATGACAAACATATTAAAATAATTTAAATATTCATCATTGTTCATTATGAATTCAGCCGCGCTGATTCAAACCACTGACACCATCACACAACTCAAATCAACTCATTTTTATAATGATAATGCTGCGTGCTGTACCAGCCCAAGCGCACTTCCACGGGTTGATCAGCATACGTGTAAGACACTCGTTCAATATATAACACAGGCGCACCAGCCGCCAGCCCCAAGCGAGACGACACTTCATCGGACGCGAGCTGCGCAGAAAGGTGCTCAACCGCACGTATCATGCGCACGTTGTATTCAGCTTCGAACCAACCGTACAAACCACCTTTATACGTGACCAATTTTTCCAGCGTCACGTCGGTGAAAATTTCTTTGGGCAACCAAATATACTCAAACACCGCAGGCTCAGTCTCAAACGAGAGCATACGACTGATGACGACAGCGGTCTCGCCCGCATTCAATTGCAAACGCTCACGCACCAAATCAGGCGGCACTGCGGTATCAACGGCCAACACATTCGAGTACGTCTTGTACTCTGCACTGTCGTTTTTTTCCATACGCAGGAAACGAAAACGATTCACAGGCTCCTGATGCGTCGCCACAAATGTTCCGCGGCCTTGGCGGCGCACCAATAAATTCTCAGCCGTCAGCTCATCGATGGCCTTGCGCACCGTGCCTTGACTGACCTTGTAGCGCACCGCCAAATCGACCTCAGATGGAATCATCTCGCCCGCGTTCCACTCCCCTTGCTCCAAATTCTGAAGGAGCAAAGCTTTAATCTGCTGATACAGCGGACTAAATACAGGTGAAGTGTCCGCTAAGGCTTCGGGGTCGGTGGCCATAACGTGTGCTAACTTTCTAAATCTTCTAAAACTTTTATTGATTATTGCTGAGTCATGTTAAGTATTGTTGAGCATTATTGGTTAATGACTCAATTACCCAGACAACTTATATTTCAAATAAATACCAAAAACCAAAATTTTCAAGGGCAAGCGCGACCTGCCAGCGTGCCCCACTGCTGCATTCAAAACCACACTAAAACATCACAACGTGTCGATTGCGGTGCGTATTTCGTAGCTATATGTAGGATATAGGTACAAAACACCTCCTTTTTTCTTCCTCAATTATGCCCCAAACACAGGCATCTGTCTATGGGTTTGTTATCTTATATAAGAGATAAGACCTCTTGACGTTTGACAGATACTTCTTTACACTCGCATGTGAATGTTTTTCATCGCAAAAATGATTTTTTGCATATTCTCCGTTTCATCAACCTCAGTTTCATCAACTTAACTTTAAAGGTCTCATCATGGCAAAAGCTCCTATGCGTGTTGCAGTGACTGGCGCAGCTGGTCAAATCTGTTATTCAATCTTGTTCCGCATCGCCAACGGCGATATGTTGGGCAAAGACCAACCAGTGATTTTGCAATTATTGGACATCACTCCTTCAATTCCTGCGGTTAAGGGTGTTGTGATGGAATTGGACGATTGCGCGTTCCCATTGTTGGCTGGCGTGACGATTTCTGACGATCCAAACGTGGCATTCAAAGACGCTGACGTTGCGATTTTGGTGGGTGCACGTCCACGTGGTCCTGGTATGGAACGTGCTGATTTGCTCGCAGCAAACGGCGCTATTTTCACTGTTCAAGGTAAAGCATTGAACGATCACGCCAAACGTGACGTTAAAGTATTGGTTGTGGGTAACCCAGCAAACACCAACGCGTACATCGCTATGAAATCTGCACCAGACTTGCCACGTGAAAACTTCACTGCCATGTTGCGCTTGGATCACAACCGTGCAGCGAGCCAAATCGCGACTAAAACTGGCAAATCGATTGACTCAATCGAAAAATTGGCAGTTTGGGGCAACCACAGCCCAACCATGTACCCAGACACACGCTTTGCTACCATCGGTGGCGAATCTGTTGACGGCTTGATCAACGACCAAGCATGGACTCGCGATACATTCATCCCTACAGTGGGCAAACGTGGCGCAGCGATTATTGAAGCGCGTGGCTTGTCATCTGCTGCTTCTGCTGCCAACGCTGCCATCGATCACGTACGTGATTGGGTATTGGGCACGAACGGCAAATGGGTGACTATGGGCGTTCCTTCAAACGGCGACTACGGCATCCCTGCTGACACCATGTACGGCTTCCCAGTGACTTGCGAAAATGGCAAATACACCATCGTAACTGGCTTGGAAATCGACGAATTCTCACGTGGCAAAATGGACGCTACGTTGAAAGAATTGGAAGATGAAAAAGCAGGCGTTGCTCACTTGTTGGGCTAAGCTGAATTCAACGCAGTTGAATACAGCGTGACCTAAGTGAGCAGTTTGTCGCGTTTTTTGCGGCAAACGAGCTTGCGCAGCAAGCGAAACGCCAATTTTGAATAAAATGCAGGCGTAGCACACTTGTTGGGCTAAGCTGAATTCAAGCAATACATCTGAGCAGCACAGCAAAAAGCCACAGAGTTTACTCTGTGGCTTTTTTATTGAGCGCGGCTATTGTCGTGTTTAACTTATAAACTCAGCCCGCACTGGACAGAAGAATATCTCGGCATACGTTCTCAATATCACGATGACCGCACAGCGCCATGGTGACATCCAACTCCTTGTGAATAATCTCCAACGCACAGCTCACACCCGCCTGCCCCATAGCGCCCAAACCATATAAAAATGGACGCCCGATGTACACGCCTCGCGCACCCAAGGCTCGGGCCTTGAGCACATCTTGCCCACTGCGCACCCCACCATCCATGTGCACCTCAATTTGATGACCGACCGCCTGCACAATGCTAGGCAACGCACCGATGCTCGACTGAGCGCCATCCAACTGACGCCCACCGTGATTGCTCACGATCAGCGCATCCGCACCAGATTCGGCCGCCAAACGCGCGTCCTCAACATCCAAAATCCCCTTAATAATCAATTTGCCGCCCCACTGCGACTTGACCCACTGAACATCATCCCAGTTCAGCGTGGGGTCAAATTGTTGCGCGGTCCAAGTGGACAATGAACTCATATCACTCACACCAGAGACATGACCGACGATATTGCCAAATTCGCGTCGTTTTGTGCCCAGCATGCCCATCGCCCAACGTGGCTTGGTCGCGATGTTGAGGAGGTTTTTGAGCGTGAGTTTCGGCGGTGCGGACAAGCCATTCACTATATCCTTGTGGCGTTGACCCAAAATTTGCAAATCCATGGTCAAGACCAAAGCCCCACACTGAGCAGCCTTAGCACGGGCGATTAATCGCGACATAAACGCACGATCCTTCATCATATACAGCTGAAACCAAAAACCAGTGCCCGCATGCTCCGCGACATCCTCTATCGAACAAATGCTCATGGTGGACAAAGTGAACGGCACGCCAAACGCACGCGCAGCTCGCGCCGCCAGAATCTCACCGTCCGCATGCTGCATCCCCGTCAGCCCAGTCGGAGCGAGCGCAACTGGCATAGCGACCGCCTGCCCCACCATCGTGCTGCGGGTGCTGCGATTGGACATATCCACCGCCACCCGCTGACGCAACTTTATCTGCGCAAAATCAGCCTGATTGGCGCGGTAGGTCGATTCTGTCCAGCTGCCTGAATCGACATAATCATAAAACATCTTGGGCACCCGCTTCTGAGCCAAGACGCGTAAGTCTTCTATCTGAGTGATGATGGGCATCGATATTCCTAATTGAATGTGCAATCAATCTGCTCAGACATCATAAAGTGAATCAAATACAAGCACAAGCTCCGGTAGAAGTACAGTGTCCGAATGCGAGCGACACAATAAGAAATGGGGACACCTCGTGTCCCCATTTTAAACATGCAAAACTCAAAAATTAAGATTCCAACTTGGGCGGTTCCGCATCAAGCACCTGAGGATCGCTCGAAGCCACGGCCGTCGCGCCATCATTTTTCATCAATGCACCCAGCATCAAACCCAAACTCGCCGCAATACCAACCGCCTGCCAAGGATTCTCCTTGACATAATTCTGCGCGGCATTACCCACCTGCTTGGCCTTATCCACCGCTTCATCCTGAAGCACTTGGCTGCTCGCTTTGACCTTCTCCAACAACTCCTGCGCATTCTGGCGCAAATCGTTGGCCTGTCCTTGGCTACCGTTGGTGGCCTGACGTAACAGGGCTTCAGCTTGTTGCAATAAATCTTTAAACGCACTCATGGTTTGCTCCTTGGCAAAAACACCGATTATTCGGCGAGGTCATAATGCTTGTGGTTTCAAAAGGATGACACGGATGACTTCAAAAACAATTTATTTGTTATGGTTTATAAATCAATGGAGTCCGAACCCATCGATGCTCTTGGTGGTTATTGGGTTTGCTGATTGCAAGTTATAGATTGCCTAGGATGGCATACGGACTCACGTAGTGATTTTAATTGTGTTGATGGATTCCAATCTGCTGGTTGTTTGATATGAGATTTCCAAGGGAAGCCAGAATTTTCCCACTTTTTTTGAGCTATTAAGATTGAATTTCCATTGCAATCCTCGTACCCAAATTCAATTCCACAACAGATACAAATATCATACGTTGGTATCTTGCCATCTAAACCCCAAGGGTAATATGATTTATAGTCATAACCACAAACTTTGCACTGGGTCAAATTGTTCATTATTTTGATTCCTATAAGTCTTACGCGTAGGGTGGGTTGGTGGTTATCCAACCCACCTATTGACAGCATACAATCCGAAAATATGGTGGGTCAGAAAAACGATTGACCCACCCTACTCACTTGTCACCGCCAAATGTTGGGTTACGGGTTCACACAATTTACAGTTTACCTCGCAAAAATTTTTCTCAAGAAACTGATTGAAAAATTTAAAGAGTCTTTCCTCATTTTCTAATGAAGTATGCGCATCTGGATCATAATTATCCTTAACTGGCATGCAACGAACAAAACCTTCAATCTCTTCAGGATAATTAAATTCGCTATAAATACACTCAACTAACCCTAAGGGATCATTTATTACATGTCTATTATCAAAAACCCAGTGAAGTAAAATTAGCATCCATTTTTTTTCTGAATGCTCACAAATATTAATTGAAAATTTTTCAATACTATCCGAAATTAAAAATAAATTATCCTTACCAACACCTCTGAAAAACTCTTCAATTTCAGAGTTTGGATTATTGATTACCATTGCTTGAATACACTCTTGCCAACTGATGTAATTTCTTTGATAAGCATATATAACGCATGAGTTTGATAATTTAGTAATTGAACTGACATAGGAAATAGGGACTCTTATCATTTTTTTATCCATTAATTTGGTATGACAGCCCGTAGGTCGCAATAAGCGGTGTTCGCGCATGCGCCCTACGAGTTTTTCCATAACATTGTATGACGGAGCGATGCGGTCGTGTGCCGCAATCGGG
>CAZDLD010000068.1:0-9379 GCA_964506355.1 uncultured Hydromonas sp.
CCATGGGCGAGGTGCGTGGTGCTGCGCCTTTGGTCAGTGCTTTGGTTCAGGACGGCGTGCCGATTGTGTGGACGACCTTGACGGCTGCGGGGCGTACCGCCATCAGCAGCTTGTTCGCCAAAGAGATTGCACAGGGCAAGTTGCAGGTGGCCTATGTGCCTTTTGAGCTGAGTTGGGCGGTGCGCCGCTTCATCAAGCGCATCTCGCCACGTGCGGCGATGATGACCGAAATCGACACATGGCCGGTGTTGCTCGCGACCATCCGCCGCCAAAAAGTCCCACTGTGTATGGCGAACGCCCAGTATCCAAAGAAAAGCATAGAACGCGATCAAAAATGGGGCGGTTTTCGTGCCGAGTTGTTCACGGCGTATCAATTGGTGATGTGCAAGTCGCAGACCCATGCCGAGCGCTTTCGTGCGGTCGGTTGTGCGCATGTCGAAGTGGTCGGGGAGACGCGCTTTGAGCTGCCGATTCCGCAGCACCAGCTCGATGCCGCGCAGGTGGTGGCGCAGGACAATCATCTGGCGCAGCGCCCCGTACTGTCCTTTGCCAGTGCGATTGAGGGCGAGGACGAGCAATTTTTAGACGCTATTGAACAGGTGCAAAAAGGCTTGAAAGAACGCAATCTGCCGCGCTTGCTGGTGGTTTACGTGCCGCGCAGCCCGCAGCGATTTGACTGGGTGGCGCAGATGTTCGTGAATGCGGGGCAGAAATTGGCACGGCGCAGCACGCATTTTGATGCGCAGCTGGGTGAGTTAAATGAGGTTACATCTTTGTCCGACATCGACGTGTTGCTGGGCGACTCCTTGGGCGAGATGTATTTTTACCTTGGGTTGTCCAAAGTGGTGGTGGTCGGCGCGTCGTTCGTGCCTTTGGGCGCACACAATGTGATTGAGCCGCTGGCCTTGAAAAAACCAGTGATGGTCGGCCCGAGCATCTGGGGGATAGAATACCCCGGCGTCGAGGCGATACAAGCGGGCGTGCTGCAGACCTTGCCGGACATCGATGCGCTGAGCGCGGCGATTTTGAAACTGTTTTGCTCAGAGCAAGCTTATAAGGACGCGGCAGCAGGGGCGCAGAGCTTCTTTGCCGAGCACGCAGGCTCAACCCAAAAGCATATGGCGGTGCTGACGCCTTGGCTGGCGCAAAGGATGTAAATGAACTTGGCAGCCACTGAATCGACAGAAGCTCAGCGCCCACGCACCCCGTGGTATCTGCACCTGTACTTCGGTATTGCGCGCTGGGTCACCCCTGCGTGGCAAGCGGCATTGCGTCATCGCCTCAAACGCGGTAAAGAAACCGAACACAGCATGGCGCAAAAACTCGCGTTCAATATGCCCGCACGACCCGCACGACCCGCACGACCAGAAGGGCAGCTGATTTGGGGTCATGCGGTGGGCGTGGGCGAGGCGCTGGCTTTGGCAGGGCTGTTCGCACGGATGGCGCCGATGCACCCCAACACCCACTTTCTCATCACCAGCACCGCACGCACTTCGGGTGAGGTGCTGGCGCGCAATCCTTTGCCCGAGCGCATCAGCCATCAGTTCGCCCCCGTTGATACCCTGCCCGCGGTGCGGCGATTTTTGAGTCATTGGCAGCCCGATGTGGCGCTGTGGTGCGAGTTGGATTTGTGGCCTGTGTTGATACGTGAAACCGAGCGTCGCGGCATCCCGAGGTTGCTGCTCAATGTGCGCCTGTCGCCTGAGTCCATCGCCAAGAAAAACAAATTACCGCGCCTGTACCGCTGGTTCTTCGCGCAGTTCAATCAAATATTTGTTCAGAACGACGCAAGCGCGAAGGCCGTGCGCGACTTTGGCGTTCCAGCCGAGCGGGTACACACCACAGGCACGATTAAGGCACTCGCCCCCGCATTGCCGCACAATGCTGCGGATGAGCTGGCATGTCGCACAGCACTGGGCGAGCGTCCTGTGTGGTTGCTCGCCTCCAGTCATGCGGGCGAAGAATCGATTGCGCTGCAGGCGCATCAGCAGGTGTTGCGCGTGTTGCCCAATGCCTTGCTCATCATTGCACCGCGCTACCCACAGCGCGGCATGGAAATAAAGCAGCTGTGCGTAGAGCTGCAGCCATGCGCTCTGCGCAGCGCGGATGCGCTGGATGCAGGCACGCCAGTGTACATCGCCGACACCATCGGCGAGATGGGACTGTGGTATCGCTTGGCGACGGTGACGCTGATGGGTGGCTCGTTTGCGCAAGTGGGCGGGCACAATCCGTTCGAGCCGCTGGCCTGCGGCAGCGCGGTGCTGCATGGCGCGAATGTTTGGAATTTCAGTGAAGTTTATGATGATTTGGATGCGGCAGGGCGAGCGCAGCAGGTGAACGATGCAAACGAAATCGCAAGGGCAGTCATCGCCAATCTGGCTCAGAGCAGCAACCGAACCCACGCCTCCCCTCAGACAGAAACCGACGTACTCGACGAGGTAGCGCAGCACCCCATCATACTAACCATTAGCGAATGCTTGCAATCGGTGCAATCAGCACAATCGACACAGATGCCGAAATAAGCCGTGCTAAAATACGCACCAAAGCAATGACCATCACAAACCACGCAGTGCAATGCACAACGACTCAAGGAGAGCGCATGAACACATTAACTATCGGCACACGTCAGGTCGGGGCGGATTTTCCCCCGCTGGTCATCGTCGAAATCGGCATCAACCACGAAGGTTCGTTGAAAACCGCTTTTGAGATGGTCGATGCCGCGCACAGCGCAGGCGCAGAGGTCATCAAGCATCAGACCCACGTGGTGGAAGATGAGATGAGCCAAGCGGCGAAAAAAGTCATCCCTGGCAATGCCGATGTGTCGATTTACGACATCATGGCGCGCTGTGCCTTGAACGAAGAAGACGAGATCAAACTCAAGCAGTACGTCGAGTCCAAAGGCATGATGTTCATCAGCACGCCATTCTCACGTGCCGCAGCCGACCGCCTCGAGCGCATGGGCGTGGTGGCGTACAAAATCGGCTCAGGCGAGTGCAACAACTACCCGCTGCTCGAGCACATTGCCCAGTTTGGCAAACCGATTATCCTGAGCACAGGCATGAACGACATCACCAGCATTAAAAAAGCCGTGGCGATATTCGAGCGTCACAATGTTCAATACGGCCTGCTGCACACCACCAACCTCTACCCAACGCCACCGCACCTCGTGCGCTTGGGCGCGATGCAGGAAATGCAAGCCAACTTCCCCGATACGCCGATTGGCCTGTCTGACCACACCACATCGAATTTGGCGTGTTTTGCTTCGGTGGCGTTGGGCGCGTGTATCTTGGAGCGTCATTTTACCGACCGCATGGATCGCCCCGGTCCCGATATTGTCAACTCCATGGATCCGACGGCATTGGCTGAATTGATTCAAGGTTCAGAGCAAATCCGCCAGATGCGCGGCGGGGTCAAGCAAGCCGCAGCCGAAGAACAAGTGACCATCGATTTTGCATTTGCCACCGTGGTCACCACCGCGCCGATTAAGGCGGGCGATGTGTTCACCAAGGACAACATCTGGGTCAAACGCCCTGGCACGGGCGAAATCAAGGCCGAAGCTTACAATGACCTCATCGGCAAACGCGCGAAGAACGATATTGAAAACGATCACCACGTGGCATGGAATGACATCGATGACTGACACACGCAACCCATCGAGCACTCATTCCGCTGAGGCCGCGCCCAAGAAAATCCTATTTCTCACGGGCACGCGCGCAGAATTTGGCAAGATGAAATCACTGATTCAAGCGGTGGACGCCACCGCTGGATTTGACTATGAGATTTTCGCCACGGGCATGCACCTGATGCAGCGCTATGGCAGCACCTATATCGAAATTGAGAAAAGCGGCTTTAAGCACATACACAAATTTCACAACCAGCACATCGACGAGCCGATGGAAATGATTTTGGCCAACACCATACAGGGCTTGTCGCGCTACGTGCACGAAACTCGTCCCGATATGCTGGTGGTGCATGGCGACCGTGTCGAAGCCTTGGCCGGTGCGATTGTTGGCAGCATGAACAATATTTTGGTCGCGCACATCGAGGGCGGCGAGCGCTCGGGCACCATCGACGAGCTGATACGTCACTCGGTGAGCAAGCTCTCGCACCTGCATTTG
This sequence comes from uncultured Hydromonas sp., assembly GCA_964506355.1. Lineage (GTDB taxonomy): Bacteria > Pseudomonadota > Gammaproteobacteria > Burkholderiales > Burkholderiaceae > CTSOIL-112. The sequence goes on from CAZDLD010000068.1 coordinate 4,119, forward strand.
GTGTCAAACACTGAAGCGGCGAATCGAATTTTACAAATGGGCGAGCACCCCGACACGGTGCACATCATCGGCTCTGCCGACATTGACGTGATGAAGAACCCAGCCCTGCTGCCAAGTTTGGATGAAGTCAAACGCTACTACGACATTCCATTTACGGACTACCATGTGGTGATGTTCCACCCCGTCACCACTGAAGTGGCGCACATGAAGCAGCACGCTGAGCAGCTGGTGCAGGCCTTGATAGACTCGCAACAAAATTACATCCTGATTTATCCGAACAACGACCATGGCACCAATGAAATTTTGGACGCGTACGAAGTGCTCAAGGGCAATGCGCACTTCAAAATTTTCCCATCGATACGGTTTGAATATTTCCTCACACTGATACACCACGCCTACTCGCTCATCGGCAACTCCAGCGCGGGCATACGCGAAGCACCGATTTTCGGCGTGCCGTCAATCAATATTGGTTCGCGTCAGAACAACCGATTCAAAAGCGACTCCATCATCGATGTGGGCTACGGCAGTGACGCGATTTTGGCGAGCATACGCTCGGTCAGCGCGGATAAAATTCGCCACCCAGCGTGCGAATACTTTGGCGACGGCAACAGCGCACAAGCCTTTACCCGATTGATTCAAGACCCGAACACATGGGCGGTGTCGCCGCAAAAAATCTTCAACGACATCCAGTCAGACGGAGCGAGTGCATGAGCCTCGTCGCCATCATCACCGCCCGTGGCGGCAGCAAAGGGCTGCCCCGCAAAAACGTATTGGACTTGGCGGGCAAACCTTTGATTGCGCACAGCATCGACGCTGCGCTGCAATCGGGGGTGTTTGCCGCGGTCTACGTGAGCACCGAGGATGACGAGATTAAACAAGTCGCCCGTGCGTATGGTGCACGCATCATTGACCGACCCGTCGAGCTGGCGACCGACGGCGCCAGCAGCCTGGATGTGATTGCGCACACCCTCGATACACTGCACGCCCAAGGCGAGCAGCACAGCCACTTCATGCTGCTCCAGCCGACCTCGCCGCTGCGCACCGCCGCGCACATCCAGCAGGCATGGGCGCAGTACCGCGATGCAGGCGCAACTCAAGCGCAAGGTTCACTCGTGAGCGTGACCCGCGAAGCACACACCCCGTACAAACAACTGATTAAAAACGCAGACGGACAGGTGCAACCCTTGATGGGCAATTGGGCACACCTGACCATGCCGCGCCAGCAGCTGCCCGATACCTATCGAATTAACGGAGCGATTTATATTGGTGAAATTGAGGCATTTATGCACACCCACAATTTATTTGAGCAACCTATGAGTATGTTTGAAATGGAGGCCGACAGTAGCATAGATGTGGACACTCGGATAGATTTGGATATTGCGATAAAGTTGATGAGCTCAAGCAATGGTTTATGATAAAAACCGATAAAAATACAAAATATCATCTAATGACTTGCCCAAGGTTTTACGCGTCCAAACGAGTTGGCGGTTTTTATTGTCTACCACTACCTCATTTTCTTTTAAGCGGACGAGACTCTCAGGCTTTATTAGTAGACCATTTAGCGTAATCGCCACCAAATTTGCGCGGCGTTTGATCACCCAAGGCAATTTGGCTTTGGCATATAACCAAGGTCTAAAATAAAACATAAACTCACCTGGAAACTTGACTACAAATGATTTGGGTAAAGCTTTCATAAATGGCTGTGCCACCCAGCTGATAAAGCGCTCATCTGCCACCATTGGACGAAATTCAAAATTCGGATATTGTGCAAACAAGGTGCGAAACCGCTCGGCAATAAAAGCACAATGTGCAGGATGAAAGATTACTATAGACGAGTTACCTCGGGCATATTTTTTTTGCCCAGATAAACGATAAATCAAACGCCCCAGCCAACCAAACGGAATAACTGCGCTCGGTAAAATCGCGACTGTCTGTGGGGAGTCCATTAAACGCAACCCCGCACCTAAATCGCCCATCACAACTGTATCTAAATCCACATACACAGCTGGTAAGTCTGTTGGTACAACGCCTGCTTCAAACATCGCTAATTTTGCTTGGCAACCACTGCGTTTCATAATCGGCTGCAAGTAAAATTCAGGGAAGTTGCGAATTAGCGCGTCTGCACGTAATCCGATTTTAGGCGTGTCACAAATCAATACAAAGCGCACAGGTGATGCTGCATGGGCCTCGATGCTGTTCATCAGGTGATTAATCAAAGCTGTTGAGTATTTATCGCCCCAACAAACCATGATGCATTGCCATGTGTGGGTGGGTGAAATGGGTTGGATGGGCATATTTGTAGTCAACAAGAAAGAATGGGTTCAAATTATATAGAAAGTTAATACACTTTAGCTGTTAAAATTCACGTAACTGGCACAAGATTTGTAGCTACTCACCCCTTATTTTAGCGTTGATATTATGCACTATTCCATTATTATCCCTACTAAAAATCGTCCTGATTTTTTGCGCACGGCGGTTCTGTCGGCGTTAAATGCCTGTGGGTCGGAGGACGAGGTGCTCGTGGTGGATGATGGGGGAAGTATCTGCGCAATAGATTCTTTGTCAATGGTTACAGACGAGCGTCTGAAAGTTTATGTTAATAAAGGTGTAGCTGGATGTTCTGGTGCTCGGAATGAGGGTGTGGGGTTGGCGCGAAACGAGTTGATATTTTTCTTGGACGACGACGATGTGCTTTGTGCTCATTACCCTCAGTTCGTTAGTTTGCAGGTTTTAAAAGAATATCCTGAATGTCATTACGGATTTTCTGCTTTTGAAGAGCTGAAAGACTCCTCGCAAATGCCACAATATAAAATTACACAAGGGGAATTGCTCTCAAAATTAGCTCCAAGAAGACGCCTTTCAGGTTTGGGGGTGGGCTTTTGGATTAAGAAATCATCGTTCCAACAGGCAGGGGGGTTGGACATTCAGTTGTCGGTAAATGAAGACACTGAATTTTGTATTCGATTGTTGGAATTGAAGCTGGAAGGTTGGTATTCAGAGATTTTTGGCACATTGATACGCGTGAACCACACTGATGAAAATAATGCGGGACATGTGACTCGTCAGTACGGATATAAGAGACGCTTCGAGAATTTTAAAAAAATCTATGAGCAACATCAGGCTTTTTTACATTCTGTACCCGATGTTGAACGGTTTGTTGTGAGGCGATTGTTTCAGGACGCATGTAAATCTGGAAACTTTGATTACGCTCAACAACTAATTAAAATTCGAAACAAGATAACCGACAAAATCAAATCGTTCCTGCAGTTGCGTTTTTGGCAAATGTATCACTACTTAGGTCGAGGTGGTAAATGGCGTAGGTTTTGGTGAAATGCGGGCACATTTATTTTGACAAGGCAGTTATTTTATGGGCACAATCGCATTGTGAGCGCTTAAAAAGCGCTCGAATGCACTATCAAACTCACTAGGAGTTGCTCCCATAATTTTATTTTGCTGTGCTATGTGTGCAATTCGCTCTTTCTCATTATTGAGCCAAAATTTTATGCGTTCTTTCATTTCGGAAACGTTGTCAATATCGACAAAATCGACCATGCCGATTAAATTTTGATGCTCAGAAAAATCAATACTCTTTTCTGAAATTACCAATGTGTTGGCAGATAAGCACTCATAAATTCGAGTGGTTTCCAACAAGGCATTATCATAATAATGAATATTGATAACGAGTTTGGCTTTTTGAAGCTCCTTTCTTAAATCCTCACCAAAAATATTGCCGATTATTTTGACAGTATAAAACTCACCGATTTCTGCTAAATATTTTCTCCTGCGCGCATTTCGCGCATCCCCATAAAATAGAACATCATATTCGTACGGGTATTCAATGTTGGCAGCGATTGGCAGATTGCAAATAGGCACATGGAAGGTTGTTTTGCCAGGTAAAATACGGTCTAAAAATTCAATATTAACCAATGAATAATCCATTATTCCCGCAGCTCGCTCCAATCTGCCGATGTATCGTTTTGTAAACCATTTGGATGAAGGTGATTGTTCCATCTGAAAAGCGAAAAAATGTTGGGGTAACGTATTAAACACGTTGGCACAAATGACTATATGCCAATTTGCATTGAATCCACTTTGAGGCATACTGGTTATTACCTCGCTGTCGAAACCCAACCTATTCAATGTGTTTACGATTAATTCAGCCACAAACAAGGTTTGTAATGGAGTGAGGATAGTAAATTTGCAGCTGTAACCAGCGGCTCCATATTGCAAAGCTAATGCTCGATTATTTACATCATACACGGCTCGTTTCATCCCCAGCGCACCACGCTGCGTGTAAGAAAGCTTGAGCATAGAAAGTGATGTATAAACTCCTCCAGATATATGCATGAAATTTTTTAAAAGAAACCACCAAATGCGAAACTGATAAAAGGTAAACAATTGCATAATGACCTGTTGAGAGAGTGTTGGTTTAATATGTAAACTGATATATGGGAAAAAATATACCAAAACAGCTGGCAAAAATATGCAAAACGCTGGCGTGGTAATTGTCCAAGTGAATATAATTATCGATCTTGGTGTTGACTTGTTCCTCTCAGTTGAAGCTAAGCTGAAAAAGGGGATACACTTGTCAAATAGGCTCTAAAGGGTGTTTCGTCAAAATACTACCTATAACATGCAAGGGCTTAGAGTGAATCTCAAAGATTTAAATGCTGAGTATTAAATAGCGCGCGAATCTTTTGATGGCAGTTTGCGAGGTGACGCTTGAGCTTATAAAACGAATGATGTCGTTTGGTGTTTTTTGGCAAGGGTTTGAGGTAAACTTTCGACCAATAACATGCCATTATGTAGTTTGTTGTTGAATTAACCACGTTCTTTGATTGTACGTTTCGTCCATCATCATTAGCGGTGATGTTATAAATAGCTTGCGGTACTGCCTGTGAGCGACAACCATCCAAAATGCACCTAATCCACAAATCCCAATCTTCGTACATAAGTAGCTCGTAGAAACCGCCAACACGAATAAAAGTGTCTCGTCTTACTAAAGTACCTATAACCATGTAGTTTCGCTCTAAGATTGGATACTCGTGCAGGACTATAGGGGGCGTAATCGCATTATGCGAGACATAACTAATAGATGGCCGAAATAAACAATCTTCTGCTTGGCACTCAAATATAGCGGCTTCCATTGCGGCAATATAATTAGCATCTAAGGTGTCATCTGCATCTAAAAACAACAACCAATCAGCCTGAGATTGGCGCGCACCTTCATTACGTGCTTGCGCCAAGGATGAACCATGAAT
>CAZDLD010000069.1:0-2843 GCA_964506355.1 uncultured Hydromonas sp.
CAAGAAGCCAGTAAACTCAAACAAGCCGTACCCAAAGACGCCATGTTCATCTCTATGGATTCGGCACCACTGCGCATCCCCGTGGCTCAAGATGCGGTGCGCGCAGGGTTGCCCGCATCGGCTTCCCCCGATATTGGCGACTATCTGGATTTCAACACCTATTTGGTCAGCAATCCTGCCGCTACCATAGCGGTGTATGTCAAAGGAGACTCCATGGCCAAGGTGGGGATTTTTGAGGGCGATATGCTGGTGGTGGATCGTTCGGTCGAGGCGCACCACCGCGACATCGTGCTGGCGAACTTGGACGATGAGTTCACAGTCAAACGTTTGATTAAAACCCCGACTTCAGTCGAGCTGCACCCCGAAAATGACGACTACCCGATAATTCGACCAGGCGAAGAATCCACGCTGAGCATCGTCGGCGTGGTGCTGTACTCGATTAAGAAAACGTGGTGATATTGAACTGAACAATCGTTATGTGATGGCATGAAAAAAGCACTCCAATTGGAGTGCTTTTTAATTTGGTAGGCCGTCGCGGACTTGAACCGCGGACCAAAGGATTATGAGTCCTCTGCTCTAACCAACTGAGCTAACGGCCCTTAAACTTGAACTCGACATTGTACGCAAATGCACGTCACAATGCCATGGTTACCTTGCTATTTACGCTCAATTATTCTCTAAAAAGCTTTTGAGTTTTTCTGAGCGCGATGGGTGACGCAGTTTACGCAGGGCTTTGGCCTCGATTTGGCGAATACGTTCACGCGTGACGTCAAACTGTTTGCCCACTTCTTCAAGCGTGTGATCGGTGGTCATCTCAATCCCAAAGCGCATACGTAAGACCTTAGCTTCACGCGGTGTGAGTGAGTCCAAGACATCTTTGACGATGTCTTGCATCCCCGTGTGCAGCGCAGCTTCGGCAGGGGTCATGGCGTTGCCATCTTCGATGAAATCACCCAAGTGCGAATCTTCGTCATCGCCAATCGGCGTTTCCATAGAAATCGGCTCTTTGGCAATTTTCATGATTTTGCGAATTTTGTGCTCTGGCATTTCCATCTTCTCAGCCAGTACCGATGCATCAGGCTCGATGCCCGTTTCTTGCAGAATTTGGCGAGAAATGCGGTTCATCTTGTTGATGGTTTCAATCATGTGCACTGGGATGCGAATCGTGCGCGCTTGATCGGCAATCGAGCGGGTAATCGCTTGACGAATCCACCATGTGGCATAGGTCGAGAATTTGTAGCCGCGACGGTATTCAAATTTGTCCACCGCTTTCATCAGACCGATATTGCCCTCTTGAATCAAATCCAAGAATTGCAGGCCGCGGTTGGTGTAGCGTTTGGCAATTGAAATTACCAGTCGCAAGTTTGCCTCTGTCATTTCTTTTTTGGCCACGCGGGTTTTTTTCTCGCCGTCGGTCATTTGCTTGTTGATTTCGCGCAAATCGGGCAGGGGCAAAAATACTTCATTTTGCAGTGTGATCAAGCGGTTTTGCAGCTCGTGTATTGTCGGTACATTGCGCTCGAACACGGTGTTGAAGCTGTGCGCTGTTTTGAGCAAATCGACAGCCCAATTCAAATTGGTTTGGTGTCCTGGAAAATTATTGATGAAAAAGTCCAGTTTCATGCCGACTTTATCGACGCAGACCACGCGAATTTGGTTCTCAATGTCGCGAATAGACGCGACTTGCTGGCGCAGTTTGTCGCACAGTTTGTCCACTGTTTTTGCGGTAAAGCGGATGCCCATGAGCTCGGTGGTCATGGCGTCTTGGGCTTTATTGTAAGCGGCTGAACGATAGCCTTCTTTTTCGAACGCCACGCGCATCTTGTCAAATTGTTTTTCAATCGCGTTGAATTTGTCCAATGCTTTGGTTTTGAGCGCTTCCAACTGTTTGTTGGACAGCGCCACGCCGCCATCGTCGTCATCATCACTGTCATCATCGATTTCGGCTTCAGCCTCGTCTTCGAAATCTTCTTCAACACCGACAAAACCATCGACAATTTCATCAACCGACGCGTCGCCTGCTCGTATCTTGGCAAAGGCATCGCGCAGCTCTTGAATAATTGCAGGGCAAGCCGAGATGGCGACCATCATTTCGCGTTGGCCTTCTTCGATGCGCTTGGCAATTTCGATTTCTTGCGCCTTGGTCAGCAGCTCCACAATACCCATTTCGCGCATATACATACGCACTGGGTCAGTAGTGCGGCCAAATTCAGAGTCGAGGGTGGATACAGCCACTTCGACTTCTTCTTCGGTCGTGTCGTCGGCATTGGCCACGGGCACGTTGTCACTCATCAACAGGGCTTCTGCATCTGGCGCTTGCTCATACACTTGAATGCCCAGATCAGAGAAAGCAGAAACAATGTTGTCCAGCGCGTCACCCTCGACCATGTCGTCAGGCAGGCTGTCATTGATTTCAGCATAGGTCAAATAACCGCGTTCTTTCCCTGATTTAATCAATAGGGTCATTTGCGCTTTTTTGAACTCCAATGCTTGCGCGGTTTCTTCGGCGGTTTCTTTGCTCTTTTTGCCTTTGGTTTTTTCAGGCTTGGCTTCAATTTCTACCGCAATGTCTTCGGCGTCCAAATCGTCTTCAATCAAATCATCGACTTCATTGACGTTGTCCAAATCTTCATCAAGCAATTCTTCATCGGTTGTGAGTTTGCTTGGGACTTTTGATTTTTTGCTGGTTTTGACAGCGGCTGGGCTTGCTAGTTTATCTTTACGGGCGGGCATATTGCTTTTCTGTTGGGTATCGGGTGTCACGGCCTTGCTTGCAGAAACTGCAGCAGGTTTGGTTGGGGGTGTGGTTTTGATCGCTGTTGCTTTAGCTGGTGCTTTAGCTG
>CAZDLD010000069.1:2943-7511 GCA_964506355.1 uncultured Hydromonas sp.
GTGCTTTGGCTGGTGCTTTGGCTGGTGCTTTGGCTGGTGCTTTGGCTGGTGCTTTGGCTGGTGCTTTAGCTGGTGCTTTAGGCGTTACTTTAGTCATCGAGGCGCGCGCCGTGCTTGCTTTTGCCGCAGTTGTTTGGGTTGCAGTTTTGCTGGCAGGGGTGGTGCGTGTTTTGCTGAAATTTTTGTCTGAGCTCATGAGTTTGGCCTTTTTAAAAAATTACTGCTGTTTCAAAACAACTTAGTCGATGACAAGAAGTGAGGGTTGCGGGCGCAGCTGACTCGGTCAGACGGAAGGCGTGATTTGACCAATTGCGCGCAGTCAAGCATTGTAACATATTTTTCGTGTTTTTCTGATTCAAGCGCGGTCAATAATCGCCAAAATCCATGCAATTAATGTGAAAAAACAAACTCTTATGTTCAAACAGCTCAGGTGTATTGAGCACGCTCGCGCAAAAGTCGGCTGTATTCTTCCTTAATGGATGGATCGTGCGCCAATTGATTGGCCAATGTGCTCAGTCTATGGTCAAGATAGTGGCGATGTAGGTATTTTTCAAGGGCTTGCAGCATGATGGCGGCCTCTTCCCGATTGCTGGCGGGACTTTGCATTTGCTTTTGGAGGATGAGTTGGTATAAAGACCAGTGATCCAGCTGTTCTAAATGATGGTGCAGTGTGGCCTCAGGGATGCCGGGGTGCTGTTGCAAAAAGCCGATGAGCTCAGTTAGCGCTTGGTGTTGTGGTTGACTGGCCCAAAGCTCGAGATTGCTGTGTGCAGCAATCTCGTGGTGCTCGAGTATCAGCCGCAGTGCTTGATCCACGGCGCTGAGCGGTTGGCTGCGCTTGGATTTTTCTACACCACGCTTGGCGGGGCGTTGGTTAGTGACCAGCTCGGCGTATTCGATGACGTCTGCAGATTGGATGCGCAATTGTTCCGCGATGGATTGGATGATTTGCGTGCGCAGGGCGTGGTTGGGCATGGCCTGCAACATGGGTTTGGCCAGATGCAATTGCCGTGCGCGTGCTTCAGCATTCGCTTCGGGTGCGGCTTGCTTGAGGCCGTAGAGCATGAATTGCGACAGGGTCATGGCGGTGCTGATTTCAGCGTTAAACTTCTCTGCACCCAACTCACGTACAAAGCTGTCGGGATCGTGTTCGGGTGGTAAAAATAAAAATTTAATGGTGCGTGTGTCTGATGTGTAGGGCAGGGCGTGTGTCATGGCGCGCCAAGCGGCCTTGCGACCTGCGGAGTCGCCATCAAAGCTAAATACGATGGTGTCGGTAAATCGAAAGAGCTTTTGGATGTGGTTGGCCGATGTGGCCGTACCCAACGTGGCGACTGCATTGTTGATTTCGGATTGCGCCAGTGCAACCACATCCATATAACCTTCAACCACCAAGGCGAATTTTTGATGTGAAATTGCAGCGCGCGCTTCAAACAAACCGTACAGTTCTTGATTTTTCTCAAATAGGGGTGATTCGGGGGAGTTGAGGTATTTGGGTTCGCCCTTATCCAGAATGCGGCCGCCAAAGCCGATAATCTGCCCCTTGATATTGCGAATTGGGAACATCACGCGGTCACGGAAAAAATCATATCTGCGCCCGCCGTCTTCGCGCTGTTTGACCAGTCCCGACTCAATCAAGCTGCTTGAGTCGGCGTAGTCCGTGAACACGCTGCTTAAATTGGGATGCTCAGGCGCGTAGCCCAAACCGAATCGCTGCGCAATTTCGCCAGTGAGACCACGTCGCTTTAGGTAACCGACGGCTTCGCTGTTTTTGGGCAGTTGAGATTTGTAAAATTTGGCCGCTTCTTCTAAGGCTTGTGCGATGTTCTGGGTGCGGATTTTGCGCTCGGTTTGCTCAACCAGTTGCTGGCGGGACATCGGTTTGTCCTCGGGCACACGCATACCCGCACGCTGGGCTAAATCTTTGATGGCCTCAATAAACGTCAGGCCATTGTGTTCCATCAAGAATCCCAAAGCCGTGCCGTGCGCGCCACAGCCAAAGCAGTGGTAAAACTGCTTGGTCGGGCTGACCGTGAATGAGGGGGATTTTTCATTGTGAAACGGGCACAGACCTTGGCGGTTCATGCCCGCTTGTTTGAGCTGAACGTATTGCCCCACCACGTCCACGATGTCAACGCGTGCGAGTACATCATTGATGAATTCTGCTGGAATCATGGTGTGTGTGGGTTGCGTGTTCGTTCTTAGCTCAACTGAGCTTTGATGCTGGCCGATACAGCAGACATATCGGCTTTACCAGCCAACTGTGATTTAAGTAAGCCCATGACTTTACCCATTTCTTGTACGCTGGATGCGCCTGTTTGTGAGATGGCCGCAGCAACGGCGGCTTTAATCTCATCATCTGACATTTGTTCGGGTAAGTAAGCGCTGATGATGTCCAACTCATATTGTTCGACATCGACCAAATCTTGGCGGTTGGCTTGCTGGTATTGCGCGATGGATTCGCGGCGCTGTTTGCAGGCCTTTTCAATCACAGCGATGACGGCGGTATCATCCAATGTGCCTTGGCTATCCACTTCGCGCTGCTTGATGGCAGCTGACAAAAGGCGCAGGGTGGCCAGTTTTTCAGATTCACGTGCTTTCATGGCGGTGATGATGTCTGCTTGTAAGGTTTCTTTTAAGCTCATAATGACTCCAAATGGTTGGTGAAGGATTGGCACGGTTGATGTTATTCATACATCGTGCTGAGTGTAATCTGTTGAATATTGAAATTGTAGTCATAAACAATGGTCTAAATAAAGAATAAACCACTATATAAGTCAGTACAAAAATTGAAACTCGATTTTAAAAACACAAAACCCGCTCAATAACGAGCGGGTTAGCGTGCATGCTTGCAAATTCAAAGGCGATTTACGAGAGCGCCTGAGAAAACCTAGAAATTAATACATTTTCTTAGGTAACATTTGGCTACGCAGACGTTTGTGCTGACGTTTGCACGCTGCAGCATGTTTGCGTTTGCGCTCTGTCGTTGGTTTTTCGTAAAACTCACGTGCACGCAAATCGGTCAACAGACCAGTTTTTTCAATGGCGCGCTTGAAGCGACGCATTGCAACTTCAAACGGTTCGTTTTCTTTTACACGAATTAAAGGCATAATGACTCTTTTTTCAGTTAAATGTTTTGTAGTAACGAATGTACAAAAGCATAAAAATAATGGCGCGGCCGGCAGGAATCGAACCCACGACCCCTTGGTTCGTAGCCAAGTACTCTATCCAGCTGAGCTACGGCCGCGAAGAAATGAAACTATAGCAAACTAATGTAGAGGTTGGCAAGCTTTTTTTTAAATTAATTTGTGTGTGATGGATTTTTTTGGAGGTGGATTTCGAAAAAAGCCAAGTAAATCGGTAGTATTGTTGCGGCTTTGCGGTTAAAATAGTCGCTTGTTATATTATTTAATTAAGGTCAAAAAAATGATCACAGGAAGCTTGGTGGCTCTGGTCACCCCAATGTTGGATGATGGCAGTATTGATTTTGATGCATACCGTGCATTGATTGATTGGCACATCGCTCAGGGCACTGATGCGATTGTTGCTGTGGGTACAAGTGGCGAATCGCCCACGGTCTCAGTGAGTGAGCAATGTGATTTGATTAAAGTGGCGGTTGAACAGGCCGCAGGTCGCATTCCTGTGATTGCGGGTGCGGGTGGTAATTCAACCCATGAGGCGATTGAGCTGACTAAATTTGCACACTCTGCTGGCGCTGATGGCACCTTGCAAGTCGTGCCTTACTATAACAAGCCGACGCAAGAGGGTTTGTACAATCATTTTAAAGCCATTGCTGAGGCGGCAGATTGTCCTGTGATTTTGTACAATGTTCCGGGTCGTACGGTGGCTGATTTGGCGAACGAAACCATCGTTCGTTTGGCCGAAGTGGACAATATTGTGGGTGTCAAAGACGCCACTGGTGATGTTGGACGTGGGATTGCTTTGATTCAAAAAGTGCCTTCTGACTTTGCAGTCTACAGCGGTGATGATTCTTCCGCAGCGGCTTTGATTTTGATGGGTGCTAAGGGCAATGTGTCGGTAACGGCCAATATTGCCCCCAAACTGATGCATGAGATGTGTGTGGCTGCGCTCAATGGTGATTTGGCGACGGTTCATCGCATCAATGCGGTATTGTGCGACTTGAACAAATTGTTGTTCATTGAGGCCAACCCGATTCCAGTGAAATGGGCTTTGGCGCAGATGGGTAAAATTGGTTTGGGCATACGCTCGCCATTGACTGTGCTCACAGCTGAAAATCAATCTGTGATTCAAGCGGCTTTGAAATCTGCACAATTGGTCTAATTTTGTGGTTTATAGTGGACGAACGTTTCAACTGGTAGCAAACCTATTTAGGAATAACATAACGATGAATACATTTGGCAAGACATTATTGAACATCAGCTTATTGGCAGCAGTCAGTGGCTCATTGACCGCGTGCGTGACTGAGTCAAACAGCAAAATTGATTACCGCAGCAATGTAAAAAGTACGCCTTTAGAGGTGCCTCCAGGGATGTCTGATTTCGATAAAAATTCAGCCTATGATTTAAGCGCCGTGGTCAGTGCCAAAA
>CAZDLD010000069.1:7521-9367 GCA_964506355.1 uncultured Hydromonas sp.
AACAAACCTGCTGAGTTGACGCCTGTGGCAGTGACGCCGAAAGACATGCACATCGAGCGCGCAGGCGACACCCGCTGGTTAGTTGTTAATCGCCCAGCCGAGCAAATTTGGCCAGCGCTACAAACTTTTTGGGAAGGCAATGGCTTCACCCTGCGCACCAATCAAGCGGCAACAGGCATCATGGAAACCGATTGGGCGGAAAATCGCGCCAATTTGCCCTCAACAGGCTTGCGTAAATTGCTCGGAGGTGTGTTGGACGCTGTGTATGACACCGGTATGCGCGATATGTACCGCACACGGGTTGAGAAAATCAACGGCGGCGTAGAAATCTACATCAGTCATCGCGGCATGGAGGAGGTGTACACCTCGTCGAGCAAAGACACCACCGCGTGGCAACCCCGCGCAACGGATGCTGGATTGGAAGCAGAGTTCTTGCGTCGTTTGATGGTGGCTTTGGGGACGAATGATGCGCAAGCGAGCGCTGCATTGAACAACCCAACTCAGATTCAAGCTGCGCTGATTCAAGGTGAAGCTTTGATTGTCAATGACACTTTAGAAAACTCATGGCGTCGTGTGGGTCAAGTGCTCGATCGTGCTGGCCTGTCGATTACCGACCGAGACATTGCCAAGCGTGTGTACTATGTGACGCCCAACCCAGATGATCGCGGTTTGTTCAGAAAGTCTTTTGGCAAATTGGAAGAGACCTATCAAGTGCGTTTCACACCAGTGACCGCCAATCAAGTCAAAGTCACCTTCGCGGATAAATCAGGCAATCCATATTCGGATGAGGGCTTGGCCAAAGTGTTGAAAAACTTACAAGATAATTTGAAATAATATGGATGCACCCTATTTGCGCTATGCCAGTTTGGGTAGTGGAAGCTCAGGGAACGCCACAGTCATCGAGGCGCGTTGTTCGGATCGGACAACGCGCCTTTTGCTGGACTGTGGGTTTTCCGTGCGCGATACCGAAAAGCGCCTTGCACGGCTGGGGTTGGCGGGCACAGATATCGATGCGCTGATTGTCACCCACGAGCACGAAGACCACATTGGCGGTGCGGCGCGCTTCGTGCGCAAATTTGGTACGCCACTGTATATGTCGCGTGGGACATACCACAGCGTGGTCAATCACAACACACGTTCGTGTGCGAATTTGCCTGTTGAGTTTTGCGTCCACAATCAAGCACTGCACATTGGCTTGATTCAAATTCACCCATTCACTGTACCGCATGATGCCCGTGAACCACTGCAATTTGTGTTTGAAATGCAGACTGAATCAGTTGCGCGCAAACGCTTGGGTATACTCACCGATGCGGGACATGTTTCGCCACACATGGTGCATGTGTTGCAAGGTTGTCATGCTTTGGTGCTTGAGTACAACTACGATGCGCGCAAAATGGCCGCATCCACCAAGTACCCTCCTACTTTGAAGCAGCGCATCCTCGGCGCGCACGGACATCTGGATAACTTAGACGCGCACCGCTTGCTCGAACAGCTCATTCATACTCAACTGGGCTCGGTACACGCGGCTCATTTAAGTCGAGAGACCAACGATGCGCAACTGGTGGGGCAGATGTTGGATGAGTTGCTCACGCCGCACAACATCCCCTATTTTGTGGCCTGTCAAGACGAGGGCTTTGATTGGTTTTTTGTGTAAAATGTAGAAAATCTTCGATCGTTTTGAGAGATGGTTTAGCAGTTATCGATAGTAAAAAAAATTCATAGTGGCTATTGAACCAATTATTGAAAAATTTGAGCGAAAATTAATAAGCTGTTGCCCGGAAAAGCAGAATTGATAGATAAGATGAGTCGTTCAAGCTCAGCTAAGAAGCGTTTAATTTTAGGCATT
>CAZDLD010000070.1:0-8804 GCA_964506355.1 uncultured Hydromonas sp.
TTAAGCAGTTGTGCAAACACCCTCACCCCCAGCCCCTCTCCCGCCGTGCGGGAGAGGGGAGCCTCAGAGTTTTTACAGCCCCATAAAAGCGAGCTTTATGCAGGGCTTTGATTCACTTATACCGCCGCCTTACACCACTGCCCTATACACCGCTCTATACAGCACCCTACACCACCGCCCTACACCACTGCTTTATACCACTTCATTAAGCAACTTTATCCATCTGCACATCCACCTGCCCCGTCTGCTTGGCAAACACAAACCGTATGCTCTGCGCGCCAAAGGCTTTGGCCACCGATGTCAGTGTCATTTTCGCCGATTCTTCAACTTCCGAGGTCAGTCCAGAAATCAAACGCAGCGCCTGCCCCTCGGCGTGCGCACGCGCCATGGCGACCATTTGATTTTTGTCCTCTTCGCCAAACCCTTTGCCAAACAAGCCATTGAGCGTGTCAGGCAACAACCACGGCATGAATTTGCTGCCCTGCTCGTCATAAAATGAAATGCTGCGGATGTGCACTTCGTGAAAGCACGGCGGCATGTTCACCACATAGCTGCCGTTGGTCTGATCGATGATTTGAAACTCGCTCTTGCGTAAATCGTAACGAAAGTCGATTTCGAACTCGAAAATCATCGCCATTTTTTTGCTCGAGTAGAGCCAGCCCAACCATTTTTTGCCAAAGTCGCCCCAATCGTGGTCAAACTGGGTGACGATTTCTTTGGTCACGGCTTTGAACACCGACAGCTCGCCGATGGCCTTGAGCTTCTCGATGCTCGAATGAATTTCCACCTGTTTGGCCGAGCCGCTGCTCTTGAGCTTCCACCACAAAAACGCCACCGCCAACATCGCCACCAGCACCACTGCCAACAACACACTGCTCAGAACATCCATGAGAGACCTCGCTAATTAATGAGTTTTAATAACTTCTTGAACGCATTATAAGAGCAAACACACGCCCGATGGCAAATTCACACCCAGCATTTACCGCAGCGTCTCTCAACGTCACTCAACGTCTCTGCACACAAAATGCTCTATACTCTCGCAAAATTAAACACCGCTTTTTTAAGGAGCACACCCATGTGGGACGAACGATACAGCAGCGCCGAATACGCCTATGGCAAAGAGCCAAACACCTTTCTCAAAGACCACGCCCAGCGCATCCCCATGGGACAGGTGCTGAGCCTCGCCGAGGGCGAGGGGCGCAATGCGGTCTACCTTGCACAGCTCGGCTATCAGGTCACAGCGGTGGACGGCTCGGCGGTGGGCTTGGACAAGGGGCGCAAATTGGCGGCCGAGCTGGGCGTGAGCGAGCGCATCACGTGGGTGCATGCGGATTTGAGCACGTATGATTTGGGCGCGGCGCAATGGGGTGGCATCATCTCCATCTTTTGCCCGCTGCCCTCGGCGATTCGTCAGCAGGTGCACCAGCAGGTCATGAACGCGCTCAAACCGAATGGCGTGTACCTGCTCGAAGCCTACAACCCCAACCAATTGAACCAAAGCACGGGCGGCGGTAAATCACTGGACGTGTTGCAGACCGTTGCCAGCCTGAGTGCTGAGCTGCCGAGTTTGAACTTTGAACATCTGGTGGAGCTTGACCGCGAGGTGGTCGAGGGGATTTACCACACGGGCATGGGCTCGGTGGTGCAGGCGATTGCGTGTAAATCTGAGGGTTGATTTTTAGTCATTGAGTTAAACGTCGGCGGTGGTTTTTTTGCGCAGCAGCAAGCGCACATCATCGCCAACCCTGCCCACATCCGCCCAGCGCCACGCCCCAGATTCGCCCAACTCATCGAGTTGAGCATCCGCTGAGAACAGTGCCGCAGGCAGACCCGCGCCGAGCACACGCGGTGCGAGGTACAGCAGCAATTCATCCACCACGCCTATTTCGAGCAGCGCCGCATTGAGCGTCGCGCCTGCTTCGACGTGGATTTCATTGTATTGCTTCTCGGCAAAGTGTTGCCACAGTTGGGTCAAATCGACCCGTTCATGCACCACGTCCGAGCTTGATAAATCGGCGTGTGGTTGGGTCGGCAGATGCAACACCATCAGATTCGCATGTGACTGCTGTAGCAATTCAGTGCGCAACGCCAGCGCTCCCGCCATTGGATGCTCTGGCGGCAGTTGCGCGCACACGAGGCAGACCAGCCCATCGTCAAACACCCGCGCACCCACAGGCGTGCGCGCCCATGTGTCGATGATGTATTTCACAGGCGCGTGCGCCACCGTCACACCGCGCACATTGAGCTGAGGATTGTCGTGCAGCACCGTGCCCACACCCGTCACCAGCGCATCTGCACGCGCTCGATAACGATGTCCGTCCAATCGCGCCACCTCGCCGGTAATCCACTGACTGCGACCATCGGGCAACGCGGTCTTGCCATCCGCGCTCTGCGCCCATTTCATCCGCGTGAACACCTGCCCATGCTGCATGCGTCGCATAAAACCGATGTTCAGTTCGTACGCCGCCTGCGCCAGCGTGTGCTCGGTGGGCAATACGTCCACCGCGATTCCTGCTGCACGTAAATTCGCCACACCCTGCCCCGCCACCTGAGGATTGGCATCCAGACACGCCACCACCACCTGCGCCACCTGCGCCTGTATCAGCGCATTCACGCACGGCGGCGTGCGCCCGTGGTGGCTGCACGGCTCGAGCGTCACATAGGCGGTCGCGCCTGCGGTGTTGTGATGGTGCGCCTGCGCGTCACGTATCGCCATCACCTCGGCGTGCGCCTGCCCTGCGGCTTGGGTATGGCCCTGACCGATGACGCGCCCATCTTTGACCAGCACGCAACCCACCCGAGGATTGGGCGAGGACAGGCCAATCGCGTGGTGCGCGAGCTGGAGGGCGGTGTTTAGGTAATCGGTGTTCATCGAAACATTGTAAATGAAAATGGACGGGCAAGCCGTCCAAATGGGGTGGTTCTAAAGTGAATAAAAGAGATTAGAAGTGTTCTTAAGTAATTTTAAGTGATTTTTATGGTTTGATACAACAGAACTTAATCCATCAAACCCGCAACCACCTTCTCCATGCGTCTATCGGGCACCAGCCACATCATCGCCACAGCGGTATACACCGCGAAGCCCACCAATGGATGCACGAAGGTCATCACCATGCCCACCACATACAAAGACAAGGAAATTTTGCCCTTCACATCGCCGCCAAAGGCCTTGCCAATCGGCGAGTCCATGCCGTGATGCGTGACCAAGGTGCGTGCCCACAGATTGTACGCCAACGCCGCGAGTAGCAAATTCACGCCATACAACAAGGTCGGCTGCTGCGCAAAATGGTTCTCACCCATCCAACCCGTGGTGAACGGCAACAAGGACAGCCAAAACAACAGATGCAGATTGCCCCACAGCACCTTGCCATTGACCGAGCTCGCGGCCTGCATGGTGTGGTGGTGGTTGTTCCAATAAATCCCAACATACAAAAAGCTCAACACATAACTGATGAACTTACCCGCCAGCGGCGCCAGCTCGCTGAATGACGCGCCGTGCGGCACTTTAATTTCCAGCACCATGATGGTGATGATGATGGCGATGACGCCGTCGGTGAATGCTTCTAAGCGGGCTTTGTGCATGTTTACTCCAGATATTGTGTGATTAAATGATTGCTCTGTGGTGCGCTGATGAGGTTTGTTGACTCGGTGCGCGGCGGCAATGTGGCGGTATTTTAAACGATGTTGGGTGTGGCTGTCCTGAGCATTAAAAATGGACGGTGGTGCCGTCCATTTTGTTGTGTCTTGGGTCGATGTTTTTGCTTCAGAATGCAGATGTATTTTCGAATTGCAAAGCTGATTGGATTTAGAACGGGCGATTATGCTGGCGCTAATCGCCCCTACTATCTTGCTTAATTTGTTGTTAACGGTAATTCACCCAGCTGCTTCAATAGATTTTTTACTCCAATCACACAGATGTTTGTTGATTTTATACTCTCTATATGCTCTCTTAATAAACTCATTAACTCCGTATAAAATAAAGCCTCATCCATAATGCTTTGACCGTTGTTCTTCAATTTTCTTTCTCGCTCATCTAAGCAATATGTAAATTGGTGCCACTGCTCAGCATTATGATATTTTTTTAAAATATCCATCACCTCAGTAGCTTTAATAAATTTAAAAACTGGAAATTTTAGAAATATACTTTGATAATCAAACACATCATGTAAACCTTCTACTTTTTCGGGCTCTAACCAAGATAGCAACTCTTTTGCTTTATCTGGGTAAGCACTTTCAATCTGGTATTTGTTTATTTTTTTTATCTCTGTGTAAAGTTTATCAAACTCGTTGATATCAGCTGGATATCCCAGGGTCTTGTAACTCCTAATCCCAGGGAATTCATCAGCAAAGACGTTATAGGTCAGATTTGCACTTATTGACTCAGCATACGACACGGCCTTACTTAATAACGTCTGAATATCTGAAAATTCATACCCTAAACTTACAAGTAGCATTTGAGTGCCAAAAATATGAAGAATTTCGCCAGCCTCAGTTATTATATTATTTTTCAAATCTAGCTCAATTGACTCAAGCACCCTTTTAAAATCACTTTCGCTGAGATGTTTCCAATGCCACAATTTTTGCCAGTCTGGGGTGGAGTCGGTCAGAAATAAGTGGTGCGTGTCCACTTTGTCATTCAACGTTGTTGTATTAATACTGCCCGCAGTAAAAAAATTTACCCAGAAATTATCTTTCTGTCCAAATAATTTAAAAGTCTCAAAACCGCTATATTTTTCTAATGGTTTTGCGACGCTTGTGTCCTCGCAGTAATTAGACAAAGTAAGCGCAGTTATTTCAACACCTCCAATGATATGTTCCAATGCCAGCGGTAAAAACTCACTGATTAAATCTTCTAAGTACTGTTCACTTTGTTTTGCTTTTTGTGGAAGTGCCTTGAATATTCTTTCAAACTGCAACAAAGCATAACGCAAAGCGCGCAAATTATTGCACCCAGACTCATCAAAAATCAACTTAACTGTTGATTTGCTTTTCATTAACACATTCTTGCATTCTTCTGTACTAACTGATTTCGAAAGAACTTCAAATGCGCTCTCAAAATCAGGAACAACTTTAAGCTCTTGCCCAATTACTTTTTCTTTGATTTCTTGATAGTTTTTTTCAGTTATTTTGATTGGGTTAGATATGATGATAACTTTGGCGCCCAAATACTCAACAAAGTAGTTGATGTACCCCAATATTTGTACAGGATTTATCGAACAACGCTCAAAATCATCAAAAACGAAAATTGAATTTGCTTTTGTTTCATCATCCGAAATGAATTCGGCTAGATTGATCTTCGGGAGGGTGGCGTTTACAGTTGTTTCATCTCGACCTCCATCATTAAAGTCGAAACTCGCATTTACTCCCATTTTCAATGCGCTTGTAATAAATCGCGAACCTACTTTTACAATCTTGTTGCTGAGTATTGGGTGCATACTTGCAAAAATTAAATCATCAATTTCTTTTGTAGACGACAACCCATAAAGGCTAACGTAATGAACATTTAACTCTGAATTTGATTGTAGTTTCTTGATTTGATTTTTAACTAAAAAAGACTTTCCTGAACCCCAAGCTCCTGTAATCATCAAAGCATAATCTGGACGTACGTTTAATTTAATGTAATAGTCTATAAAGTCTTTCACATGTTGATTCATTAATTACTCCTAGATTTAATCAAAAAGGCGAACTTGAGTTCGCCTTTTTTGTTTTATTTATTGATAAACAGGATAAGCATCCGTCAATTTCTTAACATCCGCTTTAACACGCTCAATCACCGCTGCATCGGTTGGGTTGTCCAACACGTCTGCAATCAGGTTGGCGATTTGTACGGTTTCGGCTTCTTTGAACCCACGCGTGGTCAGCGCTGGCGTGCCGACACGGATGCCGCTGGTGACGAACGGTGTTTGTGGGTCGTTCGGAATGGCGTTTTTGTTACAGGTCATGTGCGCTTCGCCGAGGATGCGTTCGGCTTCTTTGCCCGTGAGGTTTTTGCTGCGCAAGTCGACCAGCATGACGTGTGATTCGGTGCGACCCGAGACGATGCGCAGGCCGCGTTGGATCAATGTTTCTGCCAGTACTTTGGCGTTTTTGACCACTTGTTCTTGGTAGGCTTTGAATTCTGGGCTCAGGGCCTCTTTGAACGCCACCGCTTTGGCAGCAATCACGTGCATCAGCGGGCCGCCTTGGATGCCTGGGAAAATCGCTGAGTTGATTTGTTTTTCAAACTCGGCTTTCATCAGAATCACGCCGCCGCGTGGGCCGCGCAGTGACTTGTGCGTAGTGGTGGTGACAAAATCCGCGTGCGGCACTGGATTTGGGTACACGCCTGCGGCGATTAGGCCTGCGTAGTGCGCCATGTCGACCATGAAGTAAGCGCCCACTTCTTTGGCAATCTTGGCAAAGCGTTCAAAGTCTATGCGCAGTGCGAATGCCGATGCGCCTGCGATGATGAGCTTGGGTTTCGCTTCGCGTGCGAGTGCTTCCATCGCGTTATAGTCAATGTCTTCGTTCGCGTCCAAACCGTAGGAGACGACGTTGAACCATTTGCCCGATTGGTTGAGCTTCATGCCGTGGGTCAAGTGACCGCCTTCGGCCAAGCTCATGCCCATGATGGTGTCGCCCGGTTGCAGTACGGCAAAGAACACCCCTTGGTTCGCTTGCGAGCCTGAGTTCGGTTGCACGTTCGCCGCTTCTGCGCCGAACAGTTGTTTCACGCGGTCAATCGCCAGTTGCTCTGCCACGTCGACGTATTCACAGCCGCCGTAGTAGCGTTTGCCTGGGTAGCCTTCGGCGTATTTGTTGGTCAGTTGTGAGCCTTGGGCTTCCATCACCGCTGGGCTGGTGTAGTTTTCTGAGGCAATCAGCTCGATGTGGTCTTGCTGGCGCTGAACTTCTTGCGCGATGACCGCTGCGAGTTCGGGATCGATGTTGGCGATGGTGTGGGTGGCACGGTTGAACATGGGGTTTTCCTTATTCCTTGAGAGATGACTTGGGTTGTTCTTGGTTAGGCGATGGTTGATGTAAAGCGAATTGTAAAACGCGTATTTTATAGGCTATGGGGGTATTTATCAAACCATAGTCGTGATTCTGCAATTATTTGTGCTCAAACTGTCGTATCAGTGACGAGGTGTCTTCGCGCCCGTGTCCCTGAGCCGAAATCTGCTGATAACGCTGCTGGATTTGCGCGGTGGCGCTCAGCTCCAGACCGAGCGACTGCGCGCATTCCTGCACGATGCCCAAGTCCTTAATCGCCCAATCGACCGCGAAGCCAAAGTCAAATTTGCCCTCGCTCATGGTCACGCCACGGTTCTCGAACTGCCATGAGTTGGCGGCGCCGCGACTGAGCGTGTCCACCAGTGCGTGGATGTCCAGCCCGAGAGCTTTGCCCAGTGTGATGCCCTCGGCCATGCCCTGCAACACGTTCACGACCAGTATTTGATTGACCATTTTCGCGCCCTGCCCTGCGCCCGATGCGCCGAAGTGGCGCTGGTATTGCGAGTACAGCGCGAGCAATGGACGCACGCGCTCAAAGCTTGCTTCATCGCCACCGCACATGATGGTGAGCTTGGCATTTTCTGCGCCCGCCTGTCCGCCCGAGACGGGGCAGTCGAGAAACTGCACGCCACGTGGCTCACACAAAGCGCTCATCTCCTGCGCCAGTGCCGATGAGGTGGTGGTGTGGTCGATGATGACTGCGCCTGATTTGAGCTGCGGCAGGAGTGCGGTGACGGTCTCACGCACATCCGCGTCATTGCCCACACAGAGCATGACCACATCGGACAGTGCGGCCAATGATGCCAGCGAGTCGCACACCTCGCCGAGTGGAAATCGTTGCTGCCATGCCTGTGCTTTCGCTGGGCTGCGGTTGTAGCCGAGCACACGAGCGCCCGACTGTAGCAAATGCCCCGCCATCGGTGCGCCCATCACGCCCAGACCGACAAAGCCTATGGTTGCGAATTGATTCATCTGAACTCCTTGGGTGTTTGCCCGTTTTGGTTGTGTGGGTTGTGTTGCTTGGGTTGCTTAGATGGATATGCTGCGTCTTTGCGTTTATGCCGTTATACATCACTATAGCCAATCCTGAGTGCGTTGCACAGATACACAGCGATTGTATTTCGCCAGTACAGTTATGCGCATTGGCGGACAGTTGCACCTGCGAGGGGCGAATCCGTTAGAATGTCGCTTTATGAATTCACTGAGCTGGGTATGTTAATTTTAGGTATCGAATCGTCTTGCGATGAAACGGGCGTCGCTCTGTACGACGACGAGCGCGGCTTGCTCGCGCACGCGCTGCACTCGCAAATTGACATGCACATCGCCTATGGTGGCGTGGTGCCCGAGCTGGCCTCGCGCGACCACATCCAACGTGTGATTCCACTGACCCAGAAAGTCCTCGCCGATGCCAACTGTACACTGGCTGATGTCGATGCGCTGGCCTGCACCACGGGGCCTGGGCTTGCGGGTGCGTTGTTGGTCGGTACGGCCTATGCCCACGCCCTCGCGTTTGTCCTAAACAAACCGATTGTTGGCGTGCACCACCTCGAAGGTCACCTGCTCTCGCCCCTGCTCTCGGCCAACCCGCCCGAATTTCCATTCATCGCCCTGCTGGTCTCGGGTGGTCACACCCAGCTCATGCGCGTCGATGGCGTGGGCCAGTACACGCTGCTGGGAGAAACCATTGACGACGCCGCAGGCGAAGCCTTTGACAAATCGGCCAAGCTCATGGGCCTGGGCTACCCTGGCGGGCCGGCGCTCTCGCTGCTGGCGGAGCAGGGCAGTGCGGTGGCTTTCAAGCTGCCGCGCCC
>CAZDLD010000070.1:8814-9113 GCA_964506355.1 uncultured Hydromonas sp.
GGACGAGCTGCTGGGCGAGACGCTCGATGATGCGGCAGGCGAGGCGTTCGATAAAACCGCGAAAGTGCTGGGGCTGAATTACCCAGGTGGCCCAGCGGTGTCGAAACTCGCCGAACAAGGCACAGCCAAAAAATTCGTCTTCGGTCGCCCCATGCTACACTCGGGTAACTTGGATTTTAGCTTCGCAGGGCTCAAAACCGCAGTACTGACCCAAGCCAAACTCACACAAGCCGCCAATCCAGATTGCACACTGAGCGAGCATGACAAGGCCGACATCGCACTTTGCTACTTTTACGCTG
>CAZDLD010000071.1:0-9036 GCA_964506355.1 uncultured Hydromonas sp.
AATAAAAATTGCCAAGACCCGTAAAGATCTTGGCAATTGATTTACAACGGTACTTCTTAAAAGATTACAACAGCGTACCAGTTTTAGTCAAATCGGTATCGACCAACAAGGTACCCCACGTTGCGCTTTGATACACAAAGTAGTTTTGAATCCCGGCACCCATACCCAAATCAATGTTATACAGAACACCATTACCATCAACCTGACCGATGGTTTCGGCGACATTGTCCCCATTGGTATCAAACACAACATTGGTTCCAGCGAGGTTAACGAAGGAGCCCGTAAAGCCATTGGTTGCACTACCGCCAACGGTGTCACCCGCATTACCATCGACCACCAGATAGGCTTTGGTATCTCCAGTCAACTCCTGCAATGCTACTGTGCTCAAAGATACGATATTGTTGCCTGTACCTGTCAAGTCTATGCGTTCGAACTGAGTGAAGTTGGTGCCATAGCCAACAGCATCGAAGTTAACCGTGAGTCCAGCACCTAGGAAACTCACCGCATCAACCCCATCACCGCCATAAATACTGTCTGCGACCGTGGCAGCTGTGTTGTAGGTGGCATCCACTTGGAACACATCGTTACCACCGCCCATGAACACCGTATCATTACCCGCGCCGACATAGACCGTATCGTTGCCAGTACCAATGCTGCTGACTGTATCACCATCACTCAAGACACGGTCATTACCTGCCCCCACGTTGATGAAGTTGCCAATATCAGAGCCACCAATCACCGAGTCATTGCCCGTGCCTGTGATGACGTTCTCAATTCCAACCAGTGAGTCTGAACCGTCACCTGTGGCATACAAGCCCGCCAAGTTAACCACCATCACACCAGTCACTGTTGAGTAATTGGCCCAGTCGTTGCCCGAGCCACCAAACAAGGTGTCATCACCCGCACCGCCCATAATCGTGTCATCACCTGCACCACCATTGAGGATGTTGTTCAAGGTATTACCCGTAATGCTGTCGTTGCCTGAACCACCGTAAACGTTTTCAATCGAAACCAAAGCGTCCACATCAGAACCCACCGATGCCGTCGCAACACTGGTTTGCAAGTTGACCGTCACACCTTGGCTGGCCACAGTCACATACTCATAGCTCACCCAGTCGTTGCCCGTACCACCTAAGAGGCTGTCATTACCACGACCACCCGACAAGGTATCGTCACCCGCACCAGCATCAATCGTTTCCGCAGCAAGACCACCCAACACGCTGTCGTTGCCCGCACCAAACTTGATAAATTCAACGCTGATCAAAGTATCGGTGCCCGCACCTGAGGTCAACACACCACCTGCACCCAAGTTAACAACCACATTGGTACCAAATCCTGAGAAGTCAACAGAGTCATTGCCAGTACCGCCATCAATCAGATCGTTGCCATCCGCAGCAACCATCATAATCAAATCGTTGCCATTACCGCCATACAATGTATCGTTGCCTGCAGCACCATTCAAGGTGTCATTACCATCCCAGCCATACAGTACGTTGTCGCCTGTCGAACCAATCAAAGTATCGTTTGAAGTACCACCACGTGCGTTTTCAATACCGACCAAGGTATCGGCAACACCCGCAGCAACCGTCACCATCAAGCCAGCTGCCAAATTCACACTCACCGCACTGGTCCAACTGCTGTAGTCAACCAAATCGGTACCAGCGCCACCATCATAGTAATCAGCCAAGTTAGCGATAGTACCGGCATGTATCGTATCGTTGCCGCCGCCCGATTGAATGGTGTTACTCAGAGCGGTAGAGCTGTCCGAAATAGAATCATTACCTGCGCCAGTCAAGATATTCTCAATCGCTGAGAAGGTGTCTTTATTGGTGCTGTTAATGGTCACAACACCATTGCTTGCTGCCAAGTTAACAGTCATGCCTGTGCTCACATAGCTGTAGTCCAACCAATCGGTTCCTACATCACCAAACAGACTATCGTTGCCAGCACCACCATACAAAGTATCGTTGCCTGTGCCAGCCAATACCGTCTCAGCTGCATTGCCACCCACAAACGAGTCATTGCCCGTACCAAACACAAAGTACTCAACCCCTGCAACCGTGTCTGTACCTGCCGCGCTGACGTAATTGCCCAGACTGTCCACCACAACCACAGCACCTGTGGTAATCGCTGCATAACTCAAGCTGTCTGTGCCATTACCACCGACAATCAAATCATTGCCATCGCCATCCTTGGCAACAAACACGTCGTTGCCATTCTCACCCCACAAGGTGTCGTTGCCCGCTTCACCGACCAAGGTATCGTTGCCGTTATAGCCACGCAAGAAGTTGGCTTCAGCACCACCACGCATTGAATCAGCATAGTTGGTACCCGCTGCATTCTCAATATTAACAACCGTATCAATATAGGTAAGTGCATTGCCTGAATAGTAGTAACGAACCGTGTCCGCAGTCAAATCTATGGTGACAGGATTGCCATAACCCGTACCAAACGAGGCGTAATCCACCCAATCGCCATCGCCGCTACCGCCATCATACTTATCAGCAATCGTTTGATCTACTGCATAAATGGTGTCATTGCCTGCACCACCTTGTATGGTGTTTGCAGTGCCACTGCCATCACGAATCGAATCATTGCCCGCACCACCTTGGAAGTTCTCGATCGCTACAAACTTATCGATTTCACCACCCGCCAATGTGGCTGAGCCTGTGCCGCTACCGGCCATCGATACCGTCACGCCCTGAACACTTGTCAAGTAGCTGTAATCGGCCCAGTCAATGCCCGCACCACCATTCAAGGTGTCATTGCCCGTACCACCCGACAAGGTGTCATCACCTGTATTGCCCAATAAACTGTCGTTACCCGCACCGCCACCCAGCAGGTCGTTGCCCAAACCGCCGTCTATGGTATCGTTGCTGGCACCACCCACAATCTTGTCGTCCAAGCTCGTTGCCAAGATATATTCGATGCTGTACAAAGTATCCAAACCAGCTGCGGTTTGTATCGTACCTGTACCCAAAGTCACTTCCAAGGCACTGGTCATTGCAGCAAAGCTCACGGTGTCATTGCCATTGCCACCGATCAGGATGTCGGAACCATCGCCAGCACGCATCACAAACACGTCATTGCCCGTACCGCCATCCAAGGTGTCATCACCATTGCGACCGTCCAAGGTGTCGTTGCCCGCACCCGAGATGAAGTAGTTGTTGTTCAAGTCACCAATCAACGAGTCACGACCTGAGCCCGTAATCACGTTCTCAAACCCTGACAAACTGTCAATATTGCTCGTGCCCAAAGAAGCCGCTTGCACCGTGGCTGCACCACTCACGCTTTCCATGTTAATGATTGCAGCACCTGTAAAGTCAGTAAAGTCGGCCCAGTCTATCCCTGCGCCACCCGCCATGGTGTCGTTGCCTGTACCACCTTGAACGGTGTCATTGCCATTGCCACCATCCAAGTAGTCATTGCCACCCTTGCCTTTGAGCAGGTCATTGCCGTTGCCTGCATAAACGCTATCAGCCCAGTTGTAAATGCTGCCCGTAAAGACGTCATTGCCATTGCCCAACGCCCACACTTCAACACGTTCCGTGCTTGACCAATACTCGTAGACCTTGTCTTTACCCGCTGAGCTGTTCACCATAAAGTATGGGTAGCTGTAAGTCACACTCACATCGCCCGTCACATTGCGGTAGTCCATGGTGTCAACACCATTACCACCCGAATAAAAATCGTCGCCCGCTTCAGCTCTGAACAAGTCATTGCCATTGCCGCCATTGAGTCGATCGGCACCCGCTCCACCATCAAGGGTGTCATTGCCATCACCACCATTGATGTTGTCCGCGCCACCACCACCGTACAGGTAGTTGGCCTCAGTACCGCCTGTGATGTTGTCATTGCCCACACCGCCCCAGACGTTCTCAATTCCGTACAGGGTGTCAGTGCCTTCAGCACCTGTGGCATAGTCGGTGGCGTTGTTCAAGTTAACCACCACATTGCCTGTCGCATTGCCGTAGTACGCCCAGTCCGCAGTATCCGCACCACCATCGATGATGTCGTTGCCTTTGCCGCCTTCCAAGGTGTCATTGCCCAAGCCACCAATCAAACTGTCATTGCCATTGGCACCGTTGAGCCAGTTGGCATTGGCATCGCCGACCAAGGTGTCTTTGCCCGCACCGCCTTTGACGTGCTCAAAGTTCACCACGGTGTCCACAAAGGTTTCTGCCGTGGCGCGCCCTGCCGCCAAATCAACCACCACTGCGCCCGTAGAGACCGTCACATAGCTGTAGTCAACCCAGTCACCACCACCTGTACTCACGGCATTGTTGCTGCCACCATCCAAGTAGTCTGCCGCAGGTCCTAACAATGCATCCATAGAATCCAAGATGCCATCGCCACGTACGGTGTCATCACCACCTGCCGCATAAATCGTGTCCGCACTGCTGCGCGCCCAAATCACTTCACCATTGGCCGTGCCTGTATAGCTGTCCAAGGTTGGGGTGAGCATCGCCACTGTGTTCACAATCAAATCGGTGTCCACCCAAACCGTATCGTTCGCGCTGGCGTAACCCAAAGCCGAGGCTGTCGTGTTGGTGTAAATGTTATAGATATTGCCATCCGCACCCGCAACCGATCCGGTCAACAAGTAACCTGGTGGCAAGTCAACCACGCCATCTATGCCTTTAATTGTCAAGGCCGCTGTGGCAGAGCCCGTAATCGCTTCGATAATACCGTTGTCGCTCACATTCTCAAAGTCAGTCAAAGCCAGATGATTGTTGCCTGCACCCATATCGATGACTTCCACACCCGTGATATTCGGCGCATGCGCAGAACCCGTGGTGTCAAATCGATAGGTCACGCCATAGCTTTCTCCTGCACTATTGAGAAGCAACACATCGGCATTACCCGCACCACCGTTGATGCTGGTGAACTGCCAATCAACCGCTCCTGAAGCCACCATGGTGTCATTGCCTGCACCACCACTCACGGTCGCACCATTCTCAAAGTACACCAAGTCATTGCCATCGCCCGCTTGCACCACATCACCATAGCTATTGAGTACATTGCCATCGGTGTCCATTTGCAAATACGCCGAACCTGTATAAATGGTGTCATTGCCCGAACCACCAATCATCGTGTCCGCGCCATCACCACCATCTAAAATACTGCCCGTCGCCGTTGCCGTCAATCGGTCATTGTAATCACCACCGCGCACGTTCTCAATCAACACCACTGAATCCGCACCCGATGCGCCGCTGACAGAACCTGTCGCCAAGTTAACTTGCACCGCACCAGTCGCACTGCTGTAATCTGCCCAGTCATTGCCATTGCCACCAATCAAGGTGTCACTTGACGCGCCCGCACCGCCATCCAAGGTGTCATTGCCATTGCCACCATCCAGAATATTGTCTAAGTCATTACCAACAATATCGTCATTGCCATTGCCTGCTTTGACATTCTCGATAGATACCAAGGTGTCTTCGTCAGAGCCAATTTGTGCAATCCCCATGGTCGCATCTATCGTGCCATCTCCATTGGTATCCAATTGCGTCGATAAGTTCAGGTTCAAATTGCCTGGATTGTCTGAGTAGTCTACCCAGTCACTGCCCACACTGCCTTGCAAGCTGTCACTGCCCAAACCACCGTTGAGTGTGTCATCACCAGCACCTGCATTAACCGTATCCGCTCCATCACCTGCAGACAGCGTGTCATTGCCATCGCCACCCATCACGGTGTCGTCGCCACCGCCAGCAACAATCGTGTCACTGTTCGCACCACCATCCAAGTAGTCAGCATCATCGCCCGAGACAATCGAGTCATTGCCACCACCACCCAATACGGTGTTGCTGCCTGAACCGGCATCGATGGTGTCACCGCCTTCGCCCGAACTGATCGAGTCATTGCCTTCACCACTGAGAATGATGTTGTCGTAAATCGAACCTGTAATCGTATCGTCAAACGCTGAACCGACCACATTCTCAATACCACCCAGACTACCGCTGTTCAATACAACGTTCATCGTCGTGGTGCGGCCTGACAAATCCACCCAGTCAGCTGTGCCATCAACATCGGTGATTGTGTCCGCACCATCCCAAGAGATGTAGGTGTCGTTGCCTGAACCACCCATCAAGGTGTCATTGCCCAAACCACCATCGAGAATATTGCCAACCGATGAACCCGAAATGATGTCATTGAGCGTGGTGCCAATCGCGTTTTCAAAACTGGTCAAGGTGTCAACACCTGTACCCAAAGTGGCACGCTCAGCGCCCAAGTTAATCGCAACCGATACCGTTTCATTCGCATACGTAATCGTGTCACTGCCGTTTTGACCCATAGAGCCAATCACGGTTGAACTGCCATCAATCCAAACACCGCCTGTGTAAGCAGCATAACGCGTTGGTGTCACCAAGTCGTCAAACTCAGTCGCAAACTGACGCGGTGCAATCTGTAACGTGCCTGAGCTCACCAACGTGTCGTTGGCCACCGTCAAGTCGGCCATCGCATTGCCCGCCAAATCAGTCACGCTTGTGCTGGTCACAGTGCTCGCCAACAAATTGGCCGTGAATTGACCTTCGCCAGGGATGTAGTTACCCGTCAGTTTCGTGCCTGCCGTTACCGCAGTCAGAGTTACAAAGTCGCCTGTATCCAGTTGAACCACAATTTGACTGCCCGCAGCCAAGGACTCGTTTGCAGTCGCATGAATTTCAATTGTGTCACCTGTAAAGTAGGTGCCTGAAGGCAACGATGTCTCAAAGTTCACCGAAGTCAGTGTGGGCGCAGTGCGATCCAATTTACCTGTCTCTGCATCGGTCGTGCTCGCACCTGTTAAATTCTCCACCGAACCTGTCACCGAAACCTGACCTTCTACCCACGTAGACACGTCAACCACGGTGCTCCAACGACGATCCGAGCCCACCACAGCATCCACTGTGATTTGAGCGCCATTGGCCGCAGTCACGGTCAAATGTACAGTTTGGCCTGCTTCAACATCTGAAACATAGCCTGCAATCGTCAGAGAATCGTCTTCTGCACCATTGATGTAACCGTCACCACCGATGCTGTCTATGCTCAAATAAGGTGTCAGTACATTCAGAATATCCAAGGTGACTGTTTTTGAGCTTTGGTTGCCCGTGGCGTCCGTACCCACAACTTTGAAGGTATACAAAGTCTTGTCATCGTAGTTCGGATTGTCCAACAACGTCACTTCGCCCGTCACACTGTCAATGCTGAATAAAGCAGCATCTGCACCCGACAACGACCAGGTCACCACTTGATCCGTAAAGTCAACCGTATCGGTACCCGCTGCCGTGTAGATGATTTGACCCGAACCTGTGTTCTCATAAATCGCGGTCGCAATCGAATCCGATGTGACCGTTGGCGCCACTTCGTCGACGTTGGTCACATTCAGGGTCACGGCTTTGGAACTGGCGTTATTCGCTTGATCCGTAGCAACCACATTGAATTGATAGCTGCTGATGCTTTCATAATTTGGATTCGCTTTCAATTTGACTTCACCTGTCAAACTGTCAATATCAAACTTAAGCGCATCCGCTCCAGACAAGCTGTACGTCACCGCACCACCGCTGGTGGCGTCCAATGAGTCACTCGCTGCCGCTGTGTAAACCACCGTATTGGTGCCCACGTTTTCCAACACCGCCGCCGTAGCCGCAGAGGAAATCACTGGTGCAATGTCATCCACATCGCTCGTCACAGGCATCGCCACTGTCGACACAGCCGATGAACCCGCCCCATCAACCGCCGTTACGCTGATAACTGGCAAATCATTGCCCGCGTTCACCCAAGCCGCACCGTTGGCTGTCAAGGTCACAGCGCCCGTCACTGGATCAATGGCATAGTATCCACTGTTCGCTGCGTCTGTACCTGGTGTTAATTCATAGGTCAATGCCGTGCCATCTGGATCATAGCCATTGGCATCCGTCAAAGCCATGCCCGCTGTCGCTGTGTTTTCTTGTAAATAGCCAATCGTACTTGAGAACCCTGTAATCACAGGCACATCATCCACTGATTTCACACCCATGGTCACCGTATACACCTGACTTGCATTGTGTTGGTCTTTAACAATGTAGGTGAAACTATCCGTGCCGTTGTAGTTCGCGTCTGGCGTGTACACAAATGTGCCATCTGAATTAATCGTCACCGAACCATGCGACGCCAAACCACCTTGGCTATAGCTGTAAGTATCGTTTTCTGGATCAACTGCCGTCGGCAAGCTGCCTGAGAAACTACCATCCTCATCGACGTTATAGAACGCATTGCTTGCAACAGGTGCATCGTTGGTTGAAGAGACGTTAATGGTCACCACATAGGTGTTGGTCGCAACACCATCATTTACTGAATAGGTGAATGTATCAACACCATTGAAGTCCGCAAATGGGGTATAGCTGTATTTGCCATCATTAGATAATGTCAAGGTACCATGTGCCGTCGAAGTCATTGTTGAGAAGGTGATGGTATCACCATCCAAATCAATCGCCGACAATGTTCCTGTGATCGCAGCACTGTCTTCTTGCGTGCTCAACGTTACATTCGATGCCACTGGCGCATCGTTGACATTCGACACCGTGATGTTGACTGTATACGTTGCCGTTGCAACACCGTCCGATGTCGCATACACAAAACTGTCTGTACCGTGGTAATTCGCATCAGGCGTGTAAACATAAGCCCCTGTTACTGAATCCAAAGTAAGGCTGCCATGTGCTGGCCCTGTGTTGAGTAAGTAGCTGGCGACATCACCATCAATATCAGAAATACTCGGTAACGTGTCGGTCAATACTTGATCTTCAAGTATCGATTTTGCACTAGGAACCACCGAGGTGGGTGCGTCGTTCACGCCCGTCACCGTGATGGTTAGGGTGGCGGTGCTGCTCGCTGTGCCGTCGCTCACGGTGTAGGTCACCACCACGTCTTGGGTCGCGCCCGCTGCGAGGTGTTGGTAGGCGGCATTGGCCGCATCAAACGTGTAGCTGCCGTCGGTGTTGAAGGTCAAGCCCGCAACCGTTGGTGCGCTGTAGCTCAAGACCGCGCCGGCATCGGCGTCGCTGTCGTTGCTCGCGACTG
>CAZDLD010000072.1:0-8954 GCA_964506355.1 uncultured Hydromonas sp.
AGCACCCTGCTGACCAGCTCCCGAAGAAACCTCATCAACTGGCGTTTTTTGTACTGGCAACTCATCTTGTGCCGCATCTGTTTTTTTCTTATTTTTTTTCTTTTTCAACAAAACCACCTCATACTCTTCAACATCTGCAACACCATTCGAGACCAACTCAGCAGGTACCAATGACTTTGCGGACTGAGCCTTAGAAGCTCGTGGATTGCCAAGTGATCGCTTCATAGAAGCCCCCTTCAGAGCATCATTAGAACGAATTTTGTCAAATAATTGAAAGTATGGGTGAGTATTCATTTTTTTATCCTTAATAGAAAACAATCAAAGCAAATATGCCCGACACAAGGATTCCGCATCGATTTGTTTATTACATACATATTACCGTGCTTCATTCTACCCCATATTCAAAGAAAAGTCAAACGATGTAAATAGGTGTATATACACCACTGAAATCGATTTAATGAATGATTAATACATGTATGATTCCCAGATGAGAAAGAATACGACGTGCGCGCGCCTAACTGCTGACAGCTCCCTCCGTCAATTCGAATTAGAGCCCGCACCATAGTGGAGTTGGTTATTGCACAGAAGTTGGTGCGCGAGATTGGAATTGTCATCAACTTTGAATCCACCGCAACAAAACTCACACTTGTATTGCTCCAATAACAAACGCCCTGCGATAGATGCGGTCATACTGTTAAAATGATACCCTTGGGTTACTTTTTGGCATGCGCTCAGAACACCAACTGTGTGAGAAATCCGATTCATCACAACCTATCGACAATTCATGCACCTGATCTTGATCAACTTAATTCCGAATGCATCAATTATCATTCAAAACCCTCGCCGTCGATTTACCGACACACGATGTATCAAGGCATCTTCGATAAAATTGCAAATCAGGTTGCGAAGCAAGAACTGATAGACGAACACACTCAGCATATCAACCATACCCACCTCAAAACCAAGGCAACAAGAACAAAGCAGAGCACACCCAAGTCAAACAAAACACAGCAGACGCCACAAATTTGCAGGTGCGAACGTCCAGCATAGTGGGGGAAGCCATTCAAACAAGATGACGACCAATCAACTCAACCACCTGCACCAAAGCAGTGAATGTCACAGATAGAACAGGCTAGGCGCACGACTCGACAAAATCACCCAACGCTTTGAGTAAAGCCATGGCGGGTAGGCGCTTTGGTGTGGCACATCTGGCACAATGCATGAGGAAAACTCAACGAACGAAGGCTTAGCAAAATTAAGACATCGAGAGCAGTTAACGGATGATAAAGAAATACACGTACAACGCTATGCCGGCGTGATAGAACTAAAGTAGCAAAGCCATGCCTCATAATTGCAGCTGCGCAGAATATCAAAAAGATTGTGCTGCTGTTGGCGTGTTGTCATACACCATTTGATCAAGTATGTGCTGCCGTGCGAATTTACTACACAACCGAGGAAATTGACGTATTAAACTCGTGTTATCCAATCTAAAGATTTTATAGTTTAGAAAGAATTAATTCGAATGGAGACATGAATACAACAAACCCCTGCATAAATGCAGGGGTTTGTCTGTAGTCTGAAACGAGCTCAATATGCTCGTTCTTTTGCAGCTAATATCTTACGCTTTTACTTCGTTCGCAATGTCGGTGTAATCCGTGATTTGATCGAAGTTCAAGTATTTGTAGATGGATGCACTTGCAGGCGCCAATACACCCGTTTCAGTCAAATACTCTTCTTTGCTTGGAATCTTACCGAGTTTGGCACAGACCGCTGCCAACTCTGCAGAACCCAAGTAAACGAAGGTGTTTTTACCCAAACGGTTCGGGAAGTTACGTGTAGACGTAGACATCACTGTCGCGCCTTCGCGAACTTGTGCTTGGTTACCCATACACAATGAACAACCAGGCATTTCCATACGCGCACCAGCAGAGCCGAGTACGTTGTAGTGACCTTCTTCGTTCAATTGCTTGGCATCCATTTTCGTTGGCGGCGCCATCCACAATTTCACAGGGATGTCACGGTTGCCTTCGAGAATTTTCGACGCCGCACGGAAGTGACCGATGTTGGTCATGCAAGAACCGACGAATACTTCATCAATTTTCGCACCAGCCACTTCAGCCAATGTTTTCACATCATCTGGATCGTTCGGGCAAGCTACGATTGGCTCGTGGATGTCTGCCAAGTCGATTTCGATTACAGCTGCGTATTCAGCATTGTCGTCGCCTTTGAGCAATTGTGGGTCTTTTAACCAAGCTTCCATTGCAGCGATACGACGGCTCAATGTACGTGCATCAGCGTAGCCTTCTGCAATCATCCATTTCATCATGGTGATGTTTGAAGTCATGTATTCGATAATCGGTTCTTTGTTCAAATGAACTGAACACGCTGCTGCCGAGCGCTCCGCTGCTGAGTCAGACAATTCAAACGCTTGTTCCACTTTCAAGTTTGGCAAGCCTTCGATTTCAAGGATGCGGCCAGAGAAAATGTTTTGTTTACCTTGTTTTTCAACAGTCAACAAACCTGCTTTGATGGCGTACAAAGGAATGGCATTGACCAAGTCACGCAACGTCACGCCTGGGTTCATTTTTTCGCCTTTGAAGCGCACCAAAACCGATTCAGGCATATCCAATGGCATCACGCCAGTTGCCGCAGCAAACGCGACCAAGCCAGAACCTGCTGGGAATGAAATACCGATTGGGAAACGGGTGTGTGAGTCGCCGCCAGTACCCACAGTATCAGGCAACAACAAACGGTTCAACCATGAGTGAATCACGCCATCACCTGGGCGCAAAGCCACACCGCCACGGGTGCTGATGAAGTCTGGCAATTCGTGGTGCATTTTCACGTCCACAGGTTTTGGATACGCTGCAGTGTGACAGAATGATTGCATCACCATGTCCGCTGAGAAACCCAAACATGCCAAGTCTTTCAACTCATCACGCGTCATAGGACCTGTGGTGTCTTGTGAACCGACAGTGGTCATTTTTGGTTCGCAGTATGTACCTGGGCGAACGCCTTGACCTTCTGGCAAGCCACATGCGCGACCAACCATTTTTTGTGCCAATGAGAAACCTTTGCCATTGTCGGCTGGGTTTGTTGGCAAGCGGAACAATGTAGACACTGGCAAGCCCAATGCTTCACGCGCTTTAGCGGTCAAACCACGACCAATGATCAAAGGAATACGACCACCCGCACGAACTTCGTCGAACAACACGTCTGATTTCACTTTGAACGATGCGATTTCTGCACCGTTTTTGAATGCTTTACCATCGTATGGACGCAATTCAACCACGTCGCCCATATTCATTTGTGACACGTCCAATTCGATTGGCAATGCACCCGCATCTTCCATGGTGTTGTAGAAAATTGGAGCAATTTTCGAGCCCAAGCACACACCGCCGAAGCGTTTGTTTGGTACGTAAGGAATGTCCTCACCTGTGAACCACAACACAGAGTTGGTTGCAGATTTACGTGATGAACCAGTACCCACTACGTCACCGACGTAGGCCACGAGGTTGCCTTTGGCGCGCAAATCTTCGAGGAATTTAACAGGACCGCGTTTGCCATCTTCTTCAGGCGTGATGCCATCGCGTTTGTTTTTCAACATCGCCAATGCGTGCATCGGGATGTCAGGACGGCTCCATGCGTCTGGCGCTGGAGACAAGTCATCGGTGTTGGTCTCGCCAGTCACTTTAAAAATACTCACAGTGATTGATTCAGGTACTTCAGGACGTGACGTGAACCATTCAGCATCGGCCCAGCTTTGCAAAACCGATTTAGCGTTGGCGTTGCCTTTGTCGGCTTTTTCTTTAACGTCGTGGAATTGATCGAACACGAGCAAGGTTTTTTTCAAGCCTTCTGCAGCGAGCGCGCCCACTGAAGCACTGTCCAACAAATCAACCAAAGGTGCCACGTTGTAACCACCAAGCATGGTACCGAGCAACTCAGTTGCGCGTTCTGCGGTGATTAAAGTGCATTTTTCATCGCCATGAGCGACTGCTGACAAGTAACTCGCTTTAACGCGTGCTGCATCGTCCACACCTGCAGGAACACGGTTGGTCAACAAATCAACCAAAACCGTTTCTTCGCCTGCTGGCGGATTTTTCAATAATTCAATGAGTTCAGCAGTTTGAACAGCTGACAAAGGTAATGCTGGAATGCCCAACGCAGCGCGTTCGGCAACGTGTTCACGATATGCTTGTAACATGGTGGTTTCCTCTCATAATATAAAAGACGTGTGTATGAATCAATGCGCAAGCCAAACAAGCCTTGCTCAAACCCGCGCATTTTACCATCACCTACCCTACATCAAACTGACCGCAACATCATGGAATGGACAGATCCATACAATTTTTGCTGGCAATTATGAATGATGCGAGAGTGTATCTGATTTTTTTACTCTTGTGTCTTATATATGACTGTAAAAATAAAAAAGTCTGTGCCTCGCTCAAATGCTCAAATAATTGCTCAAATTATCATCTGATTGACCCACAACACAGCGTGACAAAAAACCCCAACAAAACAGCCCGTTCGGTTAAACTATCGTTTTTCCGCAATTGACTCAGCCAGACCCGAGTCGATGCATCTGCATTGAATTTAACATTGAATTTAATATTAACGCAACGGAACTGCTATGAACCAGCCTCAAAACACCGCCCCCAACAAAACCGACAAATCTATTTTGGGCGCCATCCCATGCGTCTCGCAAATCATCGGCGCACTCGTCACGGCCTTTTTGGTCTACTTGCTGTGGCATGGCGGTAGCGTATTGAACCAAAGCATTCCTGTGCCAAAGACCGCGGTTAAGGTCAACGCCACCAAAGCGGCTTTAGCACCCATGCAGCTGACTGCAGCCAATGCACAAAACCACTTCACCCTCAATGGCAGCGTGCCATCTGAAGCCATCAAAGCGAATTTGGACAACGAATTGCGCGCCACATTCGGCGAAGGTCACTACACCAACAACCTGACCGTCAATGACCAGTTAAAACCCGCCAAATGGCTTGACCACCTCAAAGGCTTTTTCGACTTCTTCAAGCTCCCAGGTGCAGAGCTGACCGCCAATGGCGACACCCTGACCCTCTCGGGCACAGCAATTTCACTCAAAGACAGCCTGACTGCATTTGTCGGCGCAGGCACCACGGTTAAAGCACTGGATGTGGCGAGCAACGTGGCCAATGCCAACACCAACGCTTCAGCCGCTTTGGATGGCTTGTCAGTGAACTCGAACACCCAAGCAATTTTGGACGCCATGAATATGCAAATCATCAATTTCGCCAGCGGCTCAAATCAAATCCCAAGCGTGAATCAAGAAGTCTTGAAAAAAGCTGCGGTTTTGCTCAAAACCAAAACCGACGCATTTGAAATCGCAGGCCACGCGGACAACGTCGGTGTTGAAGCGAACAACTTGAAACTATCAGATGCGCGTGCAAAAGCCGTTCGCGACTTTTTGGTCAAACAACAAGTCCCAGCAAACAACATGAGCGCCAAAGGTTATGGTTCTTCAATCCCAGTGGCCAGCAATGACACCGCTGCAGGTCGCTTGAAAAACCGCCGCATCGAATACCGCTTGAGCAAATAATCAATTGTCAACACAGGATGAGTGCATTTCCGAGCTGTGCATGGCACGTTTGAACAAAAACGCATACAATGGCAACTCGAAGATACACCTAGCCTGCAAAAATGATGCAAGCGAGCAGATTAGGCTACAATGTGGCCATGAATCACCATAGGACTTGAAAACCACCTCAAGCACCCCATATGAATGGCATCGGCACAGCGACCCTCATAGACAGACGAGAGTCCATGCCAGTATCAAAACCATTGATGTACCGATTTACAAATTAAAAATTTACACATTAACTTTCACCAAATAATTTAAAAGGGTAATTATGAGCGCACTCAAACATGTCACCGACGCAACTTTTGAAGCTGACGTATTAAACTCCAACGTACCAGTATTGGTCGATTTTTGGGCGTCTTGGTGCGGTCCTTGCAAAATGATTGCACCAATTTTGGACGAATTGGCTACTGACTATGCGGATAAAGTCAGCATTGTTAAAGTCAACGTGGACGAGAACCAAGAGTCTCCTGCCAAATTCGGCATCCGTGGCATCCCTACATTGTTGTTGTTCAAAAACGGCACATTGATGGGCACTAAAGTTGGCGCAGCGACCAAATCGCAATTGGCCGCCTTCATCGACAGCCACATCTAATACCCAGATTGACCGAGCGTCATGCCGATTTGACAAACCCTTGTTAAATCGGCATAATTCCGCCTGCAAGACCACTAATGCGTTATACATATAGAGATTGATTAAACGCAACGCGCATTCACAGCGCATACATCCCCTCTTTACACCATCTAACACCCCAATCCAAAAAACCTCTGTATCCACAGCATAGATTGATTTAAATCTGGCTCGTGCGCACACAATATGTGCCATCAAGCACAAACGAACATACAAACCCGCTCAAACTCCCCATACAACACTAGCAACACAAATTCTAAGCACATCAACCACAACCAAACCCAATTCAATACCATTGAATCCTAAATAGAATATTCAAGACCGCCATGCATCTAAACGAACTTAAATCCCTCCCCATCAAAGCCTTGGTCGACAACGCATTGGAAATGGGCATCGAAAACGCCAGCCGCCTGCGCAAACAAGAGCTGATGTTCGCCATCCTCAAGCGCCACGCCAAAACAGGTGAGTCTGTGTTCGGCGACGGCACGCTCGAAGTGCTGCCCGATGGCTTTGGTTTTCTGCGCTCGCCCGACACCTCATACTTGGCCAGCACCGATGATATTTACATCTCGCCCGCGCAAATTCGCCGCTTCAATCTGCACACAGGCGACACCATCGAGGGTGAAGTACGCACCCCCAAAGACAACGAGCGCTACTTTGCACTGGTCAAGGTTGAGAAAGTCAACGGTCTGCCACCTGAGCACACCAAGCATCGCATCATGTTTGAGAACTTGACCGCCATCCACCCCAACACCTTGCTGCCCTTGGAGCGTGACATCCGCGCTGAAGAAAACATCACTGGCCGCATCATCGATTTGATTGCGCCGATTGGTTTGGGTCAGCGTGGTTTGATTGTGGCGCAACCCAAATCGGGCAAAACCGTGATGCTGCAAAACATCGCTCACGCCATCTCAGCCACTCGACCCGACATTGAATTATTTGTCTTGCTGATTGACGAGCGTCCGGAAGAAGTGACCGAAATGCAGCGTTCTGTGCGCGGCGAAGTCATTGCTTCAACCTTTGATGAACCAGCCACGCGCCACGTGCAAGCCGCCGAAATGGTGATTGAAAAAGCCAAACGCCTCACCGAAACGGGTAAAGATGTGGTGATTTTGCTCGACTCCATCACCCGACTGGCACGCGCATACAACAATGTCATCCCTTCATCAGGCAAAGTCCTCACGGGCGGTGTCGACGCCAACGCGCTCCAGCGCCCCAAACGCTTCTTTGGCGCTGCACGCAACATTGAGGAAGGTGGCTCACTGACCATTATCGCAACGGCGTTGATTGACACTGGTTCGCGCATGGATGATGTGATTTTTGAGGAATTTAAAGGCACGGGCAATATGGAACTGTCTTTGGATCGCAAAATGTCCGAAAAACGCGTCTACCCAAGTATTTCACTGAACAAATCGGGTACTCGCCGCGAAGAATTATTGCTCAAGCCTGACGTACTGCAAAAAATCTGGATTTTGCGTAAATTCCTGTACGACATGGACGACATCGCTGCTATGGAGTTTATTTTGGACAAAATGAAACAAACCAAAAACAACGCAGAATTTTTTGACATGATGTTGCGTGGCGGTAAATAAGGCTTCAGCTTTTTCCGCACTCAAATATAGAGAAATGATGTAGGGCGAGGTGTCGATAAATTTCCCCTAAGTGGAATTGTTGTTTATAATCAGAACCCTGTTTGGATTCGGTGAACACATCGAACCGCTAATAATAACCGAACGCAAGGGAGTTGTTTTCCCGCGTAGGAGACCTATGAGTAAGCACAATTATTCAACTGTATTAATTGTTGATGAAGACCAGACCCAATCCCTTGAGGTCAACACCCAACTGCTGCGCTACATCAAGCCTGCTTTAATCGGTTTGACCGCTGCTACCGTGGCACTGACACTGGGCGTGGTAACTTTGGCGGTCAAAAATTACAGCACGGCCAAAGACAATCAAAGCCTGCGCCAAAAAGTCGGCGACCTGGAAGGCTTCACATCCGCTGAAGTCAACGCCAAAATCACCGAACTTCGAAAATCTGAAAAAGCGGTTCTGGAACTGCAAAATTATTTGCAAGAGCGTGGCGCCATCGTTCCCCCACCCGTTAAAGGCGAACTGGAACAAGGCAAAAACAACGCAGCAGGCGGTCCAGCACTAAAAATTTCTGCACCGATTCCGTTCATGAGTAAATTTTCACAAAATACTCAGAATTTGTTGGCATTGGCTCAAACCATGCCATTGGGCGTGCCTGCACCGACGGAGATTTCTTCTCGCTTTGGCGGTCGTGCCAACCCGTTCACGGGTGGCGGTGGCGAAATGCACCCTGGCTTGGATTTTCGCGGTGAGATTGGCG
This sequence comes from uncultured Hydromonas sp., assembly GCA_964506355.1. GTDB lineage: Bacteria > Pseudomonadota > Gammaproteobacteria > Burkholderiales > Burkholderiaceae > CTSOIL-112. The sequence continues at coordinate 8,602 of CAZDLD010000072.1, forward strand.
ACCCCATCAAGGCAACTGCGACAGGCGTGGTCAATTTTGCAGGCTACCAAAATGGATACGGCAACATCGTGCGCATCACCCACAGCAGCGGTTACGAAACCATGTTTGCGCACATGTCAGCGATTAACGTTCAAGTGGGTGCAACAGTGAAAGCGGGTGAAGTGGTGGGCGAAGTTGGCTCTACAGGTCGCTCAACTGGACCACACCTGCACTACGAAATCCGCAAGGATGGTGTGGCCATTGACCCAGAACGTTTTTTAACTGTCAAAGCACAATAATTTAAACTCAACCTCACTTAGAAAGATCTCGTCTCATCATGTTCAACAGCAAAAAAACCAACGAAAACAACACTT
>CAZDLD010000073.1:0-8882 GCA_964506355.1 uncultured Hydromonas sp.
ATGACGTGGGCGCGGACGACACGCTCGGCACGCCCGTGATGCTGCGTGCTGAGAAAGAAGGCTTGAAGCACATGCATCTCATCGACCGCGTGTGGACCGAGCACAAACGGGACTTTGACGCGTTTCACATTTCGTTCGACAACTACTACACCACCGACTCGGAAGAGAACCGCGAGTTGTGCGAGAGCATGTATCTGAATTTGCAGAAAAACGGGCTGATCGCCGAGCGCGACATCGAACAGTATTTCGACCCTGTGAAGCAAATGTTTCTCTCCGACCGATTCATCAAGGGCGAATGTCCGAAGTGCCACGCGCAGGACCAATACGGCGACAACTGCGAAGTGTGCGGCGCGACCTATGCGGCGACAGAGCTGATTAACCCGTTCTCTACGATTTCGGGCGCAGCGCCCGAGATGCGCACCTCCAAGCACTATTTCCTCGCCATGTCCGATCCGCGCTGCGAGTCGTTTTTGCGCGAATGGGTGCAAGGACTGGCACAACCCGAAGCGACCAATAAAATGCGCGAATGGCTGGGCGAGGGCGACGAGCACAAGCTCACCGACAAAGACATCTCGCGTGACGCGCCGTACTTCGGATTTGAAATACCCAACGCACCGAACAAATATTTCTATGTCTGGCTCGATGCGCCGATTGGCTACTACGCGAGCTTCAAAAATCTGTGCGCGCAACGCGGCTTGGATTTTAACGCATGGGTCAATCCTGGCAGCACCACCGAGCAGTACCACTTCATTGGCAAGGACATCCTCTCGTTTCACACGCTGACCTGGCCTGCAACGCTGAAATTCGCAGGCTACCGCACGCCGACCAATGTGTTTGCGCATGGATTCCTCACCGTGGACGGCGCAAAGATGAGCAAATCTCGTGGTACATTCATCACCGCCGAATCGTTCATTCAATCCAAAATGAACCCCGAATGGCTGCGCTACTACTTCGCCGCCAAGCTCAACGCCAGCATGGAAGACCTCGACCTGAATTTGGACGACTTCATCGCACGCGTGAACTCGGACTTGGTCGGCAAATACGTCAACATCGCCAGCCGCGCATCGGGATTCCTCTCCAAGCGCTTTGCAGGCAAGGTCAATGACGCCGCCATGAACGAGCCGCTGCTCGCGCAACTGCGCGCCGCCAGCGCCAGCATCGCCGAGCACTACGAAGCCCGCGAGTTTGGCAAAGCCATGCGCGCCATTATGGAGCAGACCGACGCGGTCAATGTGTTCATCGATGAGAACAAACCGTGGGAACTCGCCCGACTGGACGGCAAGGACGACGAGCTGCATCGCGTGTGCAGCATCTGTCTCGAAGCATTCCGCATCCTCACGGTGTATCTCTCGCCCGTGCTGCCGACTGTGGCGGCGCAGGCCTACGCATTTATGAACATCCCAGCGCAGAGCTGGGCCGACATCACCGTGCCACTGAGCGCAGCGAACGCCATCAACCCATACAAACACATGCTCACCCGTGTAGAGCCGACCCACGTCGAAGCCCTGCTCGAAGCGAACAAAGAATCCCTACAAGCGACCGAGAACACCGTGCACGTACAAGCACGCGACATCGCACCGATAGCCGAGACCATCGGCATTGACGATTTTGTCAAAGTTGATTTGCGCATCGCCAAAATCCTCGAATGCAAAGCCGTGGACGGCTCGACCAAACTGCTGCAACTCACGCTCGACGCAGGCGAGGGCAAGACGCGCAATGTGTTCTCAGGCATTGCCAGCATGTACAAACCCGAAGACCTCGTGGGCAAACTCACCGTACTCGTGGCCAACCTCGCCCCGCGCAAAATGAAATTCGGCATCTCAGAAGGCATGGTACTCGCAGGCTCGGACAAAGAGGGCTCAGAGAACAAAGGCATCTACATCCTAGAGCCGATAGCGGGTGCGGAAGTGGGGATGCGCATCAGCTGAAGACACAACGGACTCAAAAAGTCACAGCCACAGCATAAACTTGAAAAAAAGTGCAGCTCAGACTTGCCAAACTGCATAGTTGTGGCTATAATCTCAACCTTAGCCCGTTTAGCTCATCTGGTAGAGCACCTGACTTGTAATCAGGGGGTGGTGGGTTCAAGTCCTGCAACGGGCACCAAGTGTGCAAAAACCTCAGTCGAAAGGCTGAGGTTTTTTCATTGTGCTGTATTAGTTGCTGTGCAATTTCTGTGAAGCTACTTTATTACAAATTGATTGGATAAAAATGGTGTGTTAAGCAGCTCAAAAAAATAGGGGTACGGACAAATTCGCACTTGGGCTTTTCTGATGGCGAATACAGAAGATTATTTCGGAAATCAATGGAGTCTGACCCCTTTGATTATTTGATTATTGATTCTGCTTTGATTCAGTGGTAAGCGGGGGTGTCGCGCGGTTTAAACTGCTTGGGAGTTAATCAATAGAGTTTGACCACTTCTATGTTTCATAATCGTCGTCATTTGCCTTGATACCCTATTCGCTGATTTTACTAATAATGGTGGGGTATTTGCGGCATTGAACCGTTGGTTCACGTGATTTGACTTAGCTTGTATCCGGTCATGCCGTCAAAGTGAACAGCGATCAACATTTCGATGATGTCTTCATCGCTGTACTGGCCTTCGGCCTTCATCACATCTAATACTGGGTCGCACGCGCGGGCGTATAGGTTGTACAGCACAAATGTGGCGGGCAGCTGCGCTTTAATCAAGCCCTCGTTCTGAGCTTGAGCAATCCATATGCTCAGCTTCATTGATAGCTCAAACAGACGCTCCATGTAGGCTTCATTGGTCTGCAGCGCGTCGCTTAACGTGCTGTTTTGGGCGGGTAGGCTGGGCATTTCACCCCCAAGCTTGGTTGCCATCGCCCAGCGTGTCAAACTTTTGAGCTTGTCCAGCGCATTGCTATGCGTCTCGGTGCGCATCTCGTTGACCAAATTCAATGCTAAGTCCAGCACCCTTGTCATGGCGGCACCAGCCAAGTCCTCTTTACTGGCATACAACTTGTAAAGGCTAGCCTTAGACATACCTGCGTGCTCGGCCACCTCATCCACTGTCATGTGGTCGTAACCTTTGGCGGCCAATAGCTTATTGACCGCGCCTAACACAGCGTCGTGTTTGAGTTGCAGAACCTGCTCTTTGTAACGCGATTTTGGATTGTTCATGACCGCGATTGTAACATGAATGGTTTTATTTATAGGTGCTGGTTGTAATTTATAAACTTATCAGTTATATTATGAACCAATGAGTATATTTTTATAGGTGGGTGTGATAAACAAGCGGTTTATCAGTTGGCGTCTTACCGCAAAATCAAAACAATAAACAAGATCGGATGTAGCAAAATGAAACTCAAAGTCGCCATCGTTGGCTCGGGCATAGCAGGTTTGGCTGCGGCGTACACACTGCAAAAGCAAGCGGGTGAAGCAGTGGCCATAACTTTGTTTGAAGCAGGGCAGTATTTCGGAGGTCATGCCAACACAAAACAGGTGATGCTTTCAGGGGAGGCGGTCAACATAGACACAGGCTTTTTGGTTTATAACGAGCGAACTTATCCAGGGTTGATTGGCATGTTTGATGATCTAGGTGTTGTGCGCGCGAAGTCTGACATGAGCTTTTCAGTGCAAGTCATAACAGGTGTTGGCAATGCAGCGCTTGAGTGGTCGGGTAGCAACCTGAACACGGTTTTTGCGCAGCGCAGCAATGTTCTTAAGCCTGTGTTTTGGAGAATGCTGCGTGACATCTTGCGTTTTAATCGCCTGACACAGGCTTTAGCCGATGACAGACTCATTGAGCCCAATAACCAGTCTGTGGCTGATTTTGTAGCACAACACGGGTTTCAGCAAGAGTTTATTCAGCATTATTTGTTGCCAATGATTGCATGTATTTGGTCATCCCCCACAATGCAAATGTTACACTTCCCGATGGCGACTTTGATCAGATTCTGCCATAACCATGGTTTGCTGCAAGTGACCAATCGGCCGCAGTGGTATACCGTGGTAGACGGCTCGGCTCATTACGTTAAAAAAATCACCGAACGCATTGCCGACAAGCGCCTTAACTGCCAAGTGCAGCGCATAGTGCGCAGCGAAAGTGGCGTGCTCATCAAAAGCGAAAATAGGCAGGAGCAATTTGATGGAGTCATCATAGCTACGCACCCCGATCAGGCATTGGCGATGCTCGGAGCAGATGCCAGCGATGCTGAGCGACGTGTTTTAGGGGCAATTCGCTATCAAGCCAATACAGCTGTTGTACACACAGACGCAGCGCTGATGCCCAAGCGCCGCCTGGCATGGGCAGCATGGAATTATGAGACCAGCGCACAAACTGAACAAGCTGCACAGAAGGTGTGCTTGCATTATTGGCTCAATGCGCTACAGCCCCTGAAAACCAAGCAAAATGTGTTTGTGACGCTCAACCCTATTCGCCTACCTGAGCCAAATTTGGTGCAGCACCGAATCGACTACATGCACCCAGTTTTCGATCAAGCAGCCATGGATGCCCAAACTAACTTGTCCAGCATTCAAGCAGTCCCAGACAAACATGCGTGCACTTGGTATGCAGGCGCTTGGTGTCGGTACGGCTTTCATGAAGACGGCTATCAAACGGGTGCTGCAGCTGCGCGCGACTTGTGTGCAAAATGGGTCAGCGCCCTATGACACAAGCAAACAGCACGTCCATACACTCTAGTCTATTGACGGGTCTTGTATCCGCCAACACACCCACGTTATTGGGAGTGGGGCAAACGTGGCACAAGCGTCACCGTCCCAAAGTTCATCAGTTTGCATATGGGGTCTATTTTTTGATGCTGCCCATGCGTGCATTGGCGCTGCGAGCAGCTCAAGCAGGTTTGTCAGCCAGCCCATTGCGACACAACCGATTTGGTCTGATCAGCTTTTATGACGCTGACCACGGTGTGGGGCAAGGTGATGCGTTGGTTTGGATAGATCAATTGCTGCAACAGCAAGGTGTGAACGACAGCGCTGGCGAAGTCTGGCTGCAGACTTTTCCACGAGTTCTGGGTTATGTGTTCAAGCCAGTAAGCTTTTGGTATGTGCACAATCGTGTGGGTGACTTGGTGGCTATTGTGGCAGAAGTCAACAACACCTTCGGTGAGCGACACTGCTACCTGCTGACCGACCCAGATGTTGCCAGTGGGGCTTGGGTAGTAGCCGAAAAGCACTTTCACGTCTCGCCTTTTTGCCAAGTGCAAGGCTCATATCAATTTCAATTTGTGCGGCAAAACACAAGCATCATGGCGCGGGTTGAATTGGTTGATCAGGGGGGCGTGCTGCTGCAAACCAACTGGTTTGGTCGGTTGCAACCCTTGACTACAAAGTTAATCTGGCGGCAGTGGCTGAGCCAACCCATGATGACTTGGGGTGTGGTGATCAAAATCCATTGGCAAGCGCTCAAGCTTGCACTTAAACGCGTACCCTATTTTTCAAAGCCATCAAAACCACAGGAGTTTGTAAGCCGATGAGCACAGCAACCAACCAACAAGCCACTTCACTTTGGCAGGCTCCAGGTCTGCCTATTTATGCCAAGCATGTATTCAAGATGCTTGCAAAAATTGACCGTGGGCAGCTAAACGTGCATACGCCAGCAGGTGAAATCATGCGCTTTGGGCAAGATGATGGCCTAAGTGCCTGCATTCACATCCACGACTGGCAATGCGTCAAAGCTGCGCTCAAGTCGGGTGACATTGGCTTTGCAGAAAGCTATATGGATGGTCATTGGAGCACGCCGCAATTAACTCCTTTACTAGAACTAATGCTGGTTAACCGCAACCACCTTGAACAAATCATTTATGGCTCTTGGCTTGGTGCATTATGGCATCGTGTGAAGCACTTGCTCAACAAAAACACCAAAGCCGGCAGTAGCAAAAACATCCATGCTCATTACGACTTGGGCAATAATTTTTACAAAATCTGGCTGGATCCAAGCATGAATTATTCCAGTGCGTTGTTTGAACCTGAGCATGACAACGACTTGACACGCGCACAAGAAAACAAAATGCGTCGAGCACTGAAGCAAGTTGACTTGGCGGCGGGACAAAACTTATTGGAAATTGGTTGTGGCTGGGGCGCTATGGCGCATCTTGCAGCAACAGAGTCTGACGCAAAAGTTAACGGAATTACCTTATCGCAAGAGCAATTGGCTTATGGGCAGCAGAGCCTGCAAGCCGCTGGTTTACAGCACAAGGCAAGCTTGCACTTGATCGACTACCGCGACATAGCTGCGCAGTTTGAAGGACAAAAATTTGATGCCATTGTGTCGATAGAAATGTTCGAAGCAGTTGGTCGCGAGTACTGGCCTGGGTACTTTGCAGCCGTAAAGCAAAACCTCAAAGTGGGTGGAAAGGCGTGCATCCAGAGCATCACAATCCGAGATGATTTGTTTGACCGCTATGTCAAAGGCACGGACTTTATTCAGCAATATGTGTTCCCAGGTGGTTTGTTGCCCAGCAGCAGTTTATTTAAGCAAGCGGCCACCACGGCGGGCTTTCGTGTTGTCGATGAGTTTGCTTTCGGGAAAGACTACGCAAAAACCTTAAGCATGTGGCGCAATGCATTTTTGCATCATGAGGAGCAGGTGTTACAAGAAGGGTTTGATACACGGTTCATTAAGTTGTGGGAGTTTTATTTGGCCTATTGCGAAGCAGCATTTGCGCAAGACAACATCAGCGTGCGTCAGTTCACTTTGGTTCATGCTTGAACTCTAATATGGGGGTTTGGTCAAAAATGGATACACAACACACACATCGCACTGAACACGCAGCACAATCATCGCAAGGAATTTCGATGCAAGGCCTTAACTCAACTTCCACCAAGCTGGTGCATAACCAAGGCGCAGGCACTATGCGTTTTTTTGGGCTGAAAATTTATGATATCTGGCTGTGGACAGCGCAAGCTACAAACAACCTAAATTACTGCACCACACCCTTGGCGTTGGAGTTGCAATATGCAAGGCACTTAGAGGGCAAGCTGATCGCTGAGCGCTCGATTGTAGAAATGCGTCGCGTGGACAGCTTCAATGATGACGAGGCCAGGCGCTGGCAGTGCCTGATGGAAAAAGCCTTTCCTGACGTTGTAGCCAACGACCGCCTAATAGGTGTGTTTGATGGCGATGAAACGATTACTTTTTTTCATAACAATAATCAAACCGCGCAGATTGAAGACGCCAAGTTTGCGCAGTTGTTCCTGGGTATTTGGCTGAGTGCGAAAACCTCTGCGCCCCAGTTGCGTCAGCAGCTGATGGGCGCATAGAGTCATGACAGCCGCGCAACTGAGTTGGGTGCAAGGCAGCCGCTATGCCCTGTTGTCTATGCCGTTGGCCTTCGTAGCCTTACCCTTGCATGTTAACCTGCCGCACCATTACGCGGCAAACTTTGGAATGTCACTGGCGATGCTGGGTTATGTCCTGTTGCTCACCCGCGCTTTGGACGCTTTAGTTGACCCCTTGTTTGGGCGCTTCATCGACGCGCAGTTTGATCAGGGTGGGCATCAAATCGTGTTGCGGTGGTGTGTGCTGGCGGCGGTTTTGTTGGTGTTGGGCTTTGCAGCATTGTGGAGGCCGCTAGTGCAAGGCGGTTGGCTATGGTTGTGGTTGGCTACGGCCTTGGTAGTGACGTATTTAAGTTACAGCGTGTTGTCAATAATCCATCAAACATGGGGTGCTCGCTGGGGCGGTGACGCCAAGTTTCGCGCCAAAGTCTCAGCTTGGCGCGAGGCCCTTGGTTTGTCAGGTGTTTTGTTGGCCAGTATTTTGCCCAGTTTCTTGGGTTATGGCTGGACGACCGGCTTGCTTGCCGCTCTCTTGGTATTGGCGCTTTGCGGATTGTTTGCTGTCAAGCAATTGTTTGATGAGGTGCTAAAAAGTAAACAAAATGTCTTTCATGTAGCCAAGTTTGCAGCAACTAACGGTGCAGCGTCACCGTGGCGTATGCCTGCATTTCGAGGCTTGATAGCGGTGTTTGTCATCAACGGAACGGCAAGCGCCATTCCTGCAACCTTGTTAGCGTTTTTTGTATCTGATGTGCTACAGGCCAGTGAGAGCATACCTTTTCTTTTGGTGGTGTACTTTTTGTTTGCGGGTTTGTCGGTGCCAGTTTGGTTGATTGCTGTCAAACACTGGGGGCTAGAGCGCAGTTGGTTGGTCGCCATGCTGCTCGCCATTGCTGCATTTGCGTCGGTGCTGTGGATGGGGCCAGGCGACGTGGGGCCATTTGCGCTGGTTTGTGCTGCAACAGGTTTTGCGCTGGGCGCAGACTTGGTTGTACCTTCGTCCATGTTAACAGGTATCGTGCACAAAGCTGGTTTTGGCAAACAAAGTGAAGGACAGTTTTTTGGCTGGTGGACCTGTGTGACCAAGCTCAATTTGGCTTTGGCCGCAGGCTTGGTTTTGCCTTTGCTGGCGCTGTGGGGCTATTCAGTTGGCGTACAAACCACACAATCCATGAGCACACTGACTTTTGCGTACGCATGGGCTCCTAGTGCGCTAAAAATGCTTGCTGTGGCTGCCCTTTGCCGATTTTATCAACGATATGGAGAACAAGCATGAAGCAACTCAGTATTATTTTTCGTCCCCTGCTTTATTTGGTTTGTGCAATGGGCATGAGCAGTTGCGCTGCACCTAAGGTGGTAGACTACGAGGCGCAGGCGCCTGCGCTGGACTTGCGCAGCTACTTTAACGGCAAACTCAAGGCACATGGCATATTTACCGACCGCAATGGCAAGGTCGTTCGTCGCTTTGTGGTTGACATGACGGGTACATGGCAAATTAAAAACGGTGTTGAGATTGGTGTGCTGGACGAAGCCTTCACGTACTTAGAGTCTGACGCGGCTGTTAAAACCAACCGGCGCATTTGGCGTCTGACACATTTGGGCAATGGGCAATACAGCGG
>CAZDLD010000074.1:0-396 GCA_964506355.1 uncultured Hydromonas sp.
CTTTGCCTTCGGCATGGGGCCGGATCGACTGGCGATGCTGCGCTATGGCGTGAATGATTTGCGTTTGTTCTATGAAAATGATTTGCGGTTTTTGGGGCAGTTTCAATAAATTGTTAGGTTGGTTCAAAAAGCAAAGAGAGAATCATATGAAGGCAGTTGGCATATTAAATAATCTAAAGTCGTTTGTTAGCTCATTGATTTTTAACACTTTTATTATTTTGGCTTTAGGTTCTTGCCAATATGATCCTCATGCTAAGTTATATACGACGGAAAAGCCTGATGATAGGGATGTGGTAGGCCAGTATGAATTGAAGTCTCAATCAATTAGTAGTGATGGCTCAACTACATTAGAAGGAAAAAAAAGCACTATTAGTTTACGTGAGGATGGAACATACA